>JAQBFN010000016.1:0-2834 GCA_032123335.1 Microcaldota archaeon
CGTTTATGGTAAATTGTGGTGATTGTGTGCAACAGTGGAATAATGCATTTTTTAACCTTAAGATTGATGTCCTGCCATGGTTTCAATTACGGTTTACGGTGGTGCTGGGGAAATAGGTGGCAATAAGATACTTCTTCAGGATAAAGACGCCAAAATCTATCTGGACTTCGGGGAGGAGTTCAACTTTGGAGAGGAGTATTTCTGGGAGTATTTGCAGCCGAGGCAGGCGAATGGATTGGAGGTTTATTTTGAGTTTGGATTGCTGCCGGAAGTGGAGAAGCTCTACTCGAGGAAGATGCTGGAGAGGACCAAGCTGAAGTACCAGGAGCCGGACGTGGACGGGGTAATCATAAGCCACATACACTCGGACCACATGGGCCACCTTCCCTTCCTGGATGAGGGGATTCCGGTTTACATGGGGCACGGGACGCACAGGCTGGCGGAGATATACCATAAGCTCTACCCTGCATTCTTCAATATAGGCACGCACTCAAGCATTTTAGCAAACTAATTGGGCAAAATGAGAAAATATTAGCAAATCTATTGGACAAAATGCATAGTTTACGCAAATTTTAGCACATTTTAGCAAATCAATTAACCAAAATGCATACATTTTAGCAAATGAATTGGACAAAATGCAAAACCCGGAACCCAAAACCGGAAACCCTAAACCTGCCCATATGCCTGCCCCAGGAGCCATTTCCAAAGAGGAACAAAGCGAATCTTTTTCCCTTCCTCATTAATCTCTTTTTCCGTATCCCGGGTAAGGAAAAGGCCTTCTTTAACCTTTAGGAACTCCATGGCTTCCAGAAGGCCTTCCAATTCATTCTCCTTATCCGGCTCAATAGAAACCTGCACAGGCAGCCTGGAGCCCTTTCCATCCACCGCTACAAAATCACACTCCCGCTCTCCCTTAAAGTAGAAAAGCTGGAAGCCCCTGCGCCGCAATTCAACAAAGGCAAGGTTTTCATAGAGCCAACCCAAATCAGGGGTTGCGCGGGAAGAAAGGCACAAGGCAAGCCCGTTGTCCACAAGGTAGGACTTGCGGGGGGTCACCATCTGGCTTTTCCTGGATGCGGAATAAACAGGCACAAAAAAGTAGTACATCGTGTCCTCTATGTGCCCCTCAAGCGCATAAAGCGTGTCCTTGCTCGCCTTCCGGTTTTGGGATTTGAGCATGGAATAGTACTTGTTCACGGAAAAGAGGCGCGAAAAATTGTTTGCAAGGTAAAGGAACATGTCTTTTACCAAATCCGGGGAAGAAAGCGAGTAGCGCTCAACCACGTCCCTGAAAATCACCAAATCAAAATAGTTCTGGAGCAGGCGGCACCGCACAAACTGCTCCTGCAGGCAGGCTTCAGGGAAGCCGCCGTTTAGCAGGTATTCCTCAAAAAGCTTAACTAAGCCGAAACGCTCTTTGGAGTAAGCCGAGTCAGAAGAAAGCTTCACTCCCTTTGCGTTTAGGAATTCCCGGAAGGAAAACGGGAACATTTCATAAACCCAGGTTCTCCCCCGGAGTTCAGTTGCAATCTCCCTGCTAAGGAGCTTTGCGGAGCTTCCGGTAACGTATATTTCGCAATTTTCCTTTTCGTGCAATCTGCGCACGAACTTTGACCAGGAAGGGGCATTCTGAATCTCGTCAAACATGAAATATGCTTTTCTTTTCCGGTTTTCCGGATAAAGCTCGTAAAAGGCAGAAATCAATGCCTGGAGGTCTTCGGTTTCCATGTGCTCCAGGCGGTCGTCCTCAAAATTAATGTAAAGGACCTGCTCACGCTTTGCCCCTTTTCCCAGAAGGCCGTTTATTACCTGGAACAGGAAATATGTTTTCCCTGCCCTCCTCGGGCCTATTATGGTGTAAATCTTGTTTATGTCCACCATCTTTACCTCCCGGTGGACAATATCCCTCTGCGGGTATCCTTCGGCTATTATGGTTTTGAGCAGTTCCTTGCTTATCATGGGTTTATACGCTTCGGGGGCATTAATAAAGGTTTCCTTTTTAGAAGGACAAGTATTTTAAATATTATCCTTATTTTAAGGAAACTATTGCATGACATTGTCCTTTTTGGAAGGAAACTTCAAAACCCTAAACGCGCAACCGGGGGAACACAGTCATTATTGTTCTGTAAGAAAACAATATATTTAAAAATTGTTCTGTAAAAAAACAATTTATGGAACTAACAGACGTATTCAATGAATGGGATTCCTATGCAAAAAGGAAGAAGCTCATAATGAGGGACATAGGCTTCAAATCAATAGAGGAGACTTCAGGGCTGAAGGTAGTGGCAATAACCGGGATAAGGCGCTCCGGGAAGTCCAGCATACTGATGCTGCTCTCCCAGCACCTGGAAAAGAGGGGGGAAACAGTCAGGTACGTAAACCTGGAAGACAGCAGGATAAACAACAAAAGGGATGTGCTGGAGGAAGTGCTCAAATGGTCAGAGGGGAAGGGATTCCTCCTTCTGGACGAGATTGCAGGCGTGGAAGGCTGGGAAGGCTGGCTTGCAAGGGTGCATGAGATGCTCAAGGGGGAACTGAGGATTGTGGTGAGCTCCTCAAGGAGCAGCCTCCTGAGGCCGGGAAAGGCATTGCGGGGGAGGATACTCCCGATTGAGCTCTACCCGCTTTCCTTCAGGGAATTCCTGGGATTCAGGGGAATAAAGGAAGAAGGCACGGTTGTGGGGAGGGGGAAGCTGGAAAGGGCATTTGCAGAATATCTCAAATATGGAGGATTCCCGGAAAGCGTGCTTGCAAAAGAAGAAGTGGACAAGGTAAGGATAACAAGCTCTTATTTCAAGGACATAATGGGGCTGGACATTGCGGAGATTTCCAGG
>JAQBFN010000017.1:0-5941 GCA_032123335.1 Microcaldota archaeon
GTTATAATGTTTCTAAAACTGTTTAAAAATGTTATTATGCAGAATAATATGTAATGCCAGGCAAGCTCAGGGAAATCAAAACTGCCCCAAAAGCAAGGCCAGCCCTGCTAAAAAGAAAACTCGCAGGTGCCGCCCTTGTCGGTTTGTTATCTGTTTCATGCGCACCAGAAACAATCCAGGTAACTGCGAAAAGCCCCATACGCATTACTGCTGCCCAGCCCAGGGCAGAAGAGCCCAAGAACCCACGGTGGGGTGCCTTTTCTGAAAAGTATTCACTTACTGATAAAGAAATGTCCCTTATTGAAGATATTTTCACATTAGAGCAGGATAAAACCGGCTTTTGGCCGTCCGAGGTTTTTGATGTGCTGATGGGGAACAGCACCCTGCGCAAAAACCACCTTGAGAAATCCTGCAGGCTGGTAAGCTCAGTTCTCAACAGAACCGATAGCCTCGATGATGCGATAAATGCATTGGGCACGCTGGAGTACCTGTTCAAGGGCCAAAAAGTAGGTAGCACCGAACTTGATATTGTGATGCAGCTTGTTGAGGGTGGACCAAAATTGGGCCAGGATGAGCGCCGCACTTTATACAATACATCCGCAATATTCCGAAGCGATTCCTATTCTCCTGAGTTCCTGAAGCAGATGCAGCTTTTCCTTAATAACGGGGGAGTTTTGGGAGGGTATGTAACAAGGGAGGAAAAGATGTTCGTTCTCAATGCGTTCCATGCGCTTTCCACAAGGGGAAGCGACCATTCCGAAACCTTTGCAGCAACAAACGAAGTTCTTGAACTATTCTCAGAGCGCGTTAGGCAGCTGGCAGAAAAGAACAGGAAAAGATTTGAAGAGCTGTTTAGGGGCACTGCTCTCCCGAACGGGTTTACCCCTGTGTTCATGTATGGCGGAGCAACAAAGAAAGACGCCGCACGTGTAATCCTAAGTTCCTTTATGAATCCACATTTCAGCCAGCCAATGTTTGACGATCTTGTTTCTGAGCTGGAAACGGTTATTAATTCAGATTATGCGGGCAGCTCGACCGCCAAGTCGGCGCTCAAAGCGCTCGCGGAGATATATAAGATGGATTTCTTCGATTCGGGGGCTTCTTCAAAATTGAAGGCCAGTTTAAAGAAACTCTCTTCGGCATATGCTTACCCAGAAAAATTCCTTGAGTCCGCCCTGTTAATCTCAAAAAGCAGGGATTTCCGTTCATTTTATGGATCTTGCCTGTTCGTGGAAATGCTTGGGGATCTTGAGGAAATTGTTTCAATGCTCACCAAGAAGAATGCGGAATATCATCTGCCCGATGCTGCAAACGCGTTGGCCACCCAAAAATATTATTCTGAAATGCTGAAAACCCTTAAAATCTTGATAAAGTATGGCGGAGGGGCGGAAATTTCGCTGGGCGCACTTAGCCAAATTTCCCAGAGCAAGGACCTTTCCCCGAAGCTGATTGGTGTTTTTGAAGGAATCGCGAAGAAGGCATCGCGCATCCGGGGAGATGAAGGAGGATATGCCTTTCTTAACCTCTCCCGCCTGCTTAGCCAGTCAAAAAACCATATGATTTCCATTAACAACCTTAGCTTTGTGCTTGGCCAGAAGGGAGGCCAGGCAGGGCCGTTATTTTCCCTGTTTGCCAATCTGGCAGAGAAGGGTTTGCTGGTTGACGACGCCCAATTCCTAGCAAAGTTCGGGGAGGCGAAAACTCTTGCCAAAGAAGCCGGAGCCCGCTACAAGGATCCAGAGGTTTGCCTTAATTTTGCCTATGCCGTGGAGACCGTGGGAAAGGACAAGGCCCTTACTCTGCACAAAAGCTACGGGCTGGAGTATTTCGGAAGGTACCCAAAGGAACTCCTTGAGGAGCTCCTGCGCTCCGAGCATCCCCGCCACAGGAAGCTCTCCCCGGTTGCTTTCGTCGTGTACAACAAGAGCGACTGGAACGGCGCGTTTTATTCACAGGCCAATAACCTGGAGTACGTGATGAAAACCCACAAAATGTTCGTCATAGAAGTCAACTCCGACAAGGACATACCAAAAAAAATGGAAGAGTCCATTTCTTTCCACAAAACCAGGTTTGGCAGTTATTTTCTCGGGGCCAAGATAAGCCTTCTTATCGTTGGTGGGCACGGCAGCCCGCATGGAATTTCTCTAGGGGGTTATAGTGGCAGCCGGTCCTACATCAGTTCTTCCGATATGGGAATGTTCAGAAAGATAAGGGAACATTTCGTAGACAACCCAACCGTAATCCTCGTTTCCTGCTCAACAGGGAGAAGCGAGCATGCAATAGGCGCAAGGATATCCAAGGCCCTGGGGGCGAGGCTTTTTGCCCCTAAAAAAGATGGGAACATAAGCAGCATCAAAGTGGGCCCAACAGGGGAGATCCTTGATGTCGATTATAATGTGCCTAGCAACGAATTTGAATCAGGAAAGATTAAGCGTGAAGAGGGCAACGAGTAATCAATAATTCCAGCGTTTTCCCTTTCTCCAAAGCTTGCTTAAGGTTAAAAACGCAGCATCCTCATTTTAAAAGATATAAGCCCATACTTATATTAATGGGCACTAATATTCTAAAAGCGCTTTCGGAAGAGACAAGGCTCAATCTCCTCAGGCAAATTGAAAGGGGAGAAGTTTGTGCCTGCATGCTTCCGGAAAAGGCCGGGGTTTCCCAGCCTGCGGTTTCCCAGCACCTCAAGGTGCTTTCGGAAGCAGGGCTTGTTGTGGTGAGAAGGGAAGGCCCAAAGCGCCTATATTCCCTTTCTGCAAAAGGAAAAAGAGTAATTGAAGACATTTCGAAGTGGTAATATGAAAATTGAGATATTGGGAATGGGATGTGCAAACTGCAAAAAGCTTGAAGAAAATGCAAGGAAGGCGGTTTCCGAAGCCGGAGTGGATGCGGATATTGTCAAAGTGGAAGAGATTGAAAAAATCGTAGCGTACGGAGTTATGTCGAGCCCTGCAATAGTAGTAGATGGTGAAGTTAAGGCCTCCGGCAGAATCCCGGGAGTAGAAGAGATAAAAAAGTGGCTGATCTGAATGAGACATAATTCATTGAGTTCTTTGATAACTATTGTGCTTTTTTTCTTTCTTTTAGGGTGCACAGCAACCGATTCCCCAGCAGAGGAAATACCTACAAACAGTTCGCTGGAAGCGCCCTCTTCGTGTGGCCCGTCCGATTTGGATTGCATGGAAACCAATGGGTCCGGGCAGTCTCCGGTTGTTGACAAGGTGGAAGTCATTCATTTCCATGGCGCATATCAGTGTTATTCCTGCATCACTGTGGGAGATTATGCGGAGGAAACCATAAACACTTATTTTGCAGATGAACTAAAAACAGGCAAAATAACTTTTTCACATGTAAACAGGGAATTGCCAGAAAACCAGGAACTTGTTGATAAATACGGGGCTATCGGTTCCTCATTATGGATAGGAGTTTATGACGGTGCAGATTTCCACAAAGAGCAAAATATAAATGTCTGGTACAAAACCGAAGATAAAGAGGAGTACCTGGCTTACCTCAAGGAAATACTCGAAAAAAGACTGAATGGTGACTTGGATTGATGGGCATATTCGCATTCATGGAAACGATGGGGACAAGCGAGATTGCCCTTATTGCTGCATTTTTCATAGGCCTTATGATGAGCCTGAGCCCCTGCCCTCTGGCCACGAATATCACTGCGATGGCATATATCTCCAGGAACACCGGTGCCAGAAAGAGCACAATATTGCTAATAGGCTTCGCATACACATTGGGAAGGGCAATTGCATATGTGGCAATAGCCTCATTTATCGTATTCGTTGGCCTGAATGTGCAGGCTGTTTCATTTGCCCTGCAGGCATATGGTGAAAAGCTGCTGGGGCCCCTCCTTATCTTAATCGGAATTATCCTGTCTGGTGCGCTTAAAATACAATTGCCGGGGGGAGGCAAAAGGCTCGAGTCAATTAAGGAAAAGCTGGCACACAAAGGGCTGCTGGGAAGCTTCATCCTGGGCGTGATATTTGCCCTGGCATTCTGCCCTTTTAGTGCAGTGCTGTTTTTCGGAATGCTTATTCCGCTTGCAATAAAGAACGGGGATGCGCTGGTCATCCCCCTGGTATTCGCTTTGGCCACCGCCTTGCCGGTAGTTGCATTTTCATTGGTGCTGGCATTTGGCATTTCGAAACTGGGAAGCATACTGGGGAAGGTTCAGACCTTTGAAAAATACATGAGGGTAGCCGTTTCGGCTATTTTCCTGCTCGTGGGCATGTATTACACAATGGCCCTGACATTTGGTTTAATATGATAATACTGATGTGAAACAATGGATCCGCTTGAGAGCTTTGCTTACTGGCTGGTATTCGAAGTGCTCCAGCTCCAGGGAGACACTCCTTTAGGTGAAGCCGCAACCTTCTTTGTATATGATACTCTCAAGGTGTTTATCCTTCTAATATTCGTAATTTTCCTGGTTTCCATTTTCCGCACCTTCATAACCCCTCCAAAAATCAAGAAGCTCCTTGGGAAGAAGAAGGAGGGGATGGGCAACCTTCTCGCAGCCCTTCTTGGAATTCCCACGCCTTTTTGCTCCTGCTCCGCAGTCCCCCTTTTTATTGGGTTTGTTGAGTCCGGAGTTCCCCTCGGAATAACCTTTTCTTTCCTGATTTCCGCACCCATAGTAAATGAAATTGCAATTGCGCTTCTTTTCGGGCTTTTTGGATGGGAGATAACCCTCCTTTATGTCCTGAGCGGCCTCCTTATTGCAATCGTAGGGGGAGTCCTGATAGGCCGCATGAACCTGGAAAAAGAAGTTGAAGGATTTGTATATGAGGTTCGCTCAAAAGAGCTCAAGGAAGCTCCCATGGACTGGAATGGCCGCCTTTCCTTTGCAAAAGCCCAGACCCTGGACATTACCCTCAAAGTAGGACCGTACATACTGCTCGGAGTAGGAATAGGAGCCTTCATCCACGGGTATATCCCCCAGGATTTCCTTGCGGGCATCGCAGGAAGCAATAACCTCCTTGCAGTTCCCATTGCAGTGCTTATGGGGATTCCGCTTTACTCCAATGCTGCGGGTACAATTCCCATAGTAAATGCGCTCATGGATAAGGGGATGGCTTTGGGTACCGCGCTTGCGTTCATGATGAGCGTTACCGCGCTTTCCCTCCCGGAGATGATTATTCTCCGCAAGGTCCTCAAGCCCAAGCTCATCGGGATTTTTGTTGCAATACTTGCGGTTTCCATAACCCTTACCGGGCTCCTTTTCAACCTGATTTTGTAATTCCAGCTTTTCCCCTTTCTCCAAGGCTTCAGAGGCAAGAATTTTAATCTTTGGGGGAGCAGGTTTCCTATGGCCAAAGGCAAAAAGAAACAGGAAAGGCTAAATGGGTGGTTTAGGTACACTGGTGATCCGCCTCTTAATAGCCTGGCCTTCACTATGTCAAATTTTTCTATGAAAGTCAGGGTGGTCGCCCTAATCCTTTTTGCATTCTTTGCTATTGGTGTAATACTCGGGGCACACCATGCGTATAGTGCTTGTCCAAATGAGCAGGAAATGGTCTTTAATTTTTTTGTCTGGACAGTAGCCTCTTTTGCGGTTCTGACCCCAAGGCTTTCTGAAGTTCGGACTAAATTTGGAGTCGAAAGCATGGTCTCAAAAATTATATTGTTTCTGATAGTATATGGAATTATTGGGGTAGTCCACATATACCTGTCCTCAATTTGCTTAGCAACTTAATGTGGGCAAAGTCCTTTTTTATAATTCCAGCGTTTCCCCTTTCTCCAAGGATCCAAGTTTAAGGTTAAAATGCATTATTGTTTTTGAGGCAAGGTACAGTTATAATGTTTCTAAAACTGTTTAAAAATGTTATTATGCAGAATAATATGTAATGCCAGGCAAGCTCAGGGAAATCAAAACTGCCCCAAAAGCAAGGCCAGCCCTGCTAAAAAGAAAACTCGCAGGTGCCGCCCTTGT
>JAQBFN010000018.1:0-24786 GCA_032123335.1 Microcaldota archaeon
GTTCGGGAGGGAGCGTATGAGTGCGAGGTCCTCGAGAATCTGGTGGGATGCTCCATCCGGGCCCACGGTGATTCCGGTGTGGGATGCGTGGATTACTACAGGGACATTGTTGTAGCAGATAGAGACGCGGATTTGCTCCCAGTTCCTTCCTGGTGAGAATGCTCCGAATGCGGAGATGAAGGGGCGCTTTCCGCAGGAAGCGATTCCTGCTGCAACCCCTGCCATGTTCTGCTCTGCGATTCCGACCTGGACAAAGCGGCTTGGGAATTTCTCTGCAAACCAGTGGGTGCGGGAGGATTCTGAAACATCTGCGGTGAGGGCCCATGCGTTCGGATCTTTCTCGCCGATTTCTACGAGAGCTTTGCCGAATCCGTCACGGGTGGCCTTCTTTTCTTCCGGGTTCTTGTTGTAGGAAATTGCTGCCATCTGGATCACTCCTCCTCCACTTCGCGCCTATCCAATTCAAGGATTTTGTAGGCTTCATCTGCCTGCTCCTTGGTTGGGGACTTTCCGTGCCACTCGGTAAGGAATTCCATGAACGGGATTCCCTTTCCGGGGATTGTGTGTGCGATAATCATGGTGGGGCGCTCGTAGATTGCCTTGGATTCCTCGCATGCATCTATCAGGCTCTTTATGTTGTGGCCGTCGACTTCGATTACGTGCCAGCCGAATGCGCGGTATTTTGCAACTATGGGCTCAATCGGGTTTACCTCTTCTGTGAATCCATCAATCTGGATGTTGTTGCGGTCCATTATTGCGGTGAGGTTGCCCAGGTGGAACTTGGATGCAAGCATTGCTGCTTCCCAGACCTGGCCTTCCTGCTGCTCCCCATCTGAAACTACGGTGTAAACCCTCCAGCGCTTCCTTTCCCTTTTTGCGGTGATTGCCATGCCTACTGCGATGGAGAACCCCTGGCCCAGGGGACCGGAGGAATTCTCAATTCCCGGGAGGGAGCCGCGGTGCGGGTGGCCCTGGAGGCGCGAACCCAATTTTCTTAGGGTGAGGAGCTCCTCCTTGGGAAAGTAGCCTGCGTTTGCGAGCGCGGCGTACATTACAGGGCAAACGTGGCCATTTGATAAAACAAAACGGTCGCGCTCCTCCCATTCCGGGTCCTTGGGGTCATGGTAGAGCACGTTGAAGTAAAGGGCGGTGAATATGTCTGCGAGGCCTATGGAACCTGCAGCATGGCCGGACTTTGCTTCTTCAAGCATCTGGATTACGTCCTTCCTTATCGTATTCGCGATAAGCTTCAGCTTTTTTATGTCGTTTGTTTTTGGGAATCTTCTTGGCATTTTTACGCCTCTTCTGCAAGTTTTTTCAGCTTCCTGATTGCATCCCCGGGGTTGTCTGCGCGGAAAATAGTGCTGGCGCTTGCAAGTATGTTTGCGCCTGCGCGGGCTGCGCGGGGAGCGCTCTCGAAAGTGATGCCCCCATCCACTTCGATTTCGTGGGTGGGGCAGCATTCCCTGAGCCTCTGGATTTTGGGCTCGACTTCCTGGATGTATTTCTGGCCATCGAAGCCGGGGATTACGGACATTATGAGGAAGCGCATAACGCGATCCTTGTAAGGAAGAACATCTTCGAGGCGGGTTCCGGGATTCAGGGAGATTGCGAGCTTTCCGCCCGCGGTTTTGACTGCTTTTTCGATTTCATCAAAATGAGATGGGGATTTTACGGTTTCCACATGAATCATGTGCACGTGGGGGCCAGGAAGCGTGGCAATCCAGTTCTCAGGGGATTCGACCATCCAGTGGAGGGAATACTCCAATCCGGGGGGGAGGGGCTTGAGCTCATCGGAGCCGATTGTTTTGTTTGGAACAAAAACATCATCCATGATGTCAATGTGCACTCCCTTAACGTGAGGCTTGACTATCTCTATCTGTTCCAGGAAGTGGCTCCTGTCTTTTACAAGAATTGCTGGAAGTATCTCTACTTCATATTTTTGGCTAAGCGACATAGTGCCAAACACACCCACCCACTGTATTGTATACTTAATGCAGGGCATTAATTTAAAGGTTGCCTCACGCTTTGTGGGCTAAAGCCGTCCAGCCTTGGTAGGGACAACGGATTTAAGGCGGAGGCATGAACATGGATAAGGGGCCTTCCCCGTACCCGCATGGCGTGAAGTTTCGCCTGAATCTGGCGGTTTTTTAAGCACTTCCGGACAAAATGGGGTTTGGGAGAACTTAATGCTTAATTATGCAAAGCTCAGGGAGATGCAGCGATCAGAGGTATCCACCAGTGAATTATGTGTGGTGGAGGAGGACTTCTACTCCCAGGTAAGGAGTTTCCTGGAAGGGAAGAAGGATGAGGCAATGGACTCCCAGAACCTGCTTGTGATTAAAGAGTACGAGAACCTGCGCAAGATTGCAAAGGCGATTGTGAATAAGAGGAACGAGAAACTGGTGCTGCTGGCGCTCAGGGGGAAAAATGAGACTACCGGGATGACGAGCGAGGAGGCGGATTTTATGGGCCACCTTTCCCGGGCAATCGAGGCAAATGAGGCCCAATTGGCGTTTATTTTCGAAGAGAGAAACGGGAGTGGTAAAAAGGATAATATTAAAAGAGTTAGGCTACTCAAAGATATTAGCCCGTATAAAGGTTTAGATGATAGAGCATATGGACCTTTTAAGTCGGGAGAAACGGTGGATTTGCCATCTGAGGAGGCCCAATGGCTTCTGAAAGAGAAGATGGCAGAGCTGCTTGCATAAACGAAAGGTGTTTTTTATGAAATTTCCAAAAGAGGTTAACGCATACTGCCCGTACTGCCGGAAGCACGTAAAGATGAAGGTAAAGGTTGCGAGCAAGGGGAAAGCCAGGACCATGGCTATTGGTAACAGGAAGCACGCGCGCTCCCTTCTCGGGCACGGCGGAAAAAGGGCCGGTGAAAAGACTGTGAAGAAGCAGGGAAAAAGGCAGAAGCTTATGCTTACCTGCCCGGACTGCAACAAGAAGACCCCCAGGGTACTGAGGGGAAGGACCAAGAAAAAGGTGGAGATACAGAGGTAATTATTATGGCAAGCAAATTCCTAGTTGTGAAATGTGAATGCGGAAACGAGCAGAACATATTTAGCCATGCTTCCAGCCCCGTAGACTGCAAGGTTTGCGGGAAGAGGCTTGCCTCCCCTGCGGGAGGAAAGGCCATCATAACCAACGGAACGGTTGTGAAGGAGCTGGAGGAGTGAAATGGCAATAAAGTATCCTGCGAGGGATGAGCTGGTTATCGCCACAATAACTAAAATTATGCCCTATGGGGCGTTTCTTTCCCTAAAGGAATATGAGGGAGTAGAAGCATTTATGCATATTTCTGAGGTTGCGCCCCGCTGGATAAAGAATATTCATGAATTTATTTCAGTAAACCAGACGCATGTGGTGCGTGTGCATCGCATTGATTTGGAAAAGGCGCAGGTCGATGTTTCCTTAAAGAGGGTAAATGAGGAAGAGAAGAAGAGGAAACTTGAAGCAGTGAGGAGGAATACGCGCGCTACGAAATTGCTTGGGGTTGCAATAAAAAATGCAAAATCCAAGAAATCCTTTGAGAAGCTAGAGGTGGAAATCCTTGCACAGTATGAGACTATTTATGATTTCCTTGAAGATGTGAGGGATGAGGGGGACAAGGCATTTGAAGGAATAGATGTGAAGGGGGCGCTCCACGATGAGATTGTGGAGATAGTGAAGAAATCAGTGAAGAAGCCAATTATTGAAGTAAGCAAGGTTATGGTGGTCAAATGTTACGAGCCCGATGGGGTTGAGGTGATACGCTCGACCCTTGGGAAGATAGATGCGCATTACCTTGGCCCTGGAAAGTACGGAGTAAAGGTTACTGCTGATGATTACAAGAGTGCGAACAAGAAGATGGACAAGCTAATCAGTTCTGTGGAAAAGGGCCTCAGTGGAAAGGATTGCGAATTTTCCACAGAGGAAGAAAAATGAAGAAGATGAATAAGTGTGTTTCCTGCGGGGAGTATACCCTCGAGGAAGAGCACTGTGGGGAGAGGACTATTTCTGCACACCCACCTAAATATAATCCTAACGATAGATATGCAAACTACAGGAGAAAAGAGAAGGGGATTGCTGATGGATAAAACGCTCATAAGGGAAAAAAAGAAGGTTACGCTAAAAGATCCGGTAATGGTTACCGGGCTGCCTGGGATTGGGCTTATTGGGCAGGTTGCTGCAAAATACATGATCAAGAAGATGAAGGGGGATAGGATTGCTGAAATTTATTCTCCGCACTTTCCTCACCAGGTTTTGATGAGCAAAAGGGGTGTGATGAGGCTCCTGAAGAATTCTGTTTATAGGATAAAAACGAAAAAGCGGGATTTGCTCGTGGTGATTGGGGATGTGCAGGCTGTTTCCAGCGTGGGGCAGTACGAGGTTGCGGATGCTATCCTGGATTATGTTGAAAAGCAGGGAGTAAAGCTTGTGATTACTATTGGGGGCTATAGTACTGGGAAGGTGGAGAAGAGCAGGAGGGTTTTTGGTTCTGCCAATAACAAAAGGCTCAAGAAAGAGTATGAGAAGAAGGGGGTTGTTTTTGGGGAGACGCGCGGGTCTATTGTGGGGGTTGCGGGATTGCTTCCGGGGCTTGCAAAGCTTCGGAAACTGGATGGGATTTGCATCATGGGGGAGACCCACGGGAGCTATGTGGACCATACTTCCGCAAAGAACGTGGTGGAAAAGCTTGCGGAACTGCTGGAGTTCAAGGTAGATATTTCTGAGCTTGAGAAAGAAGCTCAAACCAGGGAAAAGGTCATCAGCAAAATCGAGAAGGAAGTGGAGCACCAGATGACCGGGAACAAAAAAGACATTACTTACATTAGGTGAACTTATGAAAGGACAAATATCCGCTGAGATGCTGATATTGCTGGCGGTAGTTATTGCGATTGTTGCGATTGCCGCAGTGTATCTTATGGATTTGGGCAAGAGTGCCGGAGAACAGGTCCAGGAGCAGGGCAGCGATGTGCTTTCGGATGTGAATGAGCTTTCCAAGGGGGACGCGGGGGACCCTTGCGTTGATGGTGAAGACTGCAAATCCGGAAGCTGCTCGGACAATAGATGCTCATGAAAGGGCAGGTAACTGTTGAGTATCTACTTCTGTTTTCAGTAGGCTTAGTGCTAATTGCATTTGCTGTTGGTGCTCTTGTTGTGATTAAGGATGCGGAGAGTGTGCTTACTTCTTCTGAGAAAGCTAAGATTGCTGTTGCTTCTTTGAAATCTGCTGGGGATGAGGTGTGTGCTTTGGGGGACGGGAATTCCCGGGTTGTGGAGCTTGGCTGGGAAGTTACGCTTGAATGTTCGGGGGATGTGATTAAGGCTAATTTTGGGGAGCAGGGGGCCGTTGGGGCTATTGAGCATTGCGATGTTTCTTGTTATGGGAATGGGGATACGTTTAGTGTTAGCAATGTTTATGGACGGGTGGAAATAGAATCAGCTTCTTGATTCAATCCAGAAAGTGAGGTTCGGGTGGACCTTTTGTATTTCTGAGAGCATTCCTTTTGCTATTTCCCTTATTGTGAAATGGGCCCATGGGGTTGAGCGGAGCCGTATGAAGTGGTTGAGTTCGCGCAGGTTCAATGTGGCGAGGCAGCGGCGGTAGTGCGCGTTTGTGGAGATGTAGCCGGCTGCGTATGGGAAATCCTCCTCCATATCCTTGAAGGCTTCGGTTGCCTTTTCTAATGCTGCGGTGTATTCGGATTCTAAGCCGGCTTTTTTGATGTCTTCGGGGATGTGGTAGCCTAAATGGACTGTGGGGTTCTGGGTTGTGAGGGTGAGCATGCGGTGGCGCTTGAATTCTGCATATGCGCCCTGGTCCATTACCAAATCAAAAGTGTAGTATGCGTGCTCGAATTCGCGCATTGGGGGCTCTTTTGAAAGTTTTTCAAGGGCTTTCTGGATTGTGGATTTGCGTTCCTCCTGGCCCATCTTTTTGGCGCGGGATTCGGCTTCCTGGAAAGAGAGATTGGAGTATTTGTAGAGGAAGGAGGCAACTATTTTTTCGAGTGCGTCCTTTTCGTAAGCAACAAGTTCTACTTTTTTTGTGAAGGGGGAGCGCTGGTCCCAGAGTTCGGAGTGGAATTGGATTCCTGTTTCCTCCAAGTAACTGCTGGGCTCGGGGTTGCCGGTAAGGGTTGGGAGGACTTCGCGGGAGGCTTTTTCCATTTCCTTGCCGATTTCGCGGACCTCTGCGAGCGGGGAGGAAAGCATCTTGCGGAGCGCATGCATGAGTGTGCGCGAATTGAATGTGATTCCTACATTTGCAAGGGTTGCGTTGGGAAGGAGGAAGCGCGCATTATCGAGAGCCATGAGCTTGAGGTTTGCTTCGTATTTTTTTTCGGAATCCTCTTCTTTTTTGGGGGTGGTTTTGCGGTAATACTCAATCATTCCTGCGAGAATTGAATCGTAGGTGGAGAAAAGGAGGTCGATTGTTTCCTTGTAAGTGTCTTCGTATTTGGTGCCTTTGAGCTCCTTTGGGTAGTGGACGTGCTCCTTATCGAGTTCCTGGTAGCGGGTGGATTTTTCAGTGTAGGCACCTAGGCGGTTCCCTTCTATGCATTCTACTGAAAGGCGGGAGATGTTTTCTGCGGCGAGATGGAGGGAGGCGTGTTCTGCAACGCTTCCGTGGCCGAACCTGAGTACCCAGGTTTCGTGGAATTTCTTTGTGGACTCGGGGTCGAGCTCGGAAATTATCTTGTCAAAGGGCTCAGGGCTCCTGCTGGTTTTTGCAAAAGCTACAGAAACGGTTTCCTCAGGATATCCCTTTATTGGATAAATTCTCCTCTTTGCCATTAGAACACACCCGCACAGAAAACAGATTTGTAAGGCGGGATTTAAAAGAATGGGTGCTGGCTACCCTTTTACGAGGAAATCCTTGGGTGTCTTCCCAAGGGGGAAAAAGAACCCTGTGGGTGAGCGGAGCGGGAAATTAACCTCATTTGCAGCGCGCATAAGCTCTGCAAGCATTATGGGCTGGTCGATTTCCAGGACGTAGTAGTCCCCAAAAGCGGATTTCTCCTCCTTCAGGGTGAACTTGTGTTTCTGGATTACTCCGGAAACCCTTACCCTTATCTCCGCATATCCCTGCTTGATTATTTTTTTGTCCATTGATGGGGTGTGTGAATGGAAACCCTTTTAAGAGTGAGGTTGTTCGGGGGAAGCCGAAAGGTAGGTGCAATATTTAAAGGAGTTAATTGAGTGAGGGGTTCATGTACAGGAACTTGGTTTTTGCGGTTTTGCTTTTGCTGATTGGTGTTAACTATGCGCTCTGGATAAGCGTGAGCCCGGAATACCTGCCTGGGGAAACGATAAGCTTCAGTGTGGAGGGGGGGAAGGGAGTGCTGGTTGTGGATGTGCTGGATTCAGAGGGAGGGAATGTGTTCCATGAGGTGCGCACGGTTGAGCAGAAGGGAGATGAGGATTACTATTACTATTCTTATGAAACGTATGAGCTGGAGCTTCCTTCCGGGGATTATACTATTATTGCAAAGGATGGGATGGATGAAGAGGAAAACGCTGAGTTCAGGGTGAGCTCGGTTGGGCTTATGGTTGTTGTGGGGCCGGAAGGGAAGGGGATGTTCCTGCACAAAGAGGATGGCTCTGCGGTGGAGGGGGGGAGAATACTGCTTAGCTACAATCTGAGCGGGGAAGTTGAGGTAGTTGATACTGTTTCCGGGATTGGAGGGGTTTTCAGCTTTGGAACTGAGGGGCTGGAGAACATACGCGGGGAATATGGGGGAGAGTCTGCGGAGATTGAGATTTACCAGTACTATTACCCTGAGCCATACTGGGAGGAATATGAGAGGTATACGAGCTACGTGTTTAGTGATAAGGAGCTTTACCAGCCTGGGGAAACCGTGCACCTTTCTTCGATAATTTTCAAGCAGAATGAAACCACTTATGAAACTGTGTTGGGGAGCTTTACGGTGGAAGTGAGGGACCCGAATTACGATATGGTTTATTCCAAGCCAATGGGCTCTGTGAACTCCAGGGTGAGTGTGGACGTTCCAATTGATGAGGAAGCTCCGCTGGGATGGTATTCAGTGAACATAAAGAAGGGGGACAATTATGCGGGGTGGTATAATTTTGAGGTGCAGGAGTACAAGAGGCCGGAAATAGCTGTGAGCCTGAAGCCAAGGGAGGAAGTATTCGTAGTGAATGAAACGATTTATGTGGACGTGAATACTGATTATTATTTTGGGGGGGCTGCGGATGCGGAAGTGAAGTTTGAGATTTACAGGAGCCCGCATTATGTTCCATATTACAGTGCGTACTATTGCATCTGCCCGTGGTGGAGCGAGGAGCTCGTTGCGGAGGGGCTTGTGTATTCAAAGAATGGGGTTGGGACGATTGAGTGGAACGGGACAAATGTAACCGGGGATTATAGGGTTGAGGTTTCGGTTACGGATGAAAGCGAAATTGTGAGTGAGGCGGAAACGACTGTTTCTGTGCTGGAAGAGATTAACCTGGATGTGCTGGTTCCGGATATGGAGGCGAACAAAAGCGGGACGATTACTGTTCTTGCTTATGATGAGCATGATGAGGCTCTTGAAGTGGACGGGAGCGTGAAGATTTACATGGGGGAGGATTACTATTATTATGTAGATTATGAGCAGAAGGAAAATGAGAGCGCTGAACCTGTATTTGAGGCGGAATTTTCAACTGTAGAGGGGGCTTACAGCTTTGAGTTTACCCCTGCGGAGTACGGGAGCTACTATATTGTGGTGGAAGCGGATGGGGCAGGCACAAAGCAATATTTCTATGTGTCTGAGTGGAGCTGGTGGAACTGGAACTACCTGGATGTGCAATTGGACAAAACCGAGTATTCTGAGGGGGAGGGGATTGAGGCTAAGGTAACTTCCCCGGTTGCGGGAAAGCTGATTGTGGTTTCCATGGGGAGTGGGCCTTTGATTGAGTTCTTTGAGGTAAAGGCGGGGATTAATTCAATCCTGCTGGAGGCTGAGGAAACGAGCAGCCTGCAACTGTATGTGATTGAGGATGGGAGCAAGTACGGGGGATATGGGAGCTATATGGTGAGGGGGGAGGACTGGATTCAGATTGAGATAGACCATGAATCTGTTTATGGGCCAAGGGATATTGCGAGGCTTGTGATTAATGCGGAAAGGCGTGGTTCTAGAAGCAATGCTGCTGCATCAATTGCGGTTGTGGACCAGGCGATTATTGATTTGTCCGGGGCGGAGTGGAATGATGTTTACAAGTATTTCTACGGGTATCCGCAGGAGAGCTACCAGGTGAGGTTCAGCTGGGAGGATACGTACTACTGGAGGGGGGGAATGATGGATGGTGGGCTTGTGTATGCTGAGGCAGGGATGCCTGTGCCCTCGGCCGAGGAAATGGGCAACGGGGAAAAAACAAAAGAAGAGATTGAGGTGAGGGAGAAATTCATAGAGACTGCGCTGTGGATTCCGTACATTATTCTGGAAAATGGGAAAAAGGAAGTGCTGTGGCATATTCCGGATACGCTTACTACCTGGAACATTACAGTGGTTGCGAATGAAGGGACCAATGTGGGGATAGGAAGCAGCTCTGTGCTGGTAACCAAGGATGTGATTGGGGGGATGAGCCCTCCTGCAGGGTTGGTTGTGGATGATGCTGCAGCAATCCCTGTGAGCATATTCAATTATGGGGAGGAGAGGGAAACCTTCAAGGTTACGCTGGAAAGCAGCGAGAACATCTGGGTGCTGGGGAGCCCGATTAGGTATGTTAGTTTGGAAAGCGGGGAATCATATGCGATGTATATTCCTGTGAAAGCGATTGAGCGGGGGGAAGGGGAGCTTACGCTTTGGGTTGAAGGGGGGGAGGGGGATGCTGTGAAGCTTCCTTTGGAAGTGAAAGCCCTTGGGGTTGAGATTACCCATGGGGAATCCGGGGTTATTGAGAGTGATTCTGGGGAATTTGATTATGAGAGCCCGGAGGATGCGGAAGTAACGCTTGCGTTGCATTCCTCGATTCTTTCTTCTGCGTTTGAGAGCATGGATTATCTCGTGACCTATCCGTATGGGTGTATAGAGCAGACGATGAGCGGGTTCCTTCCAGATGTTGTGCTTGTGTATACGCTGCAGGAACTGGATATGGAATATACGGGAGAGGAAAACCTGACTGAGCTTATTGAAGATGGGTTGGAAAGGATTTACCAGCACCAGAATTCGGATGGGAGCTGGGGTTGGTTTACTGGGAAGGATGATAGGATTACTGCATATGTAATGGATGGGCTTACTATTGCAAAAAGGGCGGGGGTTGAAGTTGAGGATGGGGTTTATGAGTCTGGGCTTGGGGCGCTTAAGGGCGCGGAGAGCTCATATGCATTGTTTGTGCTGAACAGGATTGATTCTTCTCTTGTGAGAGAATATGGGGATGATTCGTTTGGGGCGCTTACGGAATGTGATGATGGGAAGTGTGGAAGACTGGTTTCGATGCTTGAGTGTGCGGGAGGGTACTGCAGCCTTGAGTATGATGCGGAGAGGAGCTGGTACCACAGTGAGACTGAGCTTACTTCTTATGCTGTTGAAACCTTAGTGAAGAATGGGGATATGGAAAATGCGCAGAAATGCGTGAACTGGCTTATGGTACATAAAACGGGAAAGTACTGGAGGAGTACTAAGGATACTGCGCGAACCGTGCTGGCGCTTACTGGGTATGCGAAAGCGACTGGGGAATTGAGATCGGATTATGTTGCTACTGTTTATGTGGACGGGGGGCAAGTGTACGAAGAGAGGATGGGGTACAAGAATGTGGGGAGCGAGGAGATAGAGCTTCCTGCAGGAAAGCATGATGTGAGAATTGAGAGGGATGGATTCGGGCCTTTGTACTATACGGTTACGCAGGTTTACTGGAGTGAGGAGATTCCTGAGGGGGAGATTAAGGTTGTGAGGGAGTTCGGGCAGACCGTTGCGAAAGTTGGAGATGAGATTGAGGTAACGCTTACTGTGAACGGGAGCGGGGAGTATGTGGCGATTGAGGACCCGATTCCAATGGGAACGGAAATCGTGCAGGAAGGGGACAGGTACTGGTGGTATTATGGGGGGTACAGGATGGAGGCAAGGCAGGATAAAGCTGTGTTCTTCTTTGATAGGCTGGAGGATACGGAGATTACCTATAAGCTGAGGGTTACGCATAAAGGGGACTTTACGGCGCTTCCTACGCATGCGTACAACATGTACGCTCCGGAAGTTGGGGGGTATTCGGACTTTGAGCACTTTACATTCTATGAAAAAGCGTATGTGGAGCCGTATGTAACGGAATACAATACTACGCTGAAGGTGTGGTGGGATGGGCCTGAGCCTGCACTGCTAAGGGTTACTGTGGATGGGGCGGAGAGTGAATACACGGTGCAGCCCGGGGAAAATGAGATTGTTGTTGGGCCGGGAAAGGTTTCCTATTCCTTTGAATCAGATGAGGAGTACTTTGAGGGGGATGTTGGGGAAAACGAGGAAACTCCAGAAGAAGAGCCGGAAGGGGGCATGGGGGACCCGCTTGTCTTGGCCGGAGTGATTGTAGTGGTAGCGGCTGCGATGATTTACTTCTGGAAGAAGTAGCTCAATTAACCGCGAATTTTATTTTTTTCCTGCTTTTGATAAGGGTTATTTTTTCCCCTTTCTTTATTTTCAGGGGCTTTCCGCCATCCACGATGAAGTGCGCGGGGTGGTAGGGAGTAAGCACGAGCTTGTGGGAAGCGGAAACTACAACCGGGTCGAAGAGGCGCTTATCCGGGGCAACCGGGACTATGTTGAATACTTCCAAAGTTGGCTCTATTATTGAGCCCCCTGCTGCATATGCATAGGCTGTGGAACCGGTGGGGGTGGAAACAACAATTCCATCCGCATCAAAGCAGTATTCATCCCCTCCTATATCTATGGAAATAGTGAGCATTTCGTGGTGTTGGGAAAGGAGTGCAATGTCGTTTATTGCAGTGTGTTTTTTGTTGCGGTGCTTTACTTCAATGAGCATCCTTTCCTCATAATTGGGTTTGGAAAGGAACCTGGAAAGGCCGTCCTTCCAGTTCTCAGCAAGGCACTGGCAGACAAAGCTCTTCTTGCTGCCTATTGCGAATACAGGCCCTTCGAGCTTTTCCTTGTTGTAGAGGATTGTTCCATCTCCTCCGATTACGATTGTGAAATCGGATTTTCTGTTTACTAGTTTTACTCCTTTTAGTTTGAGGAAGGATTTTACTTCGCCTGCGGTTTTTGCTGCCCATTTTTTAGTAGTGTTCCAGAGTATTTTTGCTTTCATTAAATCACCGTGACTTGAACAATGGGGGAAATAATCATTAAAAGGCTATATCTTGGAAAGGATGGGATGGTTCTTGAACTTCTTTGTAAAGGGCTTTATGTATTTGAGGAAGTTTTTGGGGCGGGTGAAGTAGACGAGCTTGTTTTTTCTTATGGGCTTGAATCCTAGCCTGTAGAGGAGCATTTGGTCTTTTTGGGTGCATCTGGAGAGGTGAACTTTGCCGTCTTCGGGTATGGCACCTACTGCATCGAAAATCCCTGCGAGGAAATTTGCGCTGTATTCGTTTTTGTACTGGAACCTTTCCAGCTCGTCATCGATTACTTTCTGGAAGAATTTCCTGTATGAGGTATGGTAGAAATAGACTGAACCCTTTTCCTGGGCCAGTTCATTTTCAAGGTCTTCCTCCGGTTCTTCCTGCCTGGTGGTGAGGAGCTTTGTGGACTCGGTGAGCTCGGATTCAAGGACGGCTTTTGTGAATAGGGAGAGGCGCTCTTCAGTTCCATGCACACCTATCCCTTCCTTTGTGCGGACTTCTTTCCATAATCCTATGATGTAGGAGAGTTCGGGGGTGAGCTTCATCTTCATGGGTTTTCACGCTCTGCGGCTTTTCTGCTGCTCGGTTTTCTTTTCCGGGAGGGAGATTGTTTTTGTTTTTATCTTCCTCTCGGGAACGAATTCGAATTTCTTCTCTTTGTCCCTGTGGATTGATTCAGTGATATGGGAGATCAAGAGCTCGTCATTGTCTGTTTCGACGTTGTGCGTGAATTTGGCTTCTGCCTTTTTGGGCAGGTTGGCGCGCTCAAAAATAACTGCAAGCTCGGTCTTTTCAGCGGCTGTAAATGGCTTCTGCCCATCCAGGATTCGGTCGTTGGCGACCTCCAGGATGCTGGAAAGGCGGTCGATGTCCCTCTTAGTGGAGCCTCCCGCCTTCAGTGCGGAAAGCAGGCCTGCGGCAAGGATTGTGTTCCTCTTTTTCACCCGGGTGAATAGCCGGCTCAGGATTCCGAGTTCCTTTGTGCTAAGCTTTCCCTTTACTGCAGCAAGAACCTTCTTGCTGAAATTGGAAAAATCTACCAACGCCATGAGTGGGTTTCGGCTTTCCATATTTTTAAAGGTTGCTAGTGCAGGAGGAACTGGGCACGCTTTAAAAAGGATTTGGGCACTAAAGTGGAATAGCTATTCTGGGCCCATAGCTCAGGCTGGTTAGAGCGACGGTCTTATATGGCCACCTCTAATACATTTGGTCTAAGACAGCCGTAGGTCAGGGGTTCAAATCCCCTTGGGCCCACTCAATTTTTTTATTTTGGTTCTCCGTTTCGGGTTTCCTGTTTTCGGTATTTACTTCTGCAAAATTAGGATTAAAACTAGAAATGAAAAAGATAAAAAAGTAAGGATTACTGCTCTTTGAGCGCATTAAGCACGTTGAGGGCAACCTCGAGCTGCTGTGGGGTGCCTTCCACGACAAGCTTCCCTCCTTCTTGGGAGATGCTCAGTTGCCTGAGACCCTCAATTTTTGCAGCGTCCCCTTCTGGGACTTCAACTGCCACCCCGCGACTGTTGGACGGCCCATAATCCGCAACGACGTACTGCCTGCCGTCGTCGTCGTAGTTGTAATCGCCGCGGACCGGAAGGCCAACATATGAAGAATTCCTCCTCCGAAGAAATCTAGCTTCCTCAGAATAGCCAACCAGTGTGCCATTTGGAATTCCTGTCTCTTCATGCGGCATATACCAACCGTCTTCAGAAGGAAAATTTTGAACTATTACTAACCTGGTATCAGGAACAGCGATTACTATGTCTTTTCCGTCTTTTTGGATATCATCAGCAGTCAATTCAGGAACTACGAGTGCGATTCCTTTTTCGCCTTTGTATTTTCCAGTGGAAAGGATTACCCTGGGCTCGCCTTCTTCAGCGAAAACTATCTGGTCTCCCAGCTTAGTGCCGGGTTTTTCATATGTCAGCCCTTCCCCAGCGGGGCAAGGGAAAACTTCACGGATTTCCCTCCGGTTATCGGTCTTAGTGAGTAGATGATTCAAGGCCCTGTGGCTGATAAGCCTAAGGTTGGTTCCATATTCTGCATTTACAGCTTTTACTGCTCCGGGGGCTTCTAAAAGTGGGATTCTTTCCCTGTCATTGAATTTCCTTAATACTCCTACAGTAATTGGTTTGCCATTAAGCTCAAACCTGGTTGTTTTCATGTGTAGCTTCCTTGCTGCTTGTGCCATGTTTTTCACCATTATTGGTTATTATTTGTGGTTAGTAATGTTTAAATAAATATGGGTCGGGGAAATGCACGTGAAATCGGCAACCTTGAGGACAAACCGCAGAAAGGTATTTATAGGTTTGTTCATAATATTGAACTTATGTTCAAAAAATTGAACTTGTTTTCAAAAACGGAGATGAAACTGCTGGTTTTTATCTCGGAAAAGGAGGGGGAGCTATACGAGCGGCAGATTGCGGTGGAAGCAAACGTAAGCGTGGGCTCGGTAAATTCAATCATGAAGAAATTCGGGAAAATGGGCTTGGTCGAGGGGAGCAGGAAGGGGAGGATGCTGTTCTACAGGCCCGATGGGAAGAGCCCGCTCCTGCGGCAGTTCAAAATATTCATAACAATAAACGGAATTATGCCAGCGATAGAAAAGATTATTCCGCACAGCAGGAGGATTATCCTTTTCGGAAGCTGTGCAGAAGGAAGGAACACGGAACAGAGTGATATAGACCTCTTCGTGCTCAGCAGGGAAAAGGAAAAAATACGGAGAATTATGGATAAACTTCCCAAAATGCAGGCAATCCTGCTGGATTCAGTGGAATATGCAAACCTCCAGCAAAAAGACAAGCCGCTGTACGAAAGAATTCAACGAGGGCTAGAACTTTATGGTGAG
The DNA here is from genome assembly GCA_032123335.1 of Microcaldota archaeon. Classification (GTDB taxonomy): domain Archaea; phylum Micrarchaeota; class Micrarchaeia; order Anstonellales; family Bilamarchaeaceae; genus CAIKOA01. Next base: position 15,129 of record JAQBFN010000018.1, read on the forward strand.
GAAGATGGATGAACGGTTTAAACGATGCATAAGGGAGAAGGGGCTGGCAAAAGAGCCAGTGGCGAAGGACCTCATTGACAAGGAGTTGGGAGAGGCAGAAAGCGACTTGGGGCGGGCGCGGAACTCTGCTTCAGAAGATGATTTCAAGTGGGCGACTGTACAGGCCTACTATTCAATGTTCCATACTGCAAAGGCCCTTGTGCTGAGCAAAGGCTACCGGGAGAAAAGCCATCTGTGCCTGTCGGTTGCGCTGAAAAACTTGTTTATAGATTCGGGAATCATTGGAAGGAAGCACTATGAGCGGTTCCGGGATACCATGGGCCTGCGGAAGGACGCAGACTACGGGCTGATATATTCAGAAAGCTCGGCAAAGGCATCCATTGAATGGGCACAGGAATTCCTGGAGGATGCCCGGGATTTTCTCTGAAAAAGCAGTGGCACGGTATTAGGGGGGAGGGCTTTCGTCTGGGTTTTTGGGCAGGATAAAACTGGATAAAAAAGCGAACAGAAGTATTTAAACTTATTATGAGAAAAAGGGCGCATGAGCGAGAAAGATCTTCCAATTTTCAGAAAAGACAGGATGAGTACCGGGGTGCAGGCCCTGGACATCATGCTGGAGGGGGGCTACAAGTTCCCCGGGACTTCCCTGCTTATGGCTCCTACGGGCTCGGAGAAGCAGTGCTTTGCTGCGCATTTTGTAAAGGCAGGGCTTTCTGAGGGGGATGTAGTGATTTACGTTACTACGGATAAAACTCCAAAAGAGGTGGAAAAGACGGCTGCGGGATGGGATTTACACTTTAAGGGGCCGGGGCAGATCTTCTATATAGACTGCTATACGCAGGGGGAAGCAAGCGGGAAGGCAAATGAGTATAAGGTGGGGGGACCGGGGGCGCTGAATGAGATTTCGTTGTATATAAGCGAGATACTCAGGAATAATGAGGGGAAGCGGTTCAGGGTGGTTTTCCATTCTTTCTCCACTTTTGCGCTGTACAATGAACAGAGCTCGCTTTTCAAGTTCCTCCAGTCGGTGGAAGGAAGGGTAAAGGGGGCGAACGGAACGATACTACTGCTTGTGGAAGAGGGAATGCACGAGGAAAGATTCCTTACTACACTGAGGCACGGCATAGACGAGGAGTACAACCTGAGGAACAAGGACAAGATGAAGGAGCTTGTGAGCGACAAGCTTCCAATTGCGGTGCCGCTTAGGGTGGGGCCGCTAGGAGTGGAGGTGGAATAGATGCCAGGAGGAATGGATGGGCAGGCGCTGCTGAACAAGCTCAAGGAAAGGGACATCATGGCCGCAATAGTTGGGAATGATGGGTCAAGGATTGCATCCAATTTCGGGATGCAGGATGGGGTTGAGAACTATTCTTCTTCCACGTTTAATGTGGGGGATGCGCTCCTGCGGCAGGCGGGGGAAGAGGCTTCAGAAATTGTGATAACTACGGACAGGGGAAACCTTGTGCTAAAGAGGGTTGAAGAAGGGGTTCTCCTTGTGCTGATTAAAACCAAGGACCAGTATGCATTCTACAAGGGGCTTATGGGGGCAGGGGAACCGTTGGCAGCAGCGGAAGAGGAAAAGGAAGAATCAGAAGAAAAAGAGGAGAGCGGGTAATGGATTCTGACTCCATCCTTTCACTCCTTGGGAAGCAAAAAGATTTTTGCGAAGCAAGGGTGGAGAGGCTCGAATTTTCAAGCATCAGGTTCAAGGATGGGGAAGTGCAGGTCAACTCGGGAACTGAGGAGGGCGCAAATGTGCGTGTTTTCAGGAATGGATGCTGGGGGTTTGCATCCGGGAAACCTGATGAGCTTCCGAAATTGCTAAAGAAAGCAAAAAAGCTTGCGTCCGTGGGGAAGGGGAAGCTTAAGCTCACCGGGCGAAGCAATTTGGGGAAAGGGAAAAAATGGAAAATGGGGAAAGGGATAGGAGTGGAGGAGCTTGTGAGGGTGAGCAAAGAGCTGGGGAAGAGGATGAAGAGCAAAAGGATTACGAACAGGTCCATTGGGCTTTTTGAGCAGGTGGATTGCGGGGAATATTACAATTCTGGGGGGGAGAGCGTTTCAGAAAGTTCACTTGTTATGTATGGGAGGTTTTCGGCTGTTGGAAAGAAGGGGAGCCGGAGTGGGGAGGGGGGAGAAAGGTTTAGTTCTTTGAAGAAGTGGAATGAGGGGGAGTTGCTGGAAAAAGCAAAGGAAGCGAGAAGGAAGTGCGAAGAATCGCTGGACGCGGGAGCTGCAAGGAAAGGGGAGCTTTCGATTGTGATGGATAGTTCGCTTGCAGGAGTTTTTGCGCATGAGGCGGTGGGGCATGCATGCGAAGCGGATGGGATAATAGATGGAACTTCGATACTTGGAAACAAGATGGGGAAGAAGATTGGCTCCGGGCTGATAACCATCTGGGATGACCCCGGGCTGGAAGATGGTTTTGGGCGATATTCATTTGATGAAGAAGGAATGGCGGGAAAACGGGTTGCGCTGATAAAGAAGGGGAGAGTTGCGGGGAGGCTGCATTCCATTGAAACTGCTGCAGAGCTTGGGGAAAAACCAAATGGGCATGGGAGGAGTGAATCCTATGCATGCAGCCCGATTGTGCGGATGAGCAATACCTGCATTGAACCTGGGAAGCAGGAGGTGGAGGAGCTTATGGGAATGAAGAAGGGGCTGTACCTGAAGGGAATGAGCGGGGGAAGCGTAGACCCGTTTACAGGGCAGTTCATGTTTAGGTGCGAAGAAGCATTTCCTGTGGTTAATGGAGAGGTGGGGAAACGGGTAAGGGCTGTTTCCATTACTGGAACTATTATGGGGACCCTTTTGGAAGTGGATGGAGTTGCAAAGGACTTTGGGACATCTCCGGGGTTCTGCGGAAAGGAAGGGCAGAATGTGAGGGTTAGTGATGGGGGGCCGCATGTGCGGGTAAATAAAATAAGGGTTGGCTAAAGGGAGGAAATCGTCTTTTTGTAGGCTTCGGGGAGAGCTTCGGCCAGGTCCGAGGCACAGTATGCATAATTCTGCTTTTTGAAAAGGAGGTCTCCCGCAAACCCGGCAATGTATGCGGCTGAGGCTGCTGCTACCAGTGGGGGGTTTGTGCAGAAGAATGCGGCTGTGAGGCCTGCGAGCACGTCCCCGGTTCCTCCCTTAGTCATGCCGGGGTTTCCTTTTGTGTTTTTGATTACCCTGGTTCCATCGGAAATGAAATCCGTGGGGCCCTTCTTGAGTATTGTGCAGGAGTAGTTCCTTGCGAATTCCTGCACGTTATTGGGGGTAGAGGAAACTCCAAAAAGCCTTCGGAATTCTCCTTCGTGCGGAGTTATCAAGGTGCCTTTGAGATTCTGTTTGGTTATTTTCTTGAAGCCGTCCCCATCGATTACCTTTCTTTTGTAATTCCTTAGTTTGGAAAATGGGAATTTTGCTTCCCCTAAACCAGGGCCATAGAGAACGCAGTCTGCTTCCACCGGCTCGGAAACGATTATGGGCTCTGGGATTGAAAGGACGGATTGGAGAATATCCGGGGAGCTGTCCCCTGGAAGGAAATAGGTTAAGTCGCAGAACCTGCGTGCCCCAAGGATGCTGAAAGAGGGGGCGCCGTGGTACTGCTTGCTTCCGGCAATGATTAGGAGCTTTCCATTTTCGCCTTTCCTGGAGAGCCTTCCTGGAACCTTGAGCTTCTTTAGGGCCCGCTTCATGGCTTTTGTTCGTGATGATAATTTTTATAAGTTGGGTTGGAAAGGGAAGAAGATGAAGCACCCGTTCCTGGTGGCCGGCGCAGGGTTGATACTTATACTTGCCCAGATTTTGCTCTGGACAGGGATTGTGGTGTTTCAGCTTCCGGGGGCGCAGGAGGAGCTTACAGTAAACCTGAAAATGTATGTGCCGGAGGATGTAATTCCGCTTATCCTGATGTATTATCCTGAGCTTCAGGCGCTTACATATGAGAGCTCTGTGGGGTACTGCGAGTACAAGGAAATCTTGAATATGGATATGGAAGTGGAGGGGCTTACTGATGAGTATGTGTGTGAGATTATTGATGATGGGCTTGTGCACAATACTTATGAGTTGAGATATTATCTTGCAAGGAAGGTTGTTTCCCAGAAAGTTGATGAGTATTCGGTTGCTTATGGGCCGCAGGTTTCGGACCTGGGGGTGTGGGGGCTGCCACTCATTGTGGTTGGGATGCTGATTGGGTTCGGGGCTTTTGCGGTATTCTATTTTGCGACTACTACACTTCCAAAGGGAGTGTTCTACTATTCTGTTTTGAGCGGAATTTGTGCACTGGGGTTCATGGTTTTGAGCGTGGTGTGCTTCCTGCTTATTCCTGGGGTTGTGGTGGGGCAGATGGAAGGGGGCGTGGCTGTAGGGTTTGAGAGTGAGGTGTTTGAGCTTACTAAAATCCATATACACAACATGGTTGAGGGGCTGTTTATGGAGCCGGCGCTTATTTTTGGGGGAATGGCTTTTGTTTTCTCTGTTGTTTCCGCGCTGTTTTACTTGATGTCGATGAATTCAAAAGATTAAGGAATTTATTTTTTCAACTGTTTTTTTTGCTTCGGCTAGTGCTGCAGGTACAGGGGAAACCTTGCTGTTTTCATGGGCATATGCAATTGCGGAAGAGGAATTTATCCGGTGTATAAATGGGTTTTCCTTGAGGGCTTTCAGGGTTTTGAAAGAGCCGCCCTGAGTACCGATTCCCGGGATTAAGAGGGGGGTGTTTTTTCCTGCAAGCTTTACTGCTTCAGGGATTGCATCGCTTGTTGCGCCTACAACTAAACCTGTGCCCCATTGCTTGGCTTTCTTGAATACTTCGGAATAAAGATGCTCTTTTCCAAGCTTTTTCTCCTGGAAATCCTTTGCGCCTGGGTTGCTTGTGCGGCCAAGCATGTATGGGAGCTTTCCTTTCTGCACGAAGGGCTTTACGCTGTCTTCTCCCATATAGGGGGAAATTGTTACTGCATCTGCCTGCCAGAAATTGTAGGCTTCGGCTGCATATGCTTCGCTGGATTTTCCGATGTCTCCGCGCTTTGCATCCAGGATTACGAAAGACAGGGGTTTGTAGCGGTCGATTATTTCCTTGAGTGCAAAGAGGCCATCAAAGCCTTCTGCTGCAAAATATGCATAGTTGGGCTTGATTGCGGAGATTAGGTTTTCATCCAGAAGGGCATCTATGATTTCGGAGAAATAGGGGACGATTTCAGAGTTCATGCGGGACCTAACCGGGTCTACGCCAAAACAAAGAATGCTTTTGGTTTCTTCTGCTGTTATCTTGAGCTTTTCAAGTGCCATACTCATCCCTGTATCTCTGGAAGGCTGCGTAAATTTCATCGGTTACGTGCACCTTTCCATTTATTTCCTTTCCTTTGAGGTATTCAAATGCATCGGATATTTTTGCGATTGCGTGGACCGGGATTTTGGTTTTTTCAACGAACTCTTCCACTGCACTAACACCCTTGGGCATCTCTCCCTCATACCCTCCCTCCAGTTTTTCTTCCGTGGATCTCCTCTGCACCCTCTCTTCCCGATCTACCCCAATTACCATGCACTTTACTTTTGCTCCCATGGATTCCAGGAGCTCTACGGATTCATATTTTGTGCCCCCGGTTGTGAAAACATCATCTACAAGGATTACTTCCTCGCCTTCCTGGGGGAGCCTGCCTACAAAGGCGCCCTCGTCCCCGTGAGTTTTGGTTTCCTTGCGGTTGAAGAGCCAGCTTGTGCGGATTTTGTGGTCGCGAAAAAGGGAAACCGAAGCTGCAACCGCAAGCGGGATTCCCTTGTATGCGGGACCGTAGATTATGGGGGCGGGGACGTGCTTCATTATTTCAGATGCGAAGAATTGGGAAAGCCGGTCTAGGCCTTCTCCGGTGCAGATTACGCCGGTGTTTACAAAATAGGGGGATTTCCTTCCGCTTTTGAGGGTGAAATTACCGAATTTGAGGGCGTTTTCTTTTACGAGGAATTCAATGAACTCTGCGTTCATTTTTTCCCCTCCCGTACTGCCTTTACGAATTTCTTTACTGCTTCCACGCCTCCGTTCTTTTCGAAAGAGGTTCCTACCTGGACAATGTCGGCGCCTGCCTTGATTACGGATTTTGCTTCTTCCGGGGTGCGGATTCCCCCTGCAACTATGTAGGGGACATCGAGCACTGAGGAAACGGCATTCACCATTTCCAGGGGGATATGGCCTTCATTGGGGTTGCTTCCCGCATCTGTGATTACGAGCCTGAAGCCCATGTACTGGGCTGCAAGGGCGGTTGCGGCTGCAAGCTGGGGCTTGTTTCTCGGAATCATGTTTGCATCGCCTACCCAGCCTACTGTGCCTCCGGGCTCAACAACCATGTAGCCTACTGAGAGGGGTTCGATTCCGTATTGCTTTACCATGGGGGCTGCAAGGGTTTGGGCGCCTGTAATCCAGTAGGGATTGCGGGAGTTGAGCATGGACATGAAATAGACTGCATCTCCGTATCTGGAAACGGTTCCGATGTTTCCTGGGAAGAAGACTACTGGGACATTCACGTTTTCCTTTACCTGTTTTGTAACCTGGTCAAGCATTTCACCCTGGACTCCTGTGCTTCCACCAATAAGAAGGATGTCTGCACCGCCTTCGTCCATGTTTTTGGCGGTTTTTACTGCATCCTCAAGCGAGGGATAATCTAATGGGTCCAGCACTGAGAATAGAAGTGCTTTGTGCTCTTCGAGCTTTTCGTGAATGTAATTCTCAACTTTCATGGTAAACCTCCCGCTAATTTATGAAAAACTGTCTTTATAACTATTTGTTTTGGGGTTTTCGAGCCATATAATCGGAAACTATCTCCTCAATTCCGCGCTTTATGGGGCGGGGATTGAAGCCAAGCTCCTGCTGGGCTTTTGAATAGTCGAACACGCGGTCTGCGGAAAGGATGGAGATATGCTCGCGGGTGAGCTTGGGGGTTTTCTTGGTTTCTTCAAGGCGGGCGAAGAGTTTGGCGAGCCAGATGGGCATGGTGGAATTGGGGGGAATTGCTCCTAGGGCATGGGCCGCATAGGTGTAAATCTGGCGCTGGGTTGCGGAGGGGCCGGAAACTACAAATGTGCCGGTTTTCCTGAGGGCCTTGGGGAATACGGTTGCGCAGTCGTCTGCGTGCACAAAGGAAATGCGGTTGGAACCGTCTCCAAAAATCTTCATTTTGTGTTTTTCAATCATGTGGAGGACCATGAAATAGTCCTCGAACTGGGGGCCGTAGAGCACTCCCAGGCGGAGAATGGTGTGCTTTTTCTTGGTGCGCACGAGCTGCTCTGCTTCGAGCTTGGTGCGCGAGTAATCTGAATCCGGGTTGGTGGGGGTTCCCTCATCTGCCGGGATTTGCTCCAGCTCCTTTCCATAGACTGTGATTGAGCCTGCGAATACGATGTGGCAGTTGGGAGGGGAGGCGTTTACGATGCGGCGGGTGAGCTCCACATTCGCTTCCTGGAGGAAGTTTTTGTCCCAGGTGCGCACAGAGCCGGCGAGGTGGATTATGTGGGTTGCATCTTTGAGGATTTTTTTGAGGGATGCTTCTGAGAAATTTGTGACTATTTCGTTTGGGAGTCCGGACTTCGTCCTGACTAGGGGAATTGCGTCTACTTGCTCAAGGACTGAGCGGCCAAGGCGGCCCGTGGCCCCCGTAATGTAGGCTTTCACGCGGGAATTATGAATGGGAAAAGATATATAAACTATTTTACACGTAATTATACTATATGGCACAGAAAACGAGGGACATTGGCTCCCGCCCTCCGGAAAATCCTGCAAAACTGAAGAGATGGGCATTCAAGAGGCTTGCCGCTGCCCAGGAAAGAGCTTTTACAAAGGCACTTGCTGATGATTCTATTACACAAAGGAGCCTGACTGTATCCAGGGAGATAGTAAAGCTGCTCCAGATAGAAGAGCCAACTGCTGAAGACATAAAGGTGATGCTGGCTGCAAAGGCACTGGGGCTTATGCAGTCCATGCGCGGAGAGGAAAGGAGGGCGTTCCTAACGGACTCCGGCGGAAGGATAAACGGACTTATGCAGAAGCACCAGATGGAGGCCCTTTTTGCGGAAGAAGAGCTGGATGAAACACAGAATGCCTCGGTTGATATGGCTTCCAAGATTCTTGGGTTTATGGCTCTTGCAAAAGAGCTGTTTGATGATTACCATTATCTTGCACACCTGGATTTTGTAGACAAGAAGGATACGGATTACAGAAGCCTGTATGCAGAGCCGATAGTTAAGGAGGAAATTTCCAGGTTTGTGATTATAGCCAGGCTTGTGGACATGGCAATAGAGCCCCAGAAAAAGATTGATTACCTTGGGATAGAGGGGACATACCAGGATGACAAAAGGCTGATGGAATTTTTCAGGACCATGAACGCGGTGTATTACCCGCTTGCGGACCTGATTGGGTTAGGGACAACAATAGCCGTGCAGATAAGGAAAAATGCAACCGATTTGCTTGAAAGCCTACTTAGTAAGAAGGATGAAGACCATGAGGATATGAAGCTGTACAGGAAATGCAAAGTTACGCATTCTGTGCTGGAGCCGGCTGCGAAAAAGATTGCAGAAGAACTGGTTGTCAATGGAAAACTTAGGAAGCTGCTGGACGATATTTCCAAGAGGCTAGACTTGGATATGGAGCTTGCTTCGCATACGTCCAATGCAGAAGAGCAATACAGGATAAAGGGGCCTTCAGGGATGTTCTGGAAGTGCAAGAGGAAGGATTGCGTAATTAATGAGCTTCAGGATTTCCTGGGCATGACAGTTGTTGTGGATGGGAACCTTGAGGATTCTAGAAAGGTTGCAGACTGGATTGTGATTGGGCTCAGGCACATGCAGATAAAGAAAGCGGATATCAAGGACAAAGAAAGGGAAACAGGGTACTGGGTTCCGCATGTGGTGTTCAAAGTCAGGAAAAACGGGTTGGATGTTCCGGTGGAAATACAGGTTCGCCCAAGGAAAACCCATCTGGAATCCAAAACCGGGAAGTATGCGCATGGGCTCAAGGTGGGCAGGAGCTTCGTTAGCAAGGACCTTGTTGAAGCGCTTAGGCCTTCATTTGAAGCAATGGAGGGAATATTTGATACTCAGAGGCTCATGAAAAAGGACCTGGATATTAAGCCAAGCAACACCCGGAAATATGGTGTACAGGTATTTGATAAAACTGCAAACCCAGGGGATGCTTCATATACTTTATCTGTGGATGCAAACAAAGGGGAAGTTGTGGGAGGGCTGATTGCATTGAGCACGGGGCTGGAAAAGTCTGTGGTCGTGACAACCAGGGATGGGCAAACCGAGCTTACCCTCTTTGATGAGAGCCCGGGGGACATATTCGTAACGATAAAGAGGGGAAAAGGAATGGACCAGAACACCTGCGACCTTTTGCTTAAAGGAAAGGTGGGAACCCCTGAAGCAATCGAAGCGATAACAGAATATAGAAAGACTGCTCCAAGAAAGAGTAGATGGGGCAGAAACAAAAAGAAGTAGCTATTTTTTGAAAACTACTGCGCTTTCCCTTACCCTGATTTTTGCTGGCTTTACATCTGCGGTTCTTTCCATCCATAGGGGGATTTCGTATTCAAATCCTAATCTTTCCCCGATTTTTCCCAGGATTTCGTCTACTTGGATGTGCTCGCCCTGGAGGGCTGCGTTTCCTACGATTAGTGCGCCGCCT
>JAQBFN010000019.1:0-9656 GCA_032123335.1 Microcaldota archaeon
CGTTTATGGTAAATTGTGGTGATTGTGTGCAACAGTGGAATAATGCATTTTTTAACCTTAAGATTGATGTCCTGCCATGGTTTCAATTACGGTTTACGGTGGTGCTGGGGAAATAGGTGGCAATAAGATACTTCTTCAGGACAAAGACGCCAAAATCTACCTGGACTTCGGGGAGGAGTTCAACTTTGGAGAGGAGTATTTCTGGGAGTATTTGCAGCCAAGGCAGGCAAATGGATTGGAGGTTTATTTTGAGTTTGGATTGCTGCCGGAAGTGGAGAAGCTCTACTCGAGGAAGATGCTGGAGAGGACCAAGCTAAAGTACCAGGAGCCGGACGTGGACGGGGTAATCATAAGCCACATACACTCGGACCACATGGGCCACTGACACTTTGGAACCGATTCCCTTGCCGGTTCCGGAGTGGCACATTCCCTTCCTGGATGAGGGGATTCCGGTTTACATGGGGCACGGGACGCACAGGCTGGCAGAGATATACCATAAGCTCTACCCTTCATTCTTCAATATAGGCACGCACTCAAGCATAACGCACTTCAGGTCAGGGGAGAAGTTCAGGGTAAAGCACCTGGAGGTAGAGCCCATCCATGTGGAGCACTCCGCCCCGGGGGCTTACGGGTTCATAATCAAGGGCAGCAGGGGGAACATTGTATATACCGGGGATTTCAGGATTCATGGCCCAAGGAAGGACATGACTGAGGAGTTCATAAAGAAGGCAAAGGAGGCAAAGCCGTATGCCCTGATATGCGAAGGGACAAGGATGGAAAGTGAAGGTGAGCATAATTTCACTGAGAAAGAGGTGGAAGAGCGGGTTTCAGGGATTGTTTCCGGGTCCAGGGGGTTGGTGTTCGGGTACTTCGCAATGAGCAATATAGACCGCTTTATGAGCTTTTACAGGGCTGCAAAGGAGAACGGGCGGAAGCTGGTGATTGATACCCGGCTTGCATACGTGGTGCAGCAGATGAGGGAGAAGATTCCGGTGCTTCCGGATGTAATGAAAGACAGGAACATAAGGGTGTATTACAGGCTGGCGAAATCCTGCACTTTTGCTGAAAAGGACTATTATGTGTGGGAAAGGGAATTTATGGGAAATATGGTTACTTATGAGGAGATAAAGAAGGAGCCTTCTGAGTATTTAGTTCATTTGAATTTCAACCGTTTGATTGAGCTGGTTTATTTGCAGCCGAAGAATGCGGACTTTATTTACTCCAGTTCTGAGCACTTTTTGGAAGGGGAGGGGAACGAGGAGGAGAAAAAACGCTGGGAAGCGTGGATGAAGCACTTTGGGATTACTTTTCATAAGGCGCACTGCTCCGGGCACGCTTCCAAAAAGGATTTGGAATACGTAATTAAGGAGATAAATCCGGAAGTTTTGATTCCTGTGCATACGAACGTTCCTGAGGAGTTCAAGAAATTCCACAAAAATGTAAGGATTCCTAAGAAAGGGGAAAAGCTGGAATTATGATTTCTTGAGTAGCTCAAAGTATTCTTGCCTGGAAAGGCCAACTTCGCGCAAAATCATGCTCAGGAGCCCTACACTGATATCCTGGCCAGAATGCACAGGGACAACCGTAATTTTCCGGGTTTCTTTGTGCTCTAAAATGATGTGCGAGCCTTTCTGCCTTACTGACGAATAGCCAATAAAGCCAAGGGCCCTAACCAGTTTTTTAGGGCTTATGGGGGTGAGCTTCATGCGCTTGCCGCCTTAGAAACAGGAACCTTCTTTACTCCCACGAACTTCATGGGGTGCTCAACCTTCCCCTTTGCGTGCTCTAAGTATAGCTCGATTGCTTCGGAAGCATTTTCCAGGACCTCTCTTACCGAGTTTCCTTGGGTGTGGCAGCCGGGCAATTCAGGCACGTGGGCAACATATGCCCCATTCTCGTCCTGCTCGATGATTACGTCGTACTCTTTTATTTTTCTCTTGCCCGCTTTGGCCATGGTTTCCATTCCGCAACCAGGATATTTAATTGTTTCCAAAACCTCGTTTTCCATTCTGGCACCTGAAAAAAGTTCTAATTCACTATTTATAAAGAAGTGGAAGGTAGGTTTCCGGTGGAGAAAGGGGAAAAGCTGGAATTATAGGGGGTAAGCGAGCTCTAAGCCCAACGTTTTTATGCGTTCACGCTTATATCCGCCCATGAACCAAAAAATTCTGTTCTTTTCGGCATTCCTGGTTTTGATTTTTGCATTCGGCTGCACAAGCCAGTCTTCTGCTCCTCCGGAGGAAGTTGCTCCCGCTCAAACTGAGGCGCTGGTAGAAACCCCTCCTACGCAGCTCCAGGAAACCGGCCCTGATGCAAATGCCCTGTTTGCGGAAGCCGAGGCCCTGTTTACGGAGCACGAGTATGCGCAGGCGGAAGCGCTCTATACGGAAGCGGAGGGGATTTACTCGGAGCAGGGAAAAACCGCGGAGGTACGCCTCTGCAAGGAAAGGATTTTCTCAATGGACATGATACGCATCGAATTCACCTACAATGAAAGCGCGGCAAAGGAGGCGATTGCGGAAAAACTGCCGGATGCGACCGTGGCCCAGATTGATGGGTGGCTCCTGGACAGCAGGACGCAATACTTCATGATTGACGGGGAGAAGATGTATACCTGCAACCTGGTGTCCAACATATACTTCCAGAACCCGGAATTGATGATGGAGCGCGAAAGGGTGGAGGGGAACGCCTTCAAGAAGGAGCTGCAGGACGTTGTTTACAACGAAAGCCACAGGGACAGGATGGATTCCCCCTATACCAACCCGATAAATTATACGGGGACGGAAAGGCTGGACATTGCAAGGGAGGAGCTTCCGGAAAGCGGATTGCTTAGGCTGTGGATTCCGATTGCGGTGGAAACGGATTCGCAAAGGAACGTGGAATTGGTTTCCGTGAGCCCGGAGGAATACCTGGTGAGCAATACCACGGAAGGGGATATCGGGCTTGCATACCTGGAAGTGCCCCTGGGGGAATTGCAGGGGGACCTGAACATTACGGTTGTATTTACTTATACGAGCTATGAGCAGCATTTTGATGTGGACCCTGCAAAAGTGGGCGCCTATGATACGGAGAGCGAGCTTTACAGGAAATATACGCAGGACGGGCCGAACATAAAGGCCAGCCCGCAAACAAGGGCGCTTGCGCTGCAAGCGGTGGGGAACGAAACAAATCCATATTTGCAGGCGGAAAAGCTCTATTGGTTCGTGTTCAACACCACCACGTACAATCTGATGCCCCATCTGACGCTTTCGGAGCTCGGGATTCCGGAATCCGAATATTCAAGGGAGCACGGGGTGGGCGACTGCGGAACGCAGAGCATATATTTCTCCGCGCTCGCCAGGTCCATAGGCATACCTGCAAGGGCGGCCGGGGGATACCAGCTTATAAGAAGCACTACCAGCAACCACTTCTGGGCCGAGGCATACATTCCGGATTATGGATGGGTTCCCTTGGATATTACGGTGGGCGAGCTTGCAATAGAATGGTATGGATCCAGCGAAGAGGAAAGGGGGCAGTTTGAGAGTTTCTTTTTCGGGAACCTGGACGCATACAGGTATGTGATACAGAAAGATGTGGATGCCACGCTCGTTCCCGAACCCGGGGAGCGGGTCTTTTTCCCATTGGCAAGGCAGAGCCCCGCGGTATTATGCGATACCTGCGGGAAGGATATCGTGATGGCTATTGAAGACGGCTGGAAAGCCACGGTGGAGCCTTCGGGGTAACTGGATGTGAAAATCCCGGAAAAAGGGGAAAGGCTGGAATTATGAGATTAGGGATTTTAGGGAACTGCTGGAGATAGTGGAGTGAAACGGTAGTTATATAAACTTATATATTGCATAAAGTTATATAACTGGTGAAGGAATGGCAAAGGGAAGCACAGAGGTTCTGCACTACCCCAGGCTGGATACGGTAATAATGGTGGAGGAGCTCATAAAGAAGGCGGGAACCTACCCCACAAAGGCGGAACTGAGGAGGAATCTCCCAAAGAAAGTCATGTACCAGACGCTGCTTGTAATACTGGATTACCTGGAGGAATCCAACAAGATACACATAGACAGGAAAACAGGGGAGATTGTGTGGATATGGGACCCTGAGGGAGTAAAGAAGCTAAAAGAGAAGGGGCTGGTGATAAAATGAGCAGGAAAAGGAAGCTTACACTGGAGGATATGCCTAGCAGGGATGATGAAGGAGAGTATACTGGGGAGTTCAGGAAATCATTGCTCAGGAGTGCACAGGACATTGGGCGGGGGAAAGTGAGTGGAAACACCGGAAAGGCACCCTCCGCGAGATTAAAAAGGCAAAAATAGTTCTCTTTTTGTGGAAGGGAAGGAAATCCGCGTAGGGTTTGCGGATGAGAAGGTGCAACAAGCATTTCAGGAGCTTAAAGAGGGGAAGGGTGCGGAGCAGAAACTCTGTGGGTTCCTGGAAAGAGCATTTGATGATTTGAAAAAGGATCCATTTTGCGGGGTGAAAATACCGAAGAAATTATGGCCTAAAGATTATGTGAAAAAATATGCAATAGACAACTTATGGAAATACAACTTGCCCAATTCATGGAGAGTGACTTATACGGTAAAGGCGGATGCTGTGACTATACTGAGTGTAATTCTGGAGTGGTTTGACCACAAGGAATATGAGCGGAGGTTCAAATACTAAAGAAAGGGAAAAAGGTTAAGCATTAAATAGCTCCAATAGAAATTTGGTTATGCAGGTTCGGTTCATCTTTTTATTTCTGGGATTGATGCTTCTATGCTCAGGTGGTTTTGGGGAGAGTTCTGGGCAGGATGATATTGGACATCCCCAGCTGAGGATTTATCAAGAGAATTATCCTGAGCAAGGGGTTTTGGTTTTCAAGAAAGAATGGATTGGGTATGAAGGAACACTATCAGAGAAGATTACAATGAATGCTGTATACCCTGGTGAGGTTGGGGACATTGTAACTTATAACCTCTATTTTGGGGACAGATATTTGGGTTCGTGTGAAATACCTTATGGGGAAGGGGAAGAATGCTATATAGGCATAGACTTACCTGCAGGATTAACGCTGGAAGGCAAGACTTACGAAATTGTTGGTGGGTATGGAATAGAGGATTTCGATATCTACATACTGGAGCCGGGTGAGCCCATCCCTATGGTTCCTGCAATGGGAGACGTGATAATAGGGGCCAACGAAACCGTTGAGGGAGAATTAAACGAAACTGAAGAAATTGCTCCGCGTTGCGAAGGCGTTTCCTGCAAGGATTACTGTGATGGGAATACGATTTACTCTGGGGGAACCTGCAACCCGGAAACAGGAAAGTGTGAGTATTTCGAAGAGAAATGCGAAAATGGGTGCGACCCTGAGTTTGCAAGGTGCATACAGATGTTGGGCTATGTAGATTTTGATGTTTTTATTGAGGGTTATGAGCATGTAGTTGCAAGCGGGGAGGACAGCATAACCGTAACCGCGAGGCTGGGTGAGGTGGGGATGAGCTCAATTGAGCATATGGAGGGCGTGGATGTAAAGTTTGAGCTTACTGGCCCTGGAAACCAAGTTGTTGAGGGGAAGACGGATTCACACGGAGAGGTGAAAGCATCGTTTGTGATTCCGCACTGGGACGAATTTTTCCCACCCCGAGAAGGGCTTTGCTATGGATTCACAAAAACAAACATAGAATTAGAAGTAAGTGCATCCAAGCATGATTCTGGATATGATTTTGATTATACTGATGGCCCATATACAATAGAGGTTATTTCGCCTGCAATCGTAATAGAAGGCGTTTCCATTGACCCGAATCCGGCTCAGGCATACCAGGAGCATACGATTAGAATACTGACTTCGGATGAGTATGCGAAAGGGCCTGCGCACTTTGCCGTAACTGTTCCGGAAGGAGTTCTTTCCTACGAGGGGTTGAGGGGAGAATATGGCGGAGGAATTGGTTTTGAAGATTATGAGGGCACAACAGTGGTGCACTGGGAAGCGCCACAAAGGGGGCTTACACCATATGAGTTTGAGTATGCAAAGGGCCTGAAGGACGCTGGCAGGGATTATGGAATAGCTACAGGCTCGAGCCTGGTAGGGGTTGCATTTCCTGTAGTGAAGCAGGGGGAAACCTTGTATGGGATGTATGGGGATGCGGCAAATATAGTGGGGCAGATGAAGGAATCCACCGAATCCCTGAGCTTCGAGGAATCTCTGTGGAGGGCGGCAGATGTTGGGATTAGCGAAATAAAGCTGGGGGTTGGGGCAGTTAATCTTGTAATAGGAAATGTTCCGGGGGGAGGGCTGGCGAAAGAATTAATTGATGATACTGTAGGTTCTGGTACGGAAGCAGGGCAGGTATACCTAAAGCAAAAAGCGGCAGAGGCAAGGCTTGCGCAGATGGAAACGAGAAGCATGGACATGTTTGTGGAAGTAGAGGTGCGTGATTCTGAAGGATATTATGACAGGGATTACCTGATTTTTGAGATGGAATATCTCTGGGGGAAGGAGGGGTAAAAATGAGGTGGATATTTGTTTTGCTGGTTTTGGCTTCGGTTTCTTTTGCGCAGTTTGAGGAACTAATAGAAGCACACCAACTTGCGGCCAAGAATGAGGATTGGGATGCATATATTGCGACTTTTGACACTTCGGAAATGAATTCCAACGAGCTTGAAACCATGAAGGGAATTGTGGAGGCAGTGTGGGAGAATTATGATACTGAGTATTATGAGGTAAGCAATGTTTCTTCCATTGTGGAGGGGGAGGATGCACTGGTGCAGTACCATTTGAAAGCGCAAATTACTGGGGTGGAGGAAGCGGAGGTGGATGAGGAGTATTTTGCCCTGGTGCATTTAGTGGAAGAGGAATGGAAAATCGTATTCAATATGCCTCTTTCTGGTTACCTGGAGCTTACTGAGAGCGTGCAAAAGCTGAAGGCAGTGGAAAAAGTTGCTGAGATTGCGGAGGAAAAGGAAACCCAGTCTATTGTGGAGCCTCCTGTGCCTGAAGGGGAAGGTGGAGAAGATATGGAGGAAGAAAGCTGCCTGCCCGCATTTGTGCTGCTGATTGGCCTTGTTGGGTTGGTTTTCAGAAAATAGGGAAAGGGGAAAAGCTGGAATTATAGAAAAGCATTACTCCTCTTCACGCTTAATCCTGCCGGAGTCAAATTCGTTTCCGGGAACAGTGTATTCAACACCTAGGACTTTCCCGTCTTCCCCCAATTCGATGTTTTTTAGAGAGCCGGATCTCCTTGGGGCAAAAAGCCTGGCTCCCAGTGCTCTGGATATCCTTGCGCCTATTGCATATTCTCCTCTTCCTGTTGAGCAGGACTCCAGGATTACTGTGGGTTTTTTGCTAAAGTATTGCCTTAGCATCTTTAGCATTTTCATGTCAGAAGATGTGATTCTGGAACTGCTACCTTTTGATAAACCTAGCCGAATTCCTTTGGGGTTCCCATGCCCCCCAATAAGTAATGTATCGATTTTCCCGCCAGTAAAGAACCCTCCAAACCTGCTTTTGTGGAAGGACAGGAACTCCCCTATTCTTTTTGAGATTTCCCTATCATGCTTTACTTCTATTATGAATATTTTGTGTGTTTTCATCAATTTCAAAAGGAGATCTGCACTTTGATAAAATGCCCCATTCCAGTCATTCTTGTTATATATGACAAAGGCAATGGGGTCAGATTTCCTATGGCGGGGATGTTCAGAGCGCAAAAGCTCTTCCAGGAGCTCCTTTGGATATCTTCCAAAATACTCAATCCCATAATCTTTATGCAAAAGCACAGTTCTTTTCTCACCAAGTAACTCCAATGCATATGCAAAATTAAGGCAAACTTCAGGATTTTTATACTTGGCCCCTGCTTCTTTTGCAATGTGCCTTGCCCACTCAAACTTTTTCTGGAAAGACACGTCATCACTCAATACTCCTTGCTCTGCACTATTAGCAAGCAGAATGAATAACCTATTTGCATTGGCCCTTTTCTGCCCAAGAAGGAACAGAACATTGTCCATAGAAACCTGCTGATTTTTTGACTTATCCAAAATTACGAAAAACTCTCCAAACATCGCATTCTTATTCTTCCTGCTACGGTTGCGCAATATCTTTTTGGATATTTCAATGAATTTCACAAAAAGACGTGGGGAAGGGTTCCCCCCATCAATAATGGCCTCTAGGGCATACATAGCATCATCAAAATTCTTTCCTGCCCTTTTTGCCAAAAAGTCAAGGGATTTCTTAAACTCTTCTACAGTACGGGGTTCGATGCATTTAGCTCTGGCAAGAGAATAAAGACCATCTATCGCATAGGATGTTTCGCTCCCTGCATTTTTTATGGAAAATTTAAGTAGCTCCAGCATTTCATGATATTGTTTTGCGGCGGCAAGAGCCTTTGCAGCATCACTTAATTTGGATGGCCAATTGCTCCGTTCAAGCATAAATGAGATATCTTTCAAGTCCTCGAGGGCCTCAACAAACCGGTAGGAACCATAAGAAGAACGGAAATTTTTGCCTTCCAAGACTAGTAGTGCAGATTTCAGAAAGGCGCCAAGAGTACCATAGGGGAGGGAACGCTTTTTGAAATACTTGCTTAAGGCTGAGGAAACGCGGGAATCAAAAAAATGCAACTGATACAGCTTTGCAAGAGAATTAGATATCTCTATAGAGTTGTACGTCCCTACATACTCAGAAGAGGCGAGCAGATTCAATTGAAATATAAGGTTATCAAACATTTGCTGGTCAAAATTGGGATTCGTAAAAGAGCTCAGTATCACTACTGCAGCATGTTTTTCCTTAATTGCTAAATAATAGTACATTTTTTCATCAAGAGATAAGCGCTCTCCAACTGCCTTCCCAGCTCTTTCCCAGGCCTCCTTTGCCAGCTGTGCGCTTATTTCAGAATATGTTTTAAGAACCTCATCCATCGCAGCAAAGGCTTCGGAATGGTTGATTTCTTTCGTGGAAAACCCATGGAATGCATCAAGAACAAACCTTCTTACCTTTGGAGGGACATGATGCCCCATCACATCACCATCAGTGAGGAAACGCTGCATCTGCTGCAGGAACTCAGGAGAATAGGAATCGCTTCGGAACATTGCAGCTGTATTGTATAGGGTGCGCATTTTGTCTCTGCTCATGTCTGGGCCGCCTTCAACCAGGTCCAGTACAATATCCAACTCAGTGCTTCCAACTTTTTGGCCCTTGAACAGATACTCAAGAGTACCCAGTGCATTTATCGCATCATCGAGGCTATCTGTTCTTTTGAGAACTGAGCTTACCAGCCTGCAGGATTTCTCAAGGTGGTTTTTGCGCAGGGTGCTGTTCCCCATAAGAACTTCAAAAACATCGGAAGGCCAAAAGTCGGTTTTATCCTGCTCTAATGTGAAAATATCTTCAATAAGGGACATTTCTTTATCAGTAAGTGAATACTTTTCAGAAAAGGCAACCCACCTTGGGTTCTTGGGCTCTTCTGCCCTGGGCTGAACAGCAGTAATGCGTATGGGGCTTTTCGCAGTTACCTGAATTGTTTCTGGTGCGCATGAAACAGATAAAGCAGCGACAAGGGCGGCACCTGCGAGTTTTCTTTTTAGCAGGGCTGGCCTTGCTTTTGGGGCAGTTTTGATTTCCCTGAGCTTGCCTGGCATTACATATTATTCTGCATAATAACATTTTTAAACAGTTTTAGAAACATTATAAC
>JAQBFN010000020.1:0-75690 GCA_032123335.1 Microcaldota archaeon
ACTGAAGAGGGCGTAAGGCAAAAACCGTAGATTTTTATTGTTTCTTTGCTATTTCTGCACTGTGGGAGAGGAATATACGGGAGTCAAGTTTGAATGCGTAGTATCCGGTTCCCTGGAGGGAATGGATGCCCAGGTTGAGGAATACATTTCTATTGACCATGAGCTGCGTGCATACCTCTCCCCCAAGAACAATGAGGGGAATATGAGCATGCGCGCAGCAGGAAGTTTCCTCATAAAAGCAGCAGGCACACAGATGACCCATCTCACCAAGGAAGACGTTTCCTTTGTATCTGATATAGATGAAGAAGAATACTCGCTGAAAGCAAAGGGAAAAACGCCCTCCTCCGAATCCTTCATGCACTATTATATCTACAAATTCTACCCTGAAATAAACATTGTATTGCATTTCCACGATGAGCACCTAATGGAAAAAGCCAAGCATCTTCCTTCCGTAGGCCCATTCCCCTACGGGAGCCATGATTTGGCAAGGGAAGCGGCAAAGGCAAAAGCAGCAGTAGTTAAAATAATCGAGCACGGGTTCCTCGTAAAAGCAAGGAGTTCTCAGGAGCTTTTCAGCACCCTTACAGCGTTGAGGAGCATATAGATATTAGTGCAATAACTTTACTAAAAGAATGCCAGCCCCTATAGGTAGTATCCCCTAATTTTGGCAGTTTTCAGCTATAGTGCTAACTTTCTTTTATTCTCAGTCGTAAGAAGTGCAATAACTTTACTAAGTATAGTCCAAGGAGTATAAGTAACACTTTCCTAAATTTTCTTTCCAACATCTGCGAGAGCAGAAATTGCCCAGTTTGTAGAAACATTTATAAATATTACCTATTAAGAAAAGAAGGCACTGCTAGCCTTATCTCTGCTCGAACGTCGGACTTCTCCGTCACAGGGTGCTCCATATCGTAGATAGGACTGGCCATCTAAGGTGGGCTCTTGAAAAAAAAATCGACGATAGATGTACTGGATCACCATCTCGTTCCCAAGATGAAGATATTGGGGGAAAAGGACAAGGAGAAACTCCTTAAAAAATACGGAATCACTGAAAAAGACCTTCCGGTAATGCTTGCTGACGACCCGGCCTCGCAAGCCCTGGACGCAAAACCAGGAGATGTCGTTGAGATAAAAAGGGAAGACCCCACGGGGCCTAATTTGTACTACCGCTTAGTAGCTGAATAGGTGTTTGAATATGAGGACCGCACTTCTTGATTCATATTTCAAGACGAATAGCCTTGTGAAGCAGCAGCTGGATTCCTACAACAGGTTTGTTGAGCTTGGGATGAAGCAGGTTGTTGAGAGGGTGAGTAAGATCGAAACCAATGTTGAAGGTTTTGAGCTGAGGCTTGGGAAAGTCCGTGTTGAGCCCCCCAGGTTCTACGAAGTAAAGGGAGGCTACAGGCAGATTACCCCTACGGAAGCAAGGCTCAGGAACATCACATATGCGGCCCCGATCTTTCTCGAGATTGTCCCGCTTTTCAATGGAATTGAAAGACCAACTTATTCTGATGTTTTCATCGGGGAAATCCCGGTGATGGTGAAATCAAAGCTCTGTTATCTTGCACATATGACTCCTGAAGAATTGGTTGATGCAGGTGAGGATCCTGATGACCCTGGTGGATACTTCATCATAAACGGAAGCGAAAGGGTTCTGGTAGGAATCGAGGATCTTGTTCCGAACAAGATTATGACTACTGAGGAAACCAGTGGAACTGTTGCAAAGGTTTTCTCCACAAGGTACGGGTTCCGCGCAAGGTGTGTTGTAACAAGAAGCAAGGATGGAGTACTGAAGCTCGAGTTCCCTGCAACTCCTCCGGACCTTTCATTTATCCAGATTCTCAGGATTCTCGGCCTTGAAAAGGACAAGGATCTCCTTGATGCATTCTCAAGCGACCGCATAATCCAGAATGATATTCTCCTTAACCTGGAAAATGAAACATGCAAGAGCAGGGAAGAGGCAATCCAAACGTTGAGCAAGAGGATTTCACCCGGGCAGCCGGAGGAGTTCAGGCTCTCCAGGCTGGACAACCTCATGGAAACATACCTGCTTCCCCACCTTGGAGTGACCAAGGAGGACCGCAAAAAGAAGTCATACTACCTAATCAGGATGGCCCAGAGGGCGATAAGGGTTGCAAACAAGAAGCTCAAGCCTGATGACAAGGACCACTATGCGAACAAGCGGGTAAAGCTTGCAGGGAACCTTATGGACGAGCTCTTCAGGTACGCATTCCAGTTCCTTACCAAGGACATCATTTATCAGGCAAGCAGGGCAGATGCGCGTGGAAGGAAGCTTCAGGTGCACACGCTCGTGCGCCAGGACACATTAGTAGACAGGATCCGCTATGCAATGGCAACAGGAAACTGGATTGCAGGGCAGACGGGTGTTTCACAGCTCCTGGACCGCACAAGCAACCTTGCAATGATGTCCCACCTGAGGAGGGTGATTTCCCCATTGAGCAAGAAACACCCGCACTTCAAGGCAAGGGACCTGCACGGAACCCATTGGGGAAAGCTCTGCCCGAGCGAAACCCCTGAAGGGCCAAGCTGTTCACTTGTAAAAAATCTCGCAATACTTGCACAGGTAACGAAAGGCGCTCCGGAAGAGGATGTAATCGAGCTGGTGAATAAGTTCGGTCTTGAGCGCGAATGGAAGTGATATTTATGGCGAAGAAAAAAACTGCTCCCAAGAAAAAAGCTGAAACTAAGGCAGCAACAGTAACAGTAAAGAAGCCGGATTCCAAGAAGAAAACAGCAAAGCCGGAAAAAGTAAACACTGCGGTTTACGTAAACGGAAACCTCCTGGGGTTCCACCCGGATGGTTCTGGCCTTGCTGCACGCCTCAGGGAAAAGAGGCGCATGAACGAGCTCAATTATGAAGTAAATGTTTTCTACAATGACCGCACAAACGAACTCTTTATCAGCACTGATGGGGGAAGGGTACGCAAGCCATATGTGGTTATTGAGGAAGGGAAGTCCAGGCTTACCCCTGAAGTATTGAACAGGGTAAAGTCCGGTGCGCTTTCCTGGGAGCACCTCGTAAAGATGGGTGTAATTGAATACCTGGATGCGGAAGAGGAGGAAAACACCCTAATCGCACTTAGGGAAGAGGACATCACCCCGGAGCACACACATTTCGAAGTTCTTCCCTCAACCATTTTTGGGGTAACTTCTTCAGTGCTTCCCTACCCGGAGCACAACTCCGCACCAAGGATTACGATGGCCTGCTCAATGGCCAAGCAGTCCCTTGGGCTTTATGCAGTTAACTTCAACCACCGCTTTGACACCCGCGCATACGTGATGTATTACCCCCAGAATCCCCTCGTATCCACGGATTTGTACAAGAGCCTCAACCTGAAGAAGAAGGCAGCAGGCCAGAATTTCGTTGTTGCAATTACAGCATACAAAGGATATAACATGGGAGATGGGACAGTGGTGAACCGCAATGCAATCGACCGTGGGCTTGGAAGGGCAATGATGCTCAAAACCCATGAAAGCGAAGAACGCCTTTACCCTGGTGGCCAGAAGGACAAGATTGAAATCCCCACCCCTGATGTTGTTGGTTACAGGGGAGAGGAAGCATACCGGTACCTGGACGAGGATGGGATTATTTTCCCCGAGAGCCAGGTGGACGGAAAGGATGTGCTGGTAGGAAAAACTTCGCCTCCCAGGTTCCTTGAGGAAATTTCCGTGTTCGGTGTAGTGGAAGAAAAGAAGAGGGAGAGCTCACTCTCGCTCAAGTCCGGAGAGAAAGGTGCAATTGATGCAGTGATGGTTACGGAAGCGCCAAGCGGAAACAGGCTCGTAAAAATCAAGGTGCGCTCACCCAAAGTTCCTGAAGTTGGGGACAAGTTCGCTTCAAGGCACGGCCAGAAGGGAGTTATCGGCCTTCTCCTGAAGCAGGAAGACATGCCTTTTACAAAGGATGGAATTGTGCCAGACCTGATACTTAACCCGCACGCAATTCCCTCGAGGATGACTGCAGGGCACCTCCTTGAAACATTGGGAGGAAAGGCTTCCGCGCTTGACGGGAAGCTGATGGACGGAACCGCATTCAGCGGAAACACCGAAGAGGATTATGTAAAGGTGCTCACGGCGCATGGCTTTGATGTGCACGGAGAAGAATGGCTTTACGATGGGATTACCGGCCAGAAAATGAAAGTGAAGCTTTTTATCGGCCCGGTGTACTACCAGAGGCTCCACCACCTTGTATCCAATAAGATACATGTGAGGAGCAGAGGGCCTGTCCAGCTGCTCACCCTCCAGCCCACAGAAGGAAGGGCAAGGGAAGGTGGGCTCAGGTTCGGAGAAATGGAACGTGACTGCCTTATCGGGTATGGCGCGAGCATGGTAATCAGGGAGAGGCTCCTTGAGGAAAGCGACAAGACAATCCAGCTCGTTTGCAACAAGTGCGGCATGTTTGCGTACCGTGATTATGTGAAGAACAAAGAAGTTTGCCCGCTCTGCGAGAGCGAAGACATCTCCCCAATAGAGATGAGCTATGCATTCAAGCTGTTGCTTGGGGAAATACGCTCGATGTTTATCTTCCCGCGTATTATCCTGAGGGACAAAGCGTGAGGTGGCCATGATGGAGAACATTGAAAAAATAATCGACAAGATTCGCTTTTCCCTTTTTTCTCCAGAGATGGTGAGGGAAATCTCAGGAGCAAGGGTCGTAATCCCGGATACCTATGATGATGACGGATACCCCATTGATGGGGGGCTCGTAGACTCAAGGCTCGGAGTCGTTGACCCCGGCCTCAGGTGCAAGACTTGTGGAGGGAACGTGAAGGAGTGCCCCGGCCACTTTGGGCACATAGACCTTGTCCGCCCGGTTATCCATGTGGAATACGCAAAATCCATGTATGAAGTAATGCGCGCAACCTGCCCGCACTGCCATAGGGCAACAATTGAGGCTCCCAAAGAAAAGCCCCCAAAGGGAAAGTGCCCGCACTGCAAGGGAGAACTCCCGGATATCAAGTACCTGAAGCCAACCACCTTTTTCAGGGATGGAAACTCAATGCTTCCCACTGAAGTGCAGGACTGGCTTTCCTCAATTTCCAACGAGGAACTCCAGAAACTTGGGTGGAACACAGATTATGCAAGGCCTGAGTGGGCAATTCTTACAGTATTGCTTGTTTCATCCGTAAAGGTGAGGCCTTCAATTACGCTTGAATCAGGAGAGAGGAGCGAAGATGACCTTACGCACAAGCTTGTAGATATTATACGTATTAACCAGAAACTGGAAGCAAATATTAATGCGGGAGCCCCACAGCTCATTATTGAGGATCTCTGGGAACTTCTCCAGTACCATATTACTACATACCTAAATAATGAAACTGCAAACATCCCGCCAGCAAGGCACAGGAGCGGAAGGCCGCTCAAGACGCTTGCGCAGAGGCTCAAGGGAAAAGAGGGAAGGTTCAGGTACAACCTTCTCGGAAAGAGGGTGAACTTCTCAGCGCGTACAGTTATTTCCCCTGACCCGAAAATCCGCCTGGATGAAGTGGGTGTCCCCACTGCAATTGCGGCAGAGCTCACTATTCCCATAGCAGTTACCGATTGGAACGTTGAGGAATGCAGGAAGTATGTGCTTGCGGACAAGTATCCGCGCGCAATCTACATCATCCGTCCGGACGCGAGGAAAATGAAGGTTACTGAGGAGCTAAGGACTGATCTTGCAGCTGATTTGAAGATAGGCTCCACAATCGAGAGGCAGCTTACTGATGGGGACATCGCCCTTTTTAACAGGCAGCCTTCGCTGCACAGGGTTTCCATGATGGCACACGAAGTGCGTGTGCTGCCCGGGAAAACTTTCAGGCTCAACCCCACCACAACCCCTCCATACAACGCGGACTTTGATGGGGATGAGATGAACCTGCACGTTCTGCAGACCCAGGAATCCCAGGCTGAGGCACGCCTCCTGATGAAGGTGGAAGACCAGATTGTCTCCCCCAGGCACGGGCACGCAATCGTGAAGCCACAGGAGGACCACGTTTCAGCAACCTACTTCTTCACAAGGGATGACGCAATTTTCACGAAGGAGCAGGCAGCAAACCTGCTTTACCTAGCAGATATAACCAAGCTCCCGAAGCCGGACAAGGGGAAGAACTATTCAGGAAAGCTCCTCTTCTCAATGCTTCTCCCGGACGACTTCAGCATCAAAATCAAATCCAAGCTGAGGGAAGAAATCATAATTGTCAATGGGAAGCTCAAGAAGGGTGCAATCGAGAGCAGGGCAATCGAGAAGGACCTCCTCGAGAAGATGTTCATCAACTACGGCTCCGCATTCACAAGGAAGTTCATAGATGACATCACCCAGATGTGCCTTGAGGCACTTGCCTGGCATGGATTCAGCGTTTCCATGGCAAGCTACACCCTTAGCGACAAGGCTGAGAATAAGGTGCACGAACTTGGTGATAAGGTGAAGAGGGAAATCGAGAACCTCATCCTCCAGTACAAGAACGGGAAGCTTGAGCGCTCACCCGGTCTTAGCCACAGGGAAACACTTGAAAGCAACATCATGATGGCCACCTCCAAGGCAAGGAATGATGCAGGAAAGATTGTTGAGCAGGACTTTGGCCTCACCAACCCATCCATCATCATGGCCACGATTGGAGCAAGAGGAAGCCTCCTTAATGCAATTCAGATGAGTGCGCTCGTAGGGCAGCAGGCAATCAGGAGCAAGAGGCCTTCGCGTGGTTATTACAAGAGAGTGCTCCCATTCTACCTGCGGGGCCAGCTTACTGCAAAGGAGCGCGGTTTCGTGTTCAGCTCATTCAGGGAGGGCCTTGGGCCGGATGAATTCTTCCTTGCATCAATGGGAGGAAGGGAATCACTGGTCAACACGGCCATCCGTACGGCCCGCTCAGGTTACATGCAGAGAAGGCTTATCCACGCACTCCAGGACCTCATAGTCGAGGAAAAGGGTGAAGTAAGGAATGGAAGGGACGAGATAATCCAATTCGTTTATGGAGGGGACTGCAACGACCCGATGTTCGCCACAAGAGCGGAATATTTCGAATCGACCCGTCAGGACGACGTGGATACAGTATGAGGTGTTAGCTATGGCAAAATCATCCGTAAAAATTAGCCCGTATTCCGCTGTTGGTATTGTTGCTGCGCAGAGCCTTGGGGAACCAGGCACGCAGATGACAATGAGGACGTTCCACTACGCAGGTGTGGCAGAGCATGTCCCCACTGGACTTCCAAGGCTCATTGAGCTTGTGGACGCAAAGAAGGAGCCCAAGAAATCCATCGTGGAAGTGCACCTTGCAAAGGAATACAAAACAAAGGAATCACAGGCAAAGGCGCTTGCAAAGGAAATGGAATCAGTGCTGCTCCCTGAAATTGCATTCGTCATCGAAGACATGGCTAAGAAGAGGACTCTCCTGAAGCTCAAGAAGGATGATGCAAAGGCACTTGGAGTAACCATGGAAATGCTCAAGGAAGCAGTAAAGAAAACCGTGGGGGTACACAAGGTTGAGCAGAGGGGTGACAAGCTCTCTGTAAGGCTCCTCAAGGCGGACAAGGAGAGGGAAAAGCCGCTAAAGGACCTCAGGAAGCTCACAGTGAAAATCAAGAAGACCCTTGTGAAGGGAGTATCCGGAATCAAGAGGTCTGTGGTGATCAAGGACAAGGGAGAATACTTTATTCGCGCATCCGGATTCAACATAAAGGACATTATGAAGCTCAAGAAAGTTGACCCTTCCAGGATTTACACAAATTCAGTAATGGAGATTGAAAAGACCTTCGGTATTGAGGCAGCAAGGAACGCAACCATAAGGGAAATGCAGAGCGTTATGGACCTCCAGGGCATCTCCGTTGACATCAGGCACATCATGCTCCTTGCAGATGCAATGACTTCGGATGGGAAGGTGAAATCCATCGGAAGGCACGGGCTTTCCGGAGAAAAAGCAGGAGTGATGGGCCGTGCAGCGTTCGAGGAAACAATCAAGCACCTTGTAAATGCTTCAATTGTAGGGGAAGATGACGACCTTGTAGGAGTAACCGAGAACATAATCGTGGGCCAGACCATTCCGATTGGAACAGGGAGAATCAAGCTCGGGATGAAGGCAACAAAGAAATAATGTTAATTGATTAGATTAGAGGTAATACAAATGGAAGAAGAAAAGGTTGAGATTGAGTGGTCTCCGACCACAGCCCTCGTTGGCAAAAAGCCAACTCGGTTGAGCGGACTCCGTCCACAACTCTCAACCTTTCCTGAGTAATGCTAACAAGAATAAAGAGGTAACATACATGGAAGAAGAAAAGGTTGAGAAAGCCCCAACGGCTGGAGGAACCCCGGAGACCAAAAGGAGAGTTCAGATAAAATCCAAGAACAAGGTAATCCGGAAGAGGAAATCCAAGAAGGAAAAGGAGAACCCGCTTTCAAGTGCAATCCGCCTTGCGGTGGAGAGCGGAAAGGTGGGCTTTGGCTCAAAGAAGGGAGTAAGAGAACTCCTGCTTGGAAGCGTTAAGCTGGTTGTGGTTGCAGGAAATGTGCCCCCCGCGCTCGCGGAAGATGTGAATAGATACGGGCAGATTTCCGAAATTCCCCTTGTGGACTTCCCGGGAACGAGCCTTGAATTGGGCTCAATCTGCGGAAAGCCGTTCCCGGTTTCCGTGCTCGCGGTTTACGATGAAGGTGTTTCCAACATAATGGAATTTGGCAAGAAGAAGTGAGATGCGTGGAAATAACCGGGGAAGACCTTAAGCTGATAAACCTATTCGAATCCGTTACAGGAGTTATCCCTTCAGACATGGAAATCGTGGGGGAGGGGATAGTTTTCCTTGTGGATGATGCCAACCTTGGCAAGGCAATAGGGAAAAAGGGCGCAAATATCCAGAAGCTGAGGGCGAAGCTTAACAAGAACGTGCTTGTTTCAAAGGATGACAATGAGCCGGAGGCGTTCCTCCGCGGCTTCTTCAACAACATAGAAATTCTCTCTTTCGAGATAAGGGAGGCGCCCGGGCAGAAGGTTGCATTCATCACAGTGCCCGACTCCCAGCGAGGAATCGCGATAGGGAGGGGTGGAATAAGAGTGAAGGCAGCAAAGGCTTTCCTTAAAAAGAAGTTCGGAACTGACCTGATGCTCAAGACGCGGAGAGTGGGATAATGTTTATAAACAAATCGATGCTAAGATGTAGACTACCGTCATATTTTCTTTGGTGATCATATGGGAAATGGTGAATTTGCAGGAAGAAACATAGAAAGGAAGAGGAAAAGGGAGCGCTGGCTTCGGAAGAAGTGGAAGAGGACTGCCCTTAAGCTTAAGAATAAGTTCGACCCTCTCGAGGGGGCGCCGCAGGCAAGCGGAATCGTCCTGGAGAAGGTGGTGCTTGAGCAGAAGCAGCCGCACTCAGGTCTTATCAAGTGCGTGAAGGTGCAGCTAATCAAGAACGGAAAGGTTGTAACCGCATTCCCCCCGAGAGATAAGGCAATCACATTCATTGATGAGCACGATACAGTGGTCATCGCAGGGCTGGGGGGTTCCCAGCGCGGCCAGATGGGCTCCATTCCCGGAGTTAGGTATAAGGTGGTCAGCATAAACGGAATTGACCTCCAGGCAATGAGGCACGGGAAGAAGGAGAAGGCCAAGAGGTAGATTTGAATGAAGCTCTTTGGAAAATACGAACTAAGTGAGGTTGAAGTCAGGGACGTCAGCCTCAGGAGTGCACTCTCATTTGAGGGCGTTAATTACAGGGCACATACATTTGGAAGGCATGCAAAGAAGCAGCACGCAAAGACAAAGGTAAACGTGGTCGAGAGGCTCACAAATAAACTCATGAGAGGAGGAACAGGTGAGAAGACTTCCGGAAAGGTTATCCGCACAAAAGGGAGGCTGCAGGGAAAGAAGCAGCAGGTTCTCGGGGTTGTGGAAAAAGCTTTCGATATTGTTGCAGAGAAGACCAGCAAGAACCCTGTGCAGGTTCTCGTGGATGCGCTTGAGAACTCAGCGCCACGTGAAGAAGTCACAAGGGTATCCCACGGTGGAGTGAGCTACCAGATTGCGGTTGATGTCTCTTCTTCAAGAAGGTTGGATCTCGCACTCAGGAACATTACTCTTGCAGCGCTCATGCGTTCATTCAAGAAACCGGTTTCGCTTTCTGAATCACTTGCGAACGAGATCATTTACTCAGCGAACAATGATGTGCAGAGCAGCTTTGCCATCAAGAAGCGTGATGAGGCAGAGAGGATGGCGAGGAGCGCAAGATAGAGCTCCTTTATTTTTATTATTTTTCTTTGGTGAAACTTATGGTCAGGAAAGAAGTTGTAGTGGAAGAAGTACAGAAGATTATGGAAAACACGGCTAACGTGAGGAACATCGCAATTATCGCGCACGTTGACCATGGGAAGACTACCCTTACGGACTCTCTTGTTGCCAGGGCAGGCCTCATCTCAAAGGAGCTCGCAGGCGAGCAGAGAATGATGGACTTTGATGAGCAGGAGCAGGCACGTGGAATTACAATCAAGTCCGCGAACATCTCGCTCGGGTTCAAATATGAGGGCCAGGACCACCTCATTAACCTGATTGATACCCCCGGTCACGTAGACTTCGGAGGGCACGTTACCCGTGCACTTCGTGCAGTAGACGGAGTATGCCTCGTTGTGGATGCAGTTGAGGGAGTTATGCCCCAGACCGAAACCGTGCTGAGGCAGGCGCTCAAAGAGCGCGCAAAACCCATAGTTTTCATCAATAAGGTGGACAGGCTCATCAATGAGATGAAGCTTGACCAGGCAGCAATGCAGGAGAAGCTTGTAAAGGTTATTACAGGAATCAACAAAATTCTCCTTGCAAACTGCCCCGCAGAATTCAAGAAGGAATGGGAAATCAAGATTGAGAATGCGAACATCTCATTCGGTTCCGCATTCCACAAGTGGGCAGTGAGCGCAGCTTCAATGCAGCGCTTCAACATCACATTCAAGGACATTTACGAAAAGTGCAGGGACGGGGACCACCAGTTCCTGGTGGAGAAATCCCCCCTGGACGATGTGCTCCTGGAGATGGTAATCAAGAATCTCCCCAGCCCGCTGGTGTCCCAGAAATACAGGATGCCTGCAATCTGGAAAGGGGACCCGGAATCAGAGATGGGAAAGCAGATGATTCTCTGCGACAAGAGCGGCACGGCAATGGGTGTATGCTTTGGAGTAGTTTATGATGAGCATGCAGGGGAAGTCGGAGTCGTGAGGCTCTTCGCAGGAAGGCTTGCAAAGGGGGACCCGGTTTACGTATTCTCCAAGAAGAAGTTCTTCAAAGTGCAGCAGGTGGGAATTTACATGGGCCCGGACCGTGTGCCCGCAGAATTCCTCTGCGCAGGAAACATTGGCTCAATCGTAGGGCTCAAGGACATCTACATCGGCGAAACTTTATCCGGATCTGATGATGTGGAGCCATTTGAGGATATTAAGCACGTTTCCGAGCCCGTTGTTACAAAATCCATTGAGGCAAAGGAGTCCAAGGATCTTGCGAAGCTCATTGAGGCCCTCAGGGGGCTTTCAAAGGAAGACCCAACCCTCAGGGTTACAATCAACCAGGAAACAGGGGAACACCTCATCTCAGGAATGGGTGAGCTCCATCTGGAAATCATTGAGTACAAGATTTCCAAGGAGAAGGGAATCAACATCATTACTTCGCCCCCGATTGTAGTTTACAGGGAAACAATTACCAATAAATCCGGTGTCGTGGAGGGCAAATCCCCGAACAAGCACAACAAGTTCAAGATGTACGTGGAGCCCCTTGACCCGAAAATCATGGAAGCAATTGACCTCGGAACGATTCCGCAGGGCAAGCCCAAGGGCAAGGAGCACATCCAGGCACTTGTTGACCTTGATATGCCTCGTGATGAAGCCAAAGGAATCTGGGACATCAAGGGCAGCAACATGTTCGTTGATGTTACCAAGGGTGTCCAATATCTGAACGAAGTGCAGGAACTCGTGATTGAGGCATTTGAGGAGGCCA
Organism: Microcaldota archaeon; assembly: GCA_032123335.1. GTDB lineage: Archaea > Micrarchaeota > Micrarchaeia > Anstonellales > Bilamarchaeaceae > CAIKOA01. The sequence continues at coordinate 11,964 of JAQBFN010000020.1, forward strand.
TGACCAAGGGCCCGCTTGCACAAGAAACTGTAACTGGAGTGAAGGTAACGCTTGTGGATGTGGCCCTGCACGAAGATAATGTGCACAGGGGGCCTGCACAGGTAATCCCTGCAGTGAAGAGGCCGATTTACGCATGCATGATTAATGCTGGAGTTTCTTTGATGGAGCCGAAGCAGAAGGTCCTGATTACCACCCCACAGGAATACGGAGGGGATGTAATCAACATGACCAACGGAAGGCGTGGGGTTCTGCTTAACATGGAACAGGAGGGTGAGACCTCAGTAGTGCATAGTATTCTGCCTGTTGCTGAGCTCTTCGGGTTCTCCAACGCAATCCGAGGCTCCACACAAGGCCGCGCAACCTGGTACCAGGAATACTATGGGTATGAAAATGTGCCCAAGGACCTGGTTCCTAAGATTGTGAGGCACATCCGTGAGAGGAAAGGCCTCCAGCCCGAGCCGCCTACAGTCCAGACCTTCCTGGAATAGTTCTTTTCTTTTTTCCTTTTTCTTATCTTATTTCTGTTTTTACTAGGGTGTATGTAACCATGGTTACATAGCACTTCAAACAGCCCTAGCAAGTATACCTTGCAGGCGGGCTTTCTTCTTCAGAACTTTCCACCCACACTCCTCCAGCCTATTAGCAACTTCCCCCATAATATCCCGCTTCTTTTTCCCCATGCTCCCCACATAATGGAAAAGCAAAGCATCCTTTTTGCAAATCCTCCTAAGCTCCCTATAGAGTTCCCGCGAATACAATTCCCCAGCTTTACTAAACCTGGGAGGATCATGAATTACTTTTGTAAATTTCTCATCCTCCGCCCCCCTAATATAATCAAAACAGCTCTTCTCCCCAACAACCTCAATCCTTTTTCTCTCGAAAAGCTCCCTGCTCCACGGATTCCACTTCGCCATTGCAATCACCGCAGGCGAAAGCTCAACCGTAACAACCTTATCCGCTTTTTTGCTTGCAGCAATTGCAGTGTACCCCAACCCCATGCAGGTATCCAGCACAACATCGCTCTGCACAAGCCTCAGTTCTCTCACAACCAATTTAGAATAATCAAATATATCTTCAAACTCTTTCACCAGATGCATCCTGAGCCCATCAATTTCCAGTATCGGCTTTCCTTTCATCATCCGCAGCCTATACAATCCATTATCAAAAACAGCAACCTTCCAAAGCTCCTTCCCATTCCATGCATAAACAAAATCCCCCTTTACTTCCTCCAGCGGAGCCCCCTCAAGCTCATCAGTAACCTCAATCGTGCTCCTCCCCAAATCCAGGGAAAGCTTCCGCTTCCCATCCAGATATTTCTCAACAAGCTCCTTCGTTAAATAAATCATTTAATCTCAATCCTCCCGAACCGCGGAGGGGGACACCCCCTCCCCAGATTTTTCATTTTATATCAATCCAGTCTGTTTCCATGTAGCCCTGGAGCGCCTTTGGCACCCTAATTCCCTTATCTTCCTGGTGATTTTCCACCAGAGAAATAAAGCACCTCCCCACAGCCACACCGCTTCCATTCAAGGTATGCACAAACTCATTCTTTCCCTCCCTCCTGAACTTGATATTTGCCCTTCTCGCCTGGAACCCCTCGCAATTCGAGCAGGAGCTAATCTCCCTGTACTTGTCCTGGCTCGGAATCCACACCTCCAAATCATATGTTTTAGTGGCCCCAAAGCCCAAATCCCCGGTGCACAGCTCAATAACCCTATAAGGCAACTCAAGCCCCTGCAGAACCTTTTCCGCATCTACAGTAAGCGATTCAAGCTCCTTGTAGCTCTCCTCCGGTTTTGCAAACTTAACCAGTTCCACTTTCCCAAACTGGTGCTGCCTCATCAGCCCTTTAATATCCCTTCCATATTCTCCCGCTTCCCTCCTGAAACACTGCGTAAATGCACAATACTTAAGCGGAAGCTTCTCCTCCCCCAAAACCTCATCCCTGTGCACGTTCACAAGCGGAACCTCCGCAGTCGGAATCATCCACAGCTGGTTCTGGATTTCCGCTTCCTCGGTCTGGTACAAATCCGTCCTGAATTTCGGGAGCTGCCCCGTTCCCACAAGGCACTCCTCCTTAACCATGTACGGAAGCCCAAACTCCGTATACCCGGCGCTCTCCGCCATCTTAAGCATATACTGCGCAAGCGTCCTCTCCAGCTTTGCAGCCCATCCCTTCATTATCGTAAACCTGTGCCCCCCAAGCTTGGCCCCCCTCTCAAAATCAATCGCCCCCGTACGCGCCCCAAGCTCATAGTGCGGTTCCACATCCCCACTCTTCTTTGAAGGCTTTCCCCACTTCCTCAGTTCCACATTCCCACTCTCATCCTTCCCCTCCGGAACACTATCATGCGGGATATTCGGAATAGTAAGCATCAACGCATTTCTTTTCTCCTCAAATTTTTTCTCCGCCTCCCCGATTTTCTCAAGCTTTTTCGCAATCTTCTCCCCCTTCTCCAGCAGTTCTGAAGCATCATCCCCCTTCTTTTTCGCTTCCGCTATCTGTGGCCCCAGTTTGTTCCGCTCAGCCCGAAGCTCGTCCGCCTCCCCCTTCTCATTTCTCCACTCCTCATCCAGCTTTACCATCTTCTCCAAAATCCCCCCATCTTCCCCCCTGAGTGCAAGAGCCTTCTCCACTTTTTCCGGCTCCTTCCTGAGCAATTCTGTGTCAATCATGAACATTACCTCTCAATATCTCTATTCAGAAATCTTTAAATCCCCAGTGGCGTATTGGAGCACTTCCATAACCCCACTGCAGCACGTACTCCAAAACGCCAACATCACGCTTTTAATATATTTCCATAAATAGAATTTCCTGCTTAATCAGCTCCTGTAGTCTAGCCCGGTCAAGGACTCCGGACTCTCACTCCGGTAGCCCGGGTTCGAATCCCGGCGGGAGCACTTCAATTTTTATAATCATTATTCGTTTCTAAGCTATGCCTTCTGCAAAAGAAATCCTTTCCAAACTCAAAAAACTCGAAAACAAAAAGAACAAAGAAGGAATGGCCCGCTACGGAATAAACACAGAAAATGCATATGGAATTTCCCTCCCAATTCTCAGGAAAATAGCCAAAGACCTCAAGACAGACCACAAACTCTCAATTGAACTCTGGAAAACCAAGAACCATGAAGCAAGGATGCTCGCCTGCTTTATAGGCGACCCAAAGCAAGTTACTGAATCCCAGATGGAATCATGGGTTAAGGATTTCAACTCATGGGATATCTGCGACCAGTGCTGCAGCAACCTTTTCGACCGTACTCCATATGCCTACAAAAAAGCAGCAGAATGGGCAAAAAGAAAAGAGGAATTTGTAAAGCGTGCAGGGTTTGTTTTAATGGCCGCCCTCTCAGTTCACGACAAGAAAGCTCTGGATTCCAAATTCACCAAATTCTTTCCCCTGATAAAAAAACATTCCACCGACGAAAGAAACTACGTAAAAAAAGCAGTGAACTGGACCCTCCGCCAAATCGGAAAGCGCAATCTCCCCCTAAACAAAAAAGCAATCCAACTGGTAAAAGAAATAAAGAAAATCGATTCAAAATCCGCAAGATGGATCGCTTCCGATGCGCTAAGGGAGCTCGAAAGCCCCAAAGTACAGCAAAGGCTAAAAAAGGCAAAACCCAAAAAGTGAAACCATGCTCAAATATGCATTCTTCGCCCTATTGCTCTTTTCCCTCTCTTTCAGCGTAGTAGGCGCTCAGTGCCACGACTTCGAGCAGTACTGCAAAAAGGAATCCTGCACCAGGGCCGGCGGGCAAATAAATGAATACAACACCTGCTCAAAACCAGAAGGATTCAATGAAGAAATATACAAGGAAGAACTGGACAACTGCGCGTTCAATTACGATTACTGCGTAGAAAACGATGGAGTAGTACGGAACATGTCCTGCTGTGGCCCAGTATTCATTTTCCTGTTTGCGCTACTGGTCCTCTATGCGGATGGTACTCGATAATAGTCTTCTTTTTCCCATCAAAATCATCCATTATCTTTTTTCCCAGCACCACAAATCCTGAGAGAAGCACTGCAGAAAACACAAACATTGCTTCCGTCCCAAACGCTTCAAGTGCAAAACCCGCACCTGCAAATACCACGAAAGCCCCAAGATTAGTAGGTGCAATAAGCGTTGCAATCCTCGCTGAAACCCCCCGTTTCCCAGCTTCCACAAGGTACCCAATCATACCCTCATTCAGCCCAAAGCAAACCCCGAACCCAAACCCTGCCAGCATAAGCACCGCGCTGAAGTACTGCCCTGCAAAAGGAAGCATAACAATCATTGGAATCGCCATAAGCTGGAAGAACAGCAGCCTGCCCTCATCCATTTTCATCCTTACGCTCAGTAAACTCCCCATCCCCATGGACAGGTAGAATGCAGTAAGCATAATCGCAATCTCAAGGTAGCTCATTCCCATGTCAATGTCCATCATTACCGGAAGCAGGAAAGTGAACAGCAGCATAAACGAAACATTCACAAGCACAACTGCAGCAGACACATGCCAGAAATCCAGGTGCCTCTTTTGTATATTGAACAGGCTCCTCCAATCCGGCTTTTCCATATTCGCTCCCCTATTCACAAGAGTAAGCGAAATCACTATCCCCACAAGCCCAATCGCAATAAGGACCGCAAAAACCATCTCGAACGAAAAATAAGCTATAATCAGCCCTGCCCCAATCAGCCCCATCGCAGCCCCAAAAGATCTCAAAACCCCCATCAATGTCAGGTACTTTTTCTCATGCGCCCTCGCCATTATCGCAGTACGGTCCACTGCCCAGAAAAATGCATCCGTAGCACCCTCACTTATTTTCCCAAGCCCAAACATCAAAGGTGTTTTCGCAAACAGCAGAATCACATTAGTTATCGTATGGAAAACAGTATTTGCAATAAAGAATGGCTTCACCCCCTTCACATCCGCAAACACAGAAGAAATAGTCCTCACAATCAGGAACGCAAGCGGAAGCAAAGAAAGAATCAGCCCAATCTCCCCAACATCTATCCCCCGGCTGATAAGGTAAAGCGGAAGCGTAACCGTAAGCGCCCCATACTTAAATTGCTGGATGAAGTTGAGAGTGCCTATCTTCCTGAGCATGTTCTTTCTTCCCCTTCTCCTTTCACTATTCCCTTAACCTTTTAATTTAATTCCCCCACTTCTCTCCCTATGCTCGATGAACAGCTCAGGGAACAGGTAAGGAAAAAACTCTCTTCCGAAATGAAGGGAAACGTAAAGCTTATACTTTTTGGTGAAGGCAACGACTGCACTTACTGCCTTGAATACAAAGAACTCGTAGAAGAACTCGCATCCCTAAGCGAAAAACTCTCATCAGAAGTCCATCCCTTTTCTTCCCCGGAGCGCGAAAAATACGGCGTAGACATCGCCCCCTCTTTAGTAGTTTATTCCGAAGAGCACGATACAAGCGCAATCTTTTGCGGACCCCCCGGCTCCCATTTTTTCATAATCCTGCTCGAAGACATACTCGATGCCTCCCGCGGTTCCCCCGATATCTCCAAAGAAGTAATTGAAAAAGCAAAAGCCATAGATTTCCCCGTAAAAATCCGGGTGTTCGCTTCCCAGACCTGCCCCCACTGCCCCCCCGCAGTAAAAGCGGCGCACGATTTTTCCCTCATCAACCCAAAAATAAAAGCCCAGATGGTCAACAGCTCCTTTTTCCCTGCACTCTGCCAAAAATACCGCGTAATGGGAGTCCCCAAAACAGTAATCAATGATAGGATCGAATTCACGGGTGCGCAGCCCCCAAGCGAGCTCCTGAAACACATCCTCAGGCTTAAGGAAAATCCCTGACATGGGAAACCCTTAAATACCTATTATCACCGAATAAACACGTATGAATTTTGAGAGTACTGCAGAAGTGCCAATTCCCCAAGACCCCTTAGAAAGGGTGATAGGCCAGGAAGAAGCAGTAAAAATCTCTCGCATAGTCTCAACTCAGAAGCGCCATCTCCTGATGGTAGGCGCCCCCGGTACAGGGAAAAGCATGATTGCGCGCACTATCGCCAACCTTTTTCATTCCCCACAGCAGGAACTCTCAGTTTTGCACAATATGGAACGCCCCGAGCGCCCGATACTTGCGGTGCGCACAAGGGAAATGCTCGAAAGGGAAAAAGGCGAAAAGGAAAAGGAATGGGGCGAGGTTCTCCATCCTGCAGAAGTTCCCTCATTTGTTTCTGAAAGGCTGGGGTTCCGCTGCAGGAGGTGCGGAGACCTTTCCATCTCCCGTGCCCTCTATTGCCAGTCCTGCGGAGCTGACAAGCATCCCAACAAGGACTCCCCCTTTGGAGACCTACTCCCAAACTCTGAACAGCGCGATGGCCGCGTCCACGCAGTCCGCATAGATGAAGAGGGGGAAGAGGAGCCGGTAATCTACGAAAAAACCGAAGATGACCGCATCCGCAAGCTTACCTATACTGAGCTCAAGAAGCGCAGCGTTTCAAGCGCAAAGAAGCTCCGCAAGGTAATCGTTCCGCTCAACCGCCCCACATTTGTCCAGGTGGTTGGAAACAACGAAACCGAACTCCTCGGTGATGTTCGCCATGACCCATATGGGAGCCACCCTGAAATCGGGACTCCCCCTTACCTCCGCGTAACCGCGGGCGCAATCCACGAAGCCCACGAAGGCGTCCTTTACGTGGATGAGATGACCACGCTTGGGGAAGCCCAGAAATATCTCCTCACCGCAATGCAGGAAAAAAAATTCCTGATCACCGGACGAAATCCCTCCAGCGCAGGCTCCACGGTTCGCGTTGAATCCGTTCCCTGCGACTTCATACTCGTAGGCGCAATGAACATCAATGACCTTCCTTCCCTTTCACCCGCACTCCGCTCAAGAATCCGCGGAAGCGGCTACGAAATTGTCCTCAACACAAACATGGAAGACACTAACTACAACCAGGAAAAAATGTCCCAGTTTGTTGCCCAGGAAATCCAGATGGATGGCCGCATCCCCCACGCCACCGCAGAAGCAGTGGAAAAAGTACTGGAGGAATCCCGCAAGATTTGCAGGATCACGGACAACAAATCCGGCCTCACGCTCCGCCTCCGCATCCTTAGCGGAATCATAAAGCTCGCAGGCGACTTCGCCTCCATAGAAAATTCCAAATTCATAGAGTCGGCCCACATGACCCAGGCAATAAAGCAGGCCAAATCCGCAGAGGAGCAACTTGAAGAAAAATACGGAAACATCTGGAGCGCAGGCATGGCTGATTACGGTGCCCGCCTCAAAAAAGGCTCAGAAATCGCCTAATTGTTGCTCTTCGTGTAAATACGAGTATATTTATATCTTTTTATCCCTAAATATATCCTGGTAATCATGGGAAATGAAAAAGATGATGAAACGCCCAGCAGCCTTGATGATGCATTCGCAGCAATTGCAGGAATGCAATCAGTTTCCCCAGGCCCCTCAATTTTCGAGCAGCCCACAATAATGCCTCTCCCTGCAGGGGAGGAAGCAGAAAAACAGCCCGTTGTGTACCTTTCCCTTACCGAGAGGATAAACCTTGAGGAGTCCCTCCTGAAAAACTGCAGCAGCGAGACAAAGAACTGCGCTGCTGATTCGCTCGTTGAATTTGCAGACTCCGATGAATGCACAATCGTTCATTCAAGAAGGATTTTGGATATCCTTACATTCTACAACAAAGAGAATGAAAGCCAGTTTTCTTCGCAGCTCCGCAAAGTAAAGAAATGCTTCGATAATCTGCTTGGCATATCTCATATGGAAACAATAGAATTCGAAAAAAGGGACACCTGGCCATATGAACCTGAAAGGCGAATCATGCCCCCGCGCGAAGGGAGGCAGGGCCCGAAAAAATCCCCTATGGATACAACCCTGAAGATAGGCAAATCTACTTCTAAAAAATAGTTAAGGGCGGAGGGGGAGAGGACAAACAACTGTGTGGGTGGGAGGTGAGCTGCCCTTCTCCGGTCGCCTCGCGCCTAATACTCTCCGCTTTCGCGGAAATTAGCGCAAGAGGAAGTACATTTTTCTTCCTACTTGTATTTTTTCCAGAACACCCTGCTTCGTTAGCCTATTCAGCCTCGAGCTCGCTGCATTGCTGCCCTTGTAACCGAATTCTTTCTGAACATCCCGTGCGGTGGACTTGCCTGCCTTGGCAACAAAGTCTACTATTTTCTGGTCTATTTCGGAGAGGAACGCGTTTTGGGGAGGTACGCTCGCTTCCTTACCAGCCTCGATCTTATCCAACCGCGCCAGGACATTCTTTAGTACTCGGTTCGTGTTTTCCCTTTCTTCCAGGAGCTTGTAGGCTATGGTCGCTAGCACTACCGGGTCCTTGAATTTCTCAAGGTTCTCCCTCAACTCTTCCTCTATTTCTTTCTGGAGGTACGGGGACGGCACGCTTTTAAACTTTTCCTTCGATTGTCTCTCGGGCATTTTTTACTTGCCTCACTTGGGTGTCTGTTGTTGCGACAAACTTGTGCAACTGTCATGACATTATCATGATAAGTTTATAAGCCTCACATTTTCCCCTCTTCTCTCCGTCGAAACTCTTTTTCAAAATAGCCCCAAAAATGCCCTTTTTTGCCCCAAATAGCTCAATTTTTATAAGTTACTCCAGATACTCCAACATGCTCGACCTCCCGACTGCCGCCAAATTGGTGCAAGACGCATTCAGGACCAGGAACCAGCGCAAGATGCGCAAGGCTAATGACAAGATCATGAGGGAATGGATTCTCTCTCCTTCCAATGAGCTATACCAACTCTCCGTTTACTCATATGTGCTCGCGAAAATACTTTCCAAGCCCCGCTTCATGGGCAGAACATACTCGGGAAAGCACAAGGAAATAGATTCCCTCCTTTCACGGCTCGTTTCCCTTGCACAAAAAAACAACCAAAAGGAATTCTCCCAAACCCTCCTCACCCTCAAGGCATCAATCCAGGATGTGGAAAGCTCGGATGCGCGATACATAAAGAACATGATGGAAAAGGGCCGCCTCAAAACCGCGGCCACCCTTTATGCACAGGGCATATCGCTTTCTGCCGCCTCCGAAATGACCGGAGTGGAGAAACAGGAGATAATGGACTATGCGGGAAAAACCCTGATGTTTGACCGCATGGGAGAAGGGGAAAACCTTCCCAAGCGCCTGAAAAAAGCAAGGAAAATACTCATGGGTGGTAAAAAATGAAAACCAACTACGTTCTCTGTGATGCGAGCTCCCTCATTTCCCTCACAGTCTCCTGCCTCGATAGCCTTCTCCCGTTTTTCCAGGAGAAGTTCGGGATTCGCTTCCTGATTCCCAAATCAGTTGAATATGAAGCAGTAACCCGCCCACTTTCTTTCAAGAGCAAGATACACAGCTTTTCCGCCCTCCGCATCAAGGACATGATACATGATGAGGTAATTGAAGTAGTTTCTGATAACGCAGAAGAGGAAACAAAGGAGCTGATGAGGCTTGGAAACAGCATATTCCATGCACGTGGCCGCACTGTCCGCCTAATGCACATGGGCGAAACCGAGATGCTCGTTCTTGCAAGCCGCCTCCAGGTACCATCTCTCCTCATGGATGAGCGCACAACCCGCATACTTGTAGAGGATCCAATCTCAATGAAGAAGCACCTCCAGCATGAATTCCGTGCAAACATAATGGTGAACAAGAAGAATCTCCTGGATTTCTCTTCCAAGGTAAAAGACCTGGACGTAATCCGCAGCACCGAGCTTCTTTACCTCGCATATGAAAACGGCTTCCTCAAGCACTTCAACGACATAGAAAAAGACGCTGCGGAAGCAGCCCTTTACAATCTCAAATACGCGGGCTGCGCAGTAAGCTTCAACGAACTCAAGGAATATGCAAAGTTGATGGTGAAATGAACAAGGCCCTAATCGCAATGGATACCCGCGAAGACTCCTCCTTCCGGGAACTCCTGGAATCCCACGGTGCAGAAGTCCAGGTTTCTCCTCTCCCAGTGGGAGATTTCATCTGCTCCGACCGCACAGTGATAGAGCGCAAAACCCGCTCTGATTTTGAATCCTCAGTAATTGATGGCCGCCTCTTTGACCAGCTTTCCCGCCTCTCTTCTTCCTATTCCCGCGTAATCCTCATTATAGAAGGAACAGAATCTCCCGGCACTCTCCAGAAGCCCTCCCTCCTTGGCGCATACTCCTCCGTTCTCACAGACTACGGGGCAGGAATGTTCTTCACCCGCTCACCCGAATCCACCGCAGAACTAATTTATGCAATTGCAAAGCACGAGCAGCTGATGGAGAAGCGCCCCCTCCGCATAAGCGGAAAGCCCAAAGGCAAAACCCTCCCCCAAAACCAGATTGCAATCGTAGAAATGCTCCCCCTCGTAGGCCCGAAAATGGCCCGCACCCTCCTTGAAAATTTCGGCACCATAGAGAACCTTTTCAACGCTTCTGAAGAAGACCTCCTCAAGATTGAAGGCCTTGGAAAAAAGAAGGCAAATGTAATCCGCAAGGCCCTCACCACCCCCTACGAACCCGAAGAAGAAATCCCACCGGAAGAATACTAAGAATACCCTTTTATTACTTATTTCCGATATGTGCACATGATTCTCCCCGTCAGAGGTAAATCCATAGGCCTGGACAAGGGAAAGTGCGACCTCCCATTCCTTTCGCACGCCCACGGGGACCACACAAGCGGGATGAAATCCAAAGAAGAAATCATTGCAACCGAAGCAACAATCGAGCTCGCCCGCCTTTCCGCTTCCTCAGTTTCCCACCCTGGAACCGAACTCCTCAACGCCGGCCACATCCTAGGCTCCACCCAGCTTTGGGCCGAATCCGATGGCTCCACTACCCTTTACACAGGGGATTTCCGCACCCAGGACGGAATCTACACAAAAGGCGCAACCCCCAAGGAAGCTGACCGCCTCATAATTGAATGCACCTATGGAGACCCCTCAATCACTTTCCCCCCACTTGAAGAAACATACTCCCAGATTTCCCGCTGGGTAAAATCCAACTCCAACGCCATCCTTGTTTTCGGTGCTTATAATCTAGGAAAAACCCAGGAACTAATCAAAATCCTCAACGAGTACTGCTCCATAACCCCAGTAGTTACCCAGGAATCCGAGCACTTTAACCAGGTTTACGAAAAGCACGGAGTCAAACTCGACCGCGTAGTTGTAGGAACAGATGAAGCAGAAGAAGTTATGCGCGGCCCCTTCGTATCCATTGCCCCCCCACGCATTGCAAAGCGCACCTTCACCTCCAAGCTCTCCGGAGCCTTCAACCTTCCAGCCTACTCCGCACTTGTTTCCGGCTGGGTCCAGAAATACCGCACACGTGTGGATGCGGGCTTCCCTCTCAGCGACCACTCAGACTTCAACGATATCCTGGAATATATTGACCTCGTAAACCCAAAAGAAGTTGTATTCGTGCACGGGGATGGCTCCCATTTAATGCGCGCCCTCAACAAAAGAAAAGGAACCTTATTCGCCTCGCTTGGGGGCAGCAGCCCATAATCCTTTTTTAATCTATCCATACTCAATATATCTCTCAACCTTACTACCATGGCCATGGTAGTGTAGCTGGCATCACGGGGGGTTGTGGTCCCCTTAACCCGAGTTCGAATCTCGGTCATGGCCCTTCAATTCCGGCCCATCAGAAAAAGAGTAATTCAAACCTTCACTTTTTTCATTCCGTTCATCATCTTCCTGTAAACAACCAGGATAATAAATCCGATAACAGTCGCAATTAAAGCAACGCTAAAATCCACCACTACCACAGAGTGCGATGCAAGCACATCTCCGAGCAGCCCTACCAGCAAGTCCTTCAAAAATTGCGCCCACAATATTGCGATTGCCACTATAATCCCGAACTTCAGGCTGCGCGGAACCCCGTCCCCAACTCCCATAATCGGTTTCTTGGGTTTATTGTTGGCCATAAACCCCAATCTCCTGAAAACTTTTTAAATCCGCAATCAATCAAAAGCCTTTAAAATCTCCCAACCAAAATCACTCAGGGTGAGCCTCCTTGAAAAAGTTCCTTACGAACAAATACCAAATCGCGCTCGATGTACTAATTTCCTTAATAATAGTTGCAGCGCTGCTCCACTTCGCAGGCTTCAATGAATTCATAGACGCGCTCGCCAACATCAACCTTTTCTGGCTCATCATCTCTATCATTCTCCTGCTCGGAATGTACATAATGATGACTTTCCGGATGAAAATCCTCCTGGATGAAATGAAATCCCCGCTCCCCTGGCTCTCAATTTTCAAGTGCCACCTCACCGGAATGCTCCTCTCGGATATAACTCCCGCAAGAAGCGGCTACCTCGCAACCGCAGCAGTACTGCACAAGAACTACAAAGTCCCCTCAGAAAAAGCCATGGTCGCCATACTCGGCCCCCAGGCCTATGATTTCATTTTCAAAATAGTTGTGGGCGGTCTCGCAATCCTCTTCCTGCTTGAATACGTAGGAATCGAAAACGGCTGGATTATGTACTTAGGAGTCGCAGGCCTCTCCTTCGTCCTGCTCATAATGCTCCTCCTGATGTATTCCCGCCGCTTCCTCAATGCTTTCAAGTTCTCAGAAAACTGGCCATTCTTAGGAAAGATTTACGCAATGTTTCATCGCGTGCAGGACCATTCAGATGTAGTAATCAAGAAAACCCCCATTCTCATAACATTATTGCTAATAACCTGGACCCTGAAAGCATTCTCCTGGTATGCAATCGCCCTCTCCCTAAACATGACCCTAAACTTCCCTTACCCTGAAGAAGCATTCTATTTCTTTTTCCAGCCCCTTGCAACAATGCTCGAATTCGTTCCCACTCCAACCCTCGCAGGCCTAGGATTCAGCGAAGCCGGAGGCGTACTCATCCTTTCCCTATTCGGAGTAACCGCAGCCCAGGCAACAGCCTTCATGCTCGTTGCCCGCTTCAAAACCACACTAGTAAATCTCCCGGGAATAGAAGAAGCCCTAAAACTAATCAAATAATCACAATCTAATCATAAAAGTAGTCCTGTACACCCTTCTCCCTTCCTTCTCCCCAGCAAGCGTCTTGCTTATTTTCGCCTTTAATTTAAGCTCTGCAAGCATCTCCACAACCGCTTTGGAGTCCCCAACGTACAAATCCATACCCTCCTTCTTTTCTTCCTCCTTAGTCAGGAATGTTCTCTTGCCCAGCATTTTCTTGAGGGTCCAGTATGCCTTTTTTATCCTTCCCGAAGGCCCACGAAGCTGTATGATCGCCTCGAAATACCCCCCACTCTGCCTTGAGCAGGCCTGGCATACCGTCTTCACAACGGTAGCATTAATCTTCTCCTTTACAGGGAACATTGTGCTCTTGTCCCCCACATAAAAAGTAGCCTCCTGCTGCCTGAAATCATAGCTTCCGCTAATAAATTCCCCTTTGCATTTTGAAATCACTTCCTTTGCAAGCTTGCTCTCGTCTGCATTCACCCAGTTGCCCTTGAGCCTCACCTTCCCGCATTTGGTACAGCGGATATACTCCAGCCTTTTAGGGCACTTGATATGCACGGGCTTGCATTTTATGCAAAACGGGCCTGAAAAAGGAACCTCCTTATCTGAGACCCCGCACTTTGCACACCTTAATTCCATATAGCTAATTTAGCCATCCACCTTCTTTAAATAGCTTACTAATTATAGACTCCAAAAGGTGAGCAGATGGAATTTGAAGAGGATGGGCCATACACAGCAAATTCTGAATTACGCTACATAACCCTGGAGCTCATGCGCCTAGCCGAAAAGAAGAACACCACCTTCGAGCAGATGGCAGAAGATTACGTAAAGAATACCTTCCACCTGAAGAAGCTCATAGAGGAAAAAGAGTTCCCGGAAAAAACTTTAAAAAGTAAGGAAGGGATCGGTTATCCATGAGCAATATAGAAAAGGCAGTCTCACTCACTAAATATTTTGTAAACCTGCCTAAAACACCCTATACTCTCTCTTTCATATTTTTGCTTTCCCTATTCCTGGGTTTGGGCATTTCCATCCTCACAGGGGAGTCTCTCGTGGAAACAATCTTCACAGGCATATTCATACTCACCATTCCCAGCTTCCTCTCAATAATTGTAGGCAAAGCCCTGATGTCCAGGGTCCCTGTCCGCAGGATTGCCGCCACAGCATTCCTTGGTGCAGTAATCTATGCCATTACTTACCTGATTGCCCTCTCCCTCCAGCTGTTTTCCCCTGAAGGCACAAGCGCAATATTCGTAGGAAGCGCCCTGGTATTCGTACTATTTTACACAACTGCAAGGATAATTTTCGTGCACAAATGGCGTTCCCTCATTTTCGCGGTGCTCCAGCTCTTCCTCACCGCAATCTTCCTGATAACAGATGGTTTCCTCCCTGTATCTGCAGGAGACCCCTTCAATGTGCTAGTCAAGTTTTATCTTTCTGCATTCGTACTCCTTGCCGGCCTCTACCTCTTCTTCCTGCTCATAAATGCGCCCATGAAGCGCACGTTCGGAGTTACCTCCACCGATGCAGTTTCAATGTTCTTCTCCCAGTGGTTCTATGACAAAAAAGACATGGAGAAAACCTTCCGCAAAGTAGGCGAAACCGTAACCACCTACATTTCCCTCCTCCTTTTCCGCCGCAAAGACGGCGATTTCGCATTCGTAGTCCCCGGAGTCCATTTTGGCCCCTTTGGCAACCTGGGCGGAAGCAACTTCTCCTACCTCATTGCAGAAGAACTCGAAAAGAAGCACAAAACAAAATCATTCGTTTTCCACGGTCCCGCAACCCACGACCTCAACCCGGTTTCCACATCCGAGCTCAAGAAAATAACTGATTCCTGCTCAGAAATACTCTCAAGCGCAAAGCCCATGTCCTCCAAGGTTTCCCTTTCCGCTTCAACCACAGAGCATGCAATTGCAGAATCCCTCAACTTCAAAAACCACTCCTTTATCGGAATGAGCCGTGCCCCCAAAACCACTGAGGATATGTCCCTGGGCACCGGGATGGCTCTTGCAGCAACCGCAGAAAAGCACGTCTCCTCCGCAACAATTGTAGACCAGCACAATGCAGAAACAGGGGAAATGGAGTACATAGAGCCCGGAACCAGGATGTGCTTCCAGTACCTAGAAGCACTGGAAGATGCGCTCTCCAAAAAGCCCAAGGAAAACAAGCTCAAAGCCGGATTCGCATTCGGCTCAAGCGATTCTTCTCGCATCGGCCCTGCAGGCATCAAGGTTGCAGCCCTCTCCACAGACCCGGAATATGTAGTAATCCTTCCCGATGCAAACGGCATCACCCCCACCTTTCGCAGGCGCATCATGACCGCAGTGGATTCCCTCTACCGCACAGAAGGCTGGGGCCCCGCAGTCCCGGCAGTCTACACAACCGACACCCACAAGGTAAACACTGTCCGCGGTGTAGTAAACCCTCTCAAAGAAAACGACGTAATCCTCAACCAGATTCTCTTCCTTGTAAAGCATGCCCATGAAGACATGAAGGATGCCCAATTCTACGCAGAAAAGCGTACAATGGATATCCGTGCACTTGGAGCAAAGCAGGCAATCGAAATCATTTCCACAATAAACTCAATCGTTGCAATCTCAAAAGTTGCCGCACCCATTATAATAATTTCAGGCATATTAGCCATACTCTGGATAATTTCCAACTTAGGATGATCACATGGATATTGAAAAGAAAATCGAACTCACTATGAAAGCCCCTACCCAGGAGCTCGTAACCAAGGAAGACCTCAAAACCCTTTTTGAAAATCACGCGCACCCCAAGCACTACATTGGATTTGAAATCTCCGGTTTTGCCCACATCGGAACCGGCCTCGCAACATCCCTCAAAGTAAAGGATTTGCTCGAAGCCGGCTGCAAGCCCACCATCTTCCTTGCTGATTACCATACCTGGATAAACGGCAAGCTTGGAGGAGACCTGGATAAAATAAGGCAGGTTGCAGAAGGCTACTTCAAGCACTGCTTTATCGCGCTCGGCCTTCCCGAATCCAAAGTAGATTACGTGCTTGCAAGCAACCTCTACGATTCCGATTACTGGAAAACCGTTTTGGACATCAGCAGGAACACAAGCCTTAACCGCATGCTCCGCTGCATTACCATTATGGGACGCAAGGAAACCGACACCACCTCCTCTGCTTCAATCCTCTACCCCGCAATGCAGGCCGCAGACATCTTTATGCTCAAAGTGCAAATCGCGCACTCTGGAATGGACCAGCGCAAGGTCCACATGCTTGCAAGGGAAGTGGCGCCCAAGCTCGGGGCTGAAAAGCCCGTAGCCCTTCATGGCCACCTCCTCCCTAGCCTGCATGGCGTAGAGCGTATGAATCCCACCGAGGACCAGGTAATTGATGCAAAGATGTCCAAGTCCAAGCCTGATTCCGCAATCTTCGTGCACGAGCCCGAATCCGAAATCCTCCGCAAGGTAAAGAAAGCATACTGCCCTGAAAAAGTTGCGGATGGAAACCCAATGATTGAATATGCGGAAAACCTTGTTCTCCGCGACCGCCCGCTCAAAATCGAGCGCCCGGAAAAGTTCGGAGGAAACGTGGAATTCGCAACTTCCTTAGAGCTCCGCGAAGCCTATACAAGCGGTGCACTCCACCCAATGGACCTCAAGAATGCAGTGGGAAAAGAACTGGTAGAAATGCTTAAGCCCGTTCGGGACTACTTTGAAAAGCATCCCAAATACCTCAAGGAACTCGAGGGAATGCGGATAACCCGCTAGCTTCGCGCAAACGCTTCCACAATTTTCTTTATCTTTTTATTCGCTTCTCCCATATGCTCCAGCACTTCCTTGTGCGTAAGCTCTTTCTTCCCTTTAATTCCCGCAGCATAATTAGTCCCAACTGCAATCCCACACAAAGGAATCTCCAGCTCCCCCGCAAGCGTTGCTTCATACGCACTGGTCATATTAACCAAATTCGCACCCATCCCCTTCAACGCCTTAACCTCTGCCCGCGTCTCAAACCTGGGCCCATGCGTAGTAGCTACAATTCCCCCTTTCTTCAGCTTAATTCCCGCACCCTTCGCAGCACCTTCCACTTTTTTGGAAATCGCTTTATTGTACGGCTCACTCATGTCCGCATGTGTTATCCCGGATTTAAACGCATCATAATATGTAATCGGTGAATTAAACCCGATAAAATCCTCCAGCAAAACCAAATCCCCTGGTTTATACCTTCCAATTATCCCTGTTGCATAAAACACAAGAACCGCATCAACTCCCGCATCCTTCATTGCCCAGATGTTCGCCTTATAATCCACTTTATGCGGAGGCGTCCCATGTTCCTCCCCATGCCTTGGCATAAACAAAACTTCCCTCTTCCCAATCTTCCCACTATACACAGTAATTGTCCCGTACGGAGTCCTCTTCCTCCCCCTTTCCATCCGCCCCAATGAGTAGATTCCGGTGCCCCCAATAATCCCAATCATGCTTCCAATAGAAGGGGGGAGTTTTTTATAAGTTTTGGTCGATATCTCTGCGTGATATATATGAAAGCAATGTATCTCGCACTATGCTTAATGCTCGTTCTCGCAGGAACAGTAATGGCATACACTGGCTACGATGACGACTACTATTACGACGACTATGCATATGACGATTACGGATGCTGCTGCGGACCCATGTTCGCACTGGTCGCTGTTGGAGCATTCGCCCTCTCCCGAAGGCACTAGATGAATAAGGATTTCTTTGCCGGTGTTTTTGCCGGCGTAATCCTCTTTTTTGTTCTCTCATTCATGTTTCTTCCCGCATATTCCGTTTCCGTAATCTCTTCTCCCGGAGCCGAAGACGAAATCCTCTCCCTTATTGATTCCGCCCAGCACTCAATCTACATAGACATGTACATACTCACTTCCGAAAAAGTTGTGGATGCACTAATCTCCGCCCACTACCGCGGCGTAGAAGTAAAGGTAATCCTTGAAGAGCGCACAGGTGCAAACACCCTTGCTTTCTCCCGCCTTGAAGGTGCAGGCACCCAGGTCTGCTGGGCCTCTGCAGTCTACAAGCTCTCCCACCCCAAACTCATAATTGTGGACAACCAGAAAGCCCTGGTAGGCTCCCACAACCTCTCCAACTCCGCCCTTAATTCCAACCGGGAAATCTCCCTCCTTGTCCAGGGAAACGTAGTTTCTACCCTCCTTTCCCTTTTCAATTCCGATTGGGATGCCTGTTCCATGTAGCCCACTTCTCTCGAAACTCCTCCTAAGCCTTATAAATATATTCTGTCAAATATGAATATGGCAGCAGTTGTAGAGCGGAGTAATTGGTGTAAATTACTGCTAGCCGTATTTATGCTCGTTTCCCTCTCTTTTTCCGCCGGATTCACCTCCGAAGACCTTTCCAATAAAATAACCTTCATTGACATCTCTGCCGTGGATGGAGTGGTAACCGCCAAGCTCACTGTGCTGACGATGGATGCCAGCATTGAGCACAACCAGTCCGCCCTCATTGAGGCGTTCAGGGAAGCAGAGAAAGGAAACCAGGCAACCGCAGAGCAAATCCTCGAGGAAGCAGGCCTGAACACTTTCTCAGGGTATTTAGGCAAAATCGAATCTGAAAGGGCCCCCATAGAAGGTGCAGACCTCAATTTCTACTACACAGTAAAAACCTACGATGATGACAACTATCCTGTCTTCACCAGGGAGCCAGTGCCCTTTTGTGCAGAGCCAGACCCGGTGCTAACTGATGAGGAGGGGATCGCAGAATGCGACCTCACCCCTTATTATGAAGGAATATACGAGGGTAAATGCACAGAAATTTCCGTGGTTTTCGGGGATTCAGTATTTGGCACCCAGCTAAATGACGAAACTTATCCCTATGTAGAAGAGATAGTTTACGTATGTGACCAGGAAACAACCGCACTCGCAGTAATGCGCGAAGAGATAAGGACCATATTCTCAGACCAGGCCCAGAACCCCCTCTGCTTTGCATCAATGCTTTTGGGAGGAATGCTGCTCGCTTCAATGTTCTTTGCAGGAAGGAGCCCACTTTCCCTCCTTGATATCACAACACCCCTTCTCCCCAAGGCAAAAGCCATCTCCTACAGCGGCCTTAGGATGGGAGTCGGTTTCGGGCGCATCATGAAAGAGATGGGTGGCATGGGCGGGCCCGGAGGCATGATTGCATCCTCTTCCAAAGCAACCACCGAGCGCATGCTCCGCTACCTCCGCTCCAAGGGCAAATACAGCAAGCGCATGGTTGACCTCATAATGAATTCCGGGGCCAATGAAGTCCTCAAGATGCTTGCTCTCCGCTCACTTATTGCAGGAAAAAGCGAGCATTATGTAAAGGGCATTCTCGGGTTCAAGGGAAAAGCCCTGACTGAAGCAGATTTCCAGTCGGCCTATGCAAAGGTTCTTGCAGACCTTGATAAATCTTCAGATGCAAACGACCTGAATGAATACACGGTTAAGGGGTATGGTGCTAATGCACAGAAGCAGGGCCTCCACGATTCAGTGCTCCTCCTTGCCCAGATGAGCATGCTTAATGCAATGCAGCAGCAAGCCTTTATTGATTCTACCGGGGAAATACCTGCCTGGTTCAAGACCCCGCTTGGAAAAACCCTGGGAAGGCTCCCCTTCATCGGAACCCACATAATGGGAGGCACAGCATCCCTCTTTTTTGGTGGCAGGCACCTAGGCCGCTATTACAATAGTTTTGCAAGGGGAGCAGTGCGCGGAATAGGCGATGTGTTAACCCCCAAAGATAAGAAATTCAGCAAGCGCATCCAGATGGCTGTTGACGATGCGCGTGTAAAAGGCAAGAAGCCAGGATTTTTTGCAAACTGGGTTGCCCTCAAGGACAATGAGCGCCAGCTCGTAAAAATCTTTGACAATTTTGAATACGGTTCCGCACTCTACAAGCGCATGATGAAGGAAGCCCGCAAGGATGTCCTCAACTGGCTCGTGGGTACGGTAATTGCGAAATACGGAGGAAAGATGGACCTCACCCGTGAAGAGGTTATAGAAATTGGGGAAAAGACTCCGGATGAATTGATGTTCCGCACCTTCAACAAGATTGAATTCTCAAAGATTGAAGGAGAGCTCCGTAGGCTCCTCTCAGATCCAGGCATGAGGGACCTCCAGAAAGCCCGCGCCCTGATGCGCCTTATGGAAGCATACGGAATAGCTTTCGACAAACAGGGCGTTACTGATGCAATCCACATGCTCTCCAAAATAGACCGGGAAGACCCCAAATCCCCTGCAGCAGTAGGCATAATCGATCCGACCAACAGGTACGCAATGGATTGCCACAAGCTCATGCGCCTCCAGAGCTACCTACAACAGCAGTTCAACGTTGACAGGCTAACAGACATCAAGTCAGAGTACAAGGCTTTCCAGGACGGAGGAAAATTCTTCTTCACAGTAGGAAGGGAAACCCTCTCCCACGGCGCAAGCGATTTCACGTTTGGCACCTTTTTCCGCTCCAAGTACCGCGAGGCGCTTGAGAACTCCAAAGCAGGGGAAACCCGCCCCATCTCCATAAGGGACATCGCGAACTACTCTTTCCTCCGCATCGCAAACGAGCGCTGGGGACTAATTGACCCAAATATGCCCGGCCTGGACAAGAAGCTCGTAGCAGTAATGAAGAACGCAGAAACCTGGCTCCGCTCCCTAGCAGATCCAGAGTTCCTCAGGCGCAACCCCTCGTACTCCAATCTTCTCAATTCCCTTTATGGCCCAAGTGCCCGTGCTGGTGTGAAAGACGACACCATGGACATAATGGAGCACGGTGCCGAATATGGCACAGCCAAGGGCGCGTGGCGCATGGACATGAAGGCCCACTGGAAAATTTACGGGGGCCCGATGGGCGGAGTAAAATCTTCTGTAGAAAACCAGGCATTTGGGGAAGTTAACCGTGCCCACAATGTCCCCATGGCTATCCAGTCGATGATTGACAAGGGACTCAACTACAAGGATGCTTCAGGCAAGTACATGAACACTGTTGTTGAAAGCTACCTCTTCAAGCGCCTGAAGGGAATGATAGAGCAGGACAATCCAAATACCTATTTCACTTCCCAGGGTGAATTCGACCGCTTCAGGCAGCTCTGGGCCTCTTACAAATCACACATTGCCAGAGACAAAGGCATAGATGAAAGGAGTGTTACCGACAAGCAGGTTGCAGAATTCATAAAGAAGCCCCTTGGGATTGAGGAGCTTTCAAAGTCCAGCTGGATAAGGCTGAAGGAAGGCTCAGTTGCTCCGTTTATCCAGGAACACACTTTCAAGCTTGCCCAGGCCGACCGTGTAATAAACGCCAAATATTACATACGGCGTGGCGGGTACTGGGAGGAATTCGCGCCTGAGAAATTCCAAAAGCAGAAACCATTTATGGATGTTGTCCTGGGCAAGGACAGCGAAATCAGGAAAATGCTTGGGGACAAGGATTACATTCTTTCTGGAGGTGAGATACGTGGTGTATCCAACAAGCTCCTGAAGGAATATGAAACTATTATGAATAACCTGGCGCGAGTACCCCAGGCAGATATTGACAAGCTTTTCGCGAAACTCAAAACAGGCGCTGCGAAAGACCCCAAGAATTCTGAAGCCTATGCTGCAATGGCAGGATATGTGCTCAGTGGAAGGGCAGGAAGGGACCCAACTAAACTTGACCTTGCCGATAATTTCGGGACCCGTCTAGGTGAAAAAGTCCGCATGGAACTCATGCTCAAGGACTACCAGAATGCCAAAACCACGGAGCAGAAAAGGGCTGCCGCCAGGGACCTTATGAACTGGGCAAAAGCAGGAGGGCCTGGTGAGGAGCGCCACGTAAAAGTCGCCCTCCTCCTGTACACCCACGCAGACAGAACCGGGGACTGGAAAGATTTCAACAATTTTGATGCAGTGAAGCTCATGCCCGGTGCAACTGCAGATCTAAAGCCTGGCAATGTCCAGGAGTACGAAAAGCTCACCGGGCTCAAAGGCTGGATCAAGAATGCAGTTAACCTCACCCAACACATCACAGACCCGATAAGCAAGAAGTTCAACCTTGGGCTTGAGCAGTTCATGCTTTCCACTTTCGGCAAGCAAATGAAGAGCGAATATGAAGGAAGCCTTGTTTCAGAATACTTCAGGCAAACAGGAGGAAAATTCGCTGCTAAGCTTGCGGCAGGGGAATTCGGCAACCCGGATATGCGAGCCAACGCGGACCCAAGAATAAAGGAATTCAACCGCCTCATGGATTCATTTACCCGCTACCATGCAGTCTGGGACGAGACAATCACCCGTGACCCCAGGGGCAACTCTTCAGCCATTGGGGGCGCATTCATTTACTCAGGTTTCTTCCACCACGGTCCTGCCATGGGATTCGGCCCCGGCATGTACAGGAGATGGTCGTCTGCAGGCCACCAGCAGCCCTGGACTACCTGGGGAGGATTCAAGGCAAATGTGCGTGAGCGCGCATGGGGCCTCCAGTTTGTCCCCCAGATGTTCAACTGGGCAGTGGGAACTCCTTTTGGTGTTGCCTACAGGACATACATAACCTCCAGATGGGGCTTCATGTCCAAGTATGACAGGAAATACAGCAGTGACGCCCCCCTAGTCACAGAAACCCCTGAAAAATACCGTGCAGGCGCAATTCAGAAATATGATGATCAACTGGCAGCCTATCAGGCTAAAATGATTGAGCAGATTGCTAAACTCCAGCAAAACAAGGGCTATTCAAACGAAGATGCATTTACCCAGGCCAACCAGGAGCTCAGGGGTGAAAGGCCAACTCCTCCTTCATTTGAGCTGGAGCGTGACACCCTCAGGCCCTATTCCGAAACCCACCCCAGGACTTCAGAAGGCCGCGCTGCAATGTTCAACTGGTTTTATGCTTCATTTGACCCCACATCAACGAACCTCAAGCGTTTTGCATCAATCGCGGCCGCTGCACCCGGTTCACTTATGACTCCCCTGCACCTAATCAGAGGAGTGCAGAGCAATATCCTGAAGGGGGGCACTCCCGGGATAAACCGCTCTGACAGCAACCCATACTATGTAACTCCCGGAGGAATGAGGGGCCAGATGATAAAGGCTACTGGCCCCATGGTCAAGAGGCAGTATGGAGGAACTGAAATTGTTACCGGTGTAGTACGGTCCCATGAAGATATGTGGGCTTACCAGGCAGGGGTTAATGCTGTTTGGGGCAATGCAAACCCCGGCGCATCCTACATTGATTTCAGCCAGAGCCTACACCTGGACCCCCGCGCAGCCAACTATCTCCGCTATGAATCACGTTTCCGCCCATATATGCAGTATGATGAATATGTGGACAAGCAATCCAAGCTCGGCCTTGTGAAGAGGGACATCGACCCATTCAAGCTCATGATGGCAAGGAATGCAGAAATCAGGCATTATAAGTTCCCTGAGAACACTCTCTTCAGGTTCCTAAACCCAGCAGCATTCGCTATCTACAAAGCACAAGCATTTGTTACCAAGCGCGGGCAAACCCTTGTCAATGCAAGGAACATGTATAGGGATGCAACAACCAATGTTTCAACCACCACCGGCGGGGCTATGCTTACAGGAGTAGGCAACTTTGCATCCAAGATAGGTGGCAAGGTAGGGACTATGATGCACCAGAATCTAGAGCTTGGATTCAGGAAGAGCATCCGCTACTGCCAGTCCTGCGGAGGGCCGAGGGTTGAAGGCGGCGTATGCAATGCCTGCGCAAGAAAAACAAGATGTTCTTACGAAGGATGCGACCATATCGGGGACCCATCCCACAACCACTCCTGCGTACATGGAATACAGCGCAACCTCCTGAATGAAGAATTTTCTCAAAAAGGCGGCTTCAAAGTTGCAGGAGAGAGGGCCTCCGGTTGGTATGGCCTAAGAAAAAGCCATTGGGGAACACTATGGGGTAGAGAACCATGAACAAACTGCACATATTCATACTGATTGCAATTCTGCTATTCGGATGCACAGAAATGGAAAACTATTATGAGGGGGAAGGGAAAGAAATAAACCGCACAGAACCCCTGGATATGGACAACCTGATTTCCTGTGACACCACAGACCATGATTGCATCTGCATGGTCTGCGAAAACAGTGATTCATTTGAATTCACCAATCCCTTCAACCGTTTTTACAGCATAGACCTCAGGGAAGGAGAATGCAGATTCGAAACAGATTGCACAGAGGAAAAATTCCTGGAAATCTCCACCCCGGATTTTGAGAATTTCCTTTTTGGCCAGGAGCAGGTGCGCTTCTTCATGCTTGGCCAGGGCTCGAATTTTGCAGAGTTCGCAGACGCAAACCGCTACTGCAATAACTCCCTTAGGCTCGCAGTCCGCTGGCTCTATTCCACTGATGGATTTGAGTATCCTGCCCCCCAGCCCGAGCGCGCAGAATGCTTCCTTGAAAAGGACACGCTTCCCGTTTACCTCCTTTACAGCGAAGGAGAAGCAATGAGCGTCCCCCGTGCTGCTTACATCGCATCGCAATTCCAGGAATCCGGCCCCGTAATCCTTACTTCTGAATTCGATTTCGACCCCTCCAACTTCCAACAGCTTAACGATGCAATAGACCAGGCTATCGCAATGAAATCCGCTTGCCCTGATTGCCTGATTGCAATCGCACCCAAATTCAAATACAACTACAGCGAAGTTGATGGCGAATATTACGGCTATAACCACACCTACGATGCAATCGATTACATTTTCGAGACCCAGGAGGCCCGTGACAGCATAGCCCTTGTTGCCATAGGCCTCAATTCCCATTACACCCAAAACTGTGCAGGCGCTTCCCTCCTTTGGGATGGGATGGCTTACTCCAAATACATAATGCAGCAGCATGGAAAGCCCACGCTCTGGGCATATGTTCTTCTTGATGATAGGCAGCCCAGTGCAGCCCCCTATGGTTCCCTTGAATACTGCGAATGGAATTCAGATGAGATCACACGAACATACGGTGACCTCTACAAATACATCCCCTCTTTCGTAAACAATGGGGTAATCGGAATCGCCCCATATTCCCTTTACGGTCTGGGTACGGGTCCGCTTGAATGCGCAGATTGCGGAATGATGGCAGTGGATGGAACAACTTATCCACAGCACGCAGAATGGTTTTCCCTCTGCCAGGTTTACTATACCGGGAGGGGAGTAATCCCAGTGGTTTTCTCCCCCAGCCCATGCGCTGACTGCTCATTTGCAAACAACTTCAACATGTTCCAGCTTTCCGACTCTTACTACGGCTCCGGCCCAACCATTGAGCAATACCAGGACAAGGCAGTTGCTCCCTTCTCCACATTCTATAGGTGCAACGGACAGCTCATGAGTGAGGTACCCGAAGAGATAACCCTCCCTTCTTACTCTGCGGGCGATAATGAATGCAACTGGTACCCCGAGCTGGATATTTTCTCAGACCTCCGAGACTCCGACCCTGTGCTTGCCCGTGCAATAACCTGGGGTGAAACCGGCTTAAATGATGATACTGAAGGCCCAGATGGCGACATGTGTGAAGCTTCTGATGTTGATTTTGGCCTGGCCAGCTTTCCTGAATGCGTAACCGACCCAGAGGGAAGATGTGGAACACAGTGCGCCCCGACAAACTGGCGCAAGCATTCCCTGGGCCTCATGCAAATCCATGTATATCCCCAGCAAATCTGGGCCGATTATCCCCCTGGCTCTGGAACAGAGCAGGAGGCTCTCTGGTGCGCTGGAAATGCCGTAGATGGATTCAACCCATTCAACAAAGCCCACAACGCATGCGTAGGGACCGCAATCATCCTGGAATATCTCCAGGTGGGAAAATCCAAGGTTTCAAGCAATGAGCAGCAGCTCGGGCTCGCCTACCTAAAAACCACATATGGGGAAGACAGCGATGAATACCTCAACATGAAGAACGCATTCATTGTTTTCATTTCTTCTTATTACTACAACGGGTTCTCAGCCTTCCAGAACGGAATAGATTCCTGGATATATGAATACTCCAAGCAGAGCGGGATAACCGATGAATACTGCGAAGTTGCAGCCGGCTCAGACCCCTGCTGCAACAGCGATGGCACAGCCAAGAGCAACAACTGCTGTGGAGTAGAGAACTTCATAAACTACTACCAGTCCTGCAAGCTCCCCACACTTTCCAACCAGCAGGCAGGGGCATACGGGCTTAGGCTCCTCGGCCACTACAAAGCCCTTCTAAAATGCGAAAAATACGATGAGGCCCAGCACGAGCAGAACCTCATAGACTACCTTGAATCCTATGGTGAATCATTAGAAGAACCAGAGGAAGCGGAAGAAAGCTAGTTCTTCCTTCCAAACCCTAATTTCCTTTTCCAGTAGAAGAATGTTCTCCTGGGCATCATGAGCTCCTTCATTTTCTCATCATTGCTCGTTTTCTTGGAAATAACCGCCCTAATCTTCTTCTCATCATATTTCTGCGGCCTTCCCCTCTTGCACTTCCTTACAATGACCTCTACGCTCTTCCCCAGGCTCCCCATCACTTTCCTTGGGATAGTCCTGGAAATGCCTTCGCTTATGTATAATTTCTTTATTCTTGTCTCATTAAGCAGGATCACAAACATCATCACATTAGGCTTGGTTTTCAAAAAGAATGATTCTGCATCCTTGTTATCAGTTATCTGCCTATAGATGTTATCCCTGGTTCCTTTGAGCTCGATTGCGCTAAGTTCTTTTGAACAATCCGGCATAATTTCTCACCTGCGACTAAGATTCAATTAATCCTCACTATTCCTTTTTAACCCTTTTGAGGAATTCTCCTCCCTTCCCCTCTTTCTCTATGGATTTCAGCAGCATTCTTGAACCCTTTACTTCTTCCAAACCCATTCCCAGGAACTCTGAAACCCACTTCTCATCCTTCCCCCCTTCTTCCAGGAGCAACGCCGCCCCCAATTTCTTATTGTCTATCCTTACTCCCATCTCCTCAATCTCCATCTTCTTCCTGAGGATTGTTGTTGCGGGCAGCCCATCAGCCTCATACAGGAATGTAAATATCCTCATCTGGCTGTTGCTCGGGACCACCGCCATTCCGGGATAAAGATTGCTCTTCTTTCTCTGCTCCCTGGGCGTAGTAAGGTAAAACTTGAACATGGGGGCAAGCAGCAGCATAGTGCTCCTTTCCAATATTTTATTCCTCCTCTCACTCTTTCTTTTTCCTATCTCAGCTGCAAGGTTCTTCCCCATTGTGTATTCCCCGTCATTCTTGGAAAGCAATCCCTTCTCTGCAAGCTCCTTCTTGAGTTCCTCATACCCCTCCACCTGGTCCACCCTCACATCTGGCCTAAGCCCCTTTCCCCGCATATAATCATTATATTTCTTGATTTCCCCCTTCTCCTCTTCTTCCAGCTCCCACACAACCGTTTTTGCAATATAGTTAACAATTGCAGCCACAAGCGAGATCCTTGTTCCCTTTGATGCAATAATTAGCTTCCTCTTCAGGCTCGGCTTTACTTCTTTCACAACTGCCTCAAGCCCAAACATCCTCGCCACTTTATAATCAATCCTCTCCTTGTCCTCAACCTGCACAGTATGAATCTCTCCCCCGCTATCTACCTTTACCTGGAAGCACCTGCTCACATCCGCCATCAGGTCCATCCTGTCCATAATGGTTCTGTATGCAAGAATCCCCTCTCCCCCTGATTCCATCAGCACCCCGATATGGTTCCCATCCAGAGGAGTATGCTCCACAATGTCTGCATACCCCATTTCCAGGAAGTGCTGGGAAAGCTTGTGCGCGGAAAGCGCTATGCTCGCCCGCGCCAAACTATATTTCTTTAAATTAGCAATCTGCTTAAAGTATGAAACCTGCTTCTTCAGGTCTGCCCACTCAGCCTCATCCATGTCCTTTGCTTCTTCCATTGTCCTCTGCAGAATCCCCTTAAAGGGTGCATTGAATCCTGCAAAAAGCATCCCTTCCCTTACCTCTCCTATTCTCTGGATATTCTCGCTCTTGAAGGGTCTCGCATCTTTCAATATATCCTCAAGCTGCTGTACAAGCGACATCGATGGAAGGTTCATGGCAACCACTCTTTACCGTTTATTTTCTTTCTTATGTACTCGCCTACGAATGTAAGCCTCTCACCCTGGAGTGCATCCTGCTCAATCTTTCTCTTGTCCTTCAACACTCTTTTGAGCTCCTCAACCCACTCTGGATGCACGTTAATCCACGGGTAACTCAACATCTCTTCCGCTCTTTTAATATCTATCGGCTTCGCCTTAATAGTTAGTTTTTTCAGGAACTCAAACTCATCAATATCCGCCATTGTTACCCCGAGAAACCTTGCCTCCGGGATCGAGAAATCCCGCCCCAGGTATGCAAGGTTCATGCTTCCTGTTTTAATCGTCCAGTAGATGTACCACCCCCACGCATCACAATCCGTAAATACATAGACCGGCAATCCCTTGTCCGCCAGCCTCCGAAGCAATCTCCTGGTTCCCCGAGATGCCTGCCCCTTAGGAGTAATAAGTATACAGTTCTCTTTCTTCCAGAACCTGTCCTCATTCAGCCTCTGCCAGAGCGCATCCTTTTCCACTACAAGAACATAATCCGCTTTCACATCAACAAATTCCATCCCGTTGTCCACATCACTCGGAATCATCCACCCGCTCCTTCCCTGCTTTGCACAATCAATAGTGGTTTCCTCCCCAGCAAAGGTATCCTTCACAATCATATCCCCTGCAACAACCCCCTTCCTATCCGTAGTCAGGTGCAAATCTTCCCTCTTTATCCCCATCGACACCTCCAGATCCTCAATAAGCGAATTCGATTCAGTCTGCTCCTCAAACAGGCTCTCGTCCATATTCTCCCCAAGGCTAAACTTCAACTGATAATACAAACCCCTGATGCTCGTATGCAAACCCTCAATCAAAAACTTCTTGGTTTTATTCGCAACCGCAACGGTCTGCATAAACGTCCTGGCCTGCGCCACATTCAAAAATTTCCTCTCCTCCTTCTTCTCCCCCAGGCGCAAAAAACCAACCGACTTATCATACTCTATATTCCCCCTGCTCCTCAAAGGCGTTTCAAAAGTGGGAGATTCCTTCTTCCTTACCTGCTTAATCATGCTCTTCCCAAGGCCCTCCAGCTTCTCAATGGTCTCTTTCTCTCCCATGCTAATCAAACCTCTCTTCAATCATTTTCTGCAGCCCGGCCTTAATCTCCCCTTCATCCGCCTTATTCCCCGCAAGGTCTGCCATGTCCCCGCTAATCTGCCCCACATACTTCATAATTGCTTTTTTCTTGGTGCTCTTCTCCTTCTCCCTTCTTCTCCCTGAAAGGTGCTTCTGCACCTGCCTTCCCGCCTCCATGAGCGCATTCCTTATCTCCTCAACCACATCATCTTCCCCGGAAATAGATTGCTTTCCCGCAGAAGTATACGGCACATGCACACTGGCCAAATTCACAAGTATCGCAATAGGCTCCTCATCAAACTTCTTGATTTCGTACCTCTTCCACTCTACGTTCTTTGCAGTCTGTGTTATCGCACATCCCCCCGCATCAAACAGAAGCGGCGCACGGTTCGCAAACCTCATCACAACTCCCCCCTTCCCTTCCTTATTTATGTCTCCCCCATATGCAATCCCCACCTCCACCACAAATGGAATCCCCCCTCTATAAATCTTAGGCGGCCTGCTTGTAACATAAACCAATTCCGGATTCAGGATATTGTTCAATGATTTCTCAATCTGCTCTTTTCCAATCGGAATAACCGAATCAGTAGCAGGCGCAATCCATTTCACCTTCCTGAACCCGACCACCAGCTTTTCCGCATCATCCCAGGTAAGCTTCGAGGGTTTCATGTCCAAATTCACTTCAGGAACAAGCTCCTTCAGCTCCTTCACCTTATTCAAACTAATGCGCGTAAACTCATTCTGCAGCATCGCAGACAACCGGTTATACTGCTTCGCTGCCTTCGCAATATCCAGCAAATCGTTTGCCCCAATGCCCAAAGGATGCGGCTTCACCTCCTGCGCCTTCTCCGGAAGGCCTTCCACGGATTGGGGGTATACAAACCTGTCCCCCTCCGGGCTGTTGAATACAATCCTTGCATGCGGATTCACAATCGCAGTCCGCTTCAGGTACTCCCCAACCCCATATGCACTCTTCTCATATTTTGTATCAGCAAAAACCCCTTCCACTTCCAGCCCATGCTCCTCAGGAGGGCAATCCTCCCGCACAACCTCCGTAAGCACCGGCCTGTTCCCCTTAAAATCAATCCCCAGCTTGCAGCTCACTTTCTTTCCGAGGTGCTTTGAAACCACGCTCACCGGCTGCCCGGTAGTAATCAATGAATACATTGTGCATCCTGCAGCCCCAATTCCCTGCTGCCCCCTCTGCTGCACATACCTGTGGAACTTGGTTCCCGCAAGCATCATCCCCAACGCTTTCCCCAGGATGTTCTCAGGAATCCCGGGCCCATTATCCCTAACCTTTACCCTATACCTATCATTTTTCTCAATCTCTTCCACCCAAACTTCTATGTCCGGGTGTATCCCCGCTTCCCCGCAAGCATCCAGCGAATTAGTAATATACTCATGCACAATTGTAGTAAGCGAGCGGATTTTCCCTGAAAACCCCAGCATCTGCCTGTTTTTCTTGAAGAACTCCGCAACGGAATATTCCTTGAACCCGCTAAATATGTTCTCAGCCATGCCCTACCCCTTGAGTTTAATGGCCAGCTTCATCGCCCGCACCGTCTTAAGGTAATTGAGCACCGTTGTGTGTGGCGCCCCATCAAGAATCTTGAATATCGCTTCTTTTGTAAATTCCATCAGTTCCGCAGGCGCAATTATCGCAATTGTGTGCCCGTACATGCAGAGGTATGAATCCGTGGAATCCTCTATATCCTTCTTGATTTTTCCTTTCTCACCAATTACCCTTCCCGTCATTCTCTTGCGGGCATTCTCTGTACTAAACTGGTCCCTTAAATCTATCACATGGAATAGATAATCATCTTTAAAAAGCTTAACCGCTTCCGCAATTTTGAACCCCCTCCCAATCGCATGCACAACATCTTTTGCAAAAAATGCATCCGCACCGTCCCCCTCAATCGTCACTTCCCCCTCATCCTTCACGCTAATCTTCACATTATAATTATCTTCAATCATTTTTTTGTTCTTCATCTTTCCGCCCATAAGCTCCCCAACTCGCTCCTCAGGAATTCGTATAATCTCCATCATTGTTTCACCCCAGGCTCTTTTCTGCTTCTTTT
This sequence comes from Microcaldota archaeon, assembly GCA_032123335.1. GTDB lineage: Archaea > Micrarchaeota > Micrarchaeia > Anstonellales > Bilamarchaeaceae > CAIKOA01. The sequence goes on from JAQBFN010000020.1 coordinate 43,053, forward strand.
TTTACTTCCGGAGGCAACCCCTCAGGAATCAGCTCCTTCGCCTTCGTCTTCCCATAAATTTTCTTTGCAAGCGCCCCCAGCTCATCCATTTCCTTCCCCCTCAATCTCGAAAACATCTTAGTAAACTCCCCCCCAGCCCCATCCTTTGAATTCCCAATAATGTGCTCCAGCGCCATCCTGAATATCTCATCCGGCTCATACACATACAGCCCCACCGCCTTTTTCGCAGCCGCCTCCACTTTGTGCATCTTCAGTGTTTCCAGCGCCACCCTCTTCGTCTCTAAATCCCAGTCATCCATCATGTCCACAAACAATTTTGCAACATCCGCATCCCCGGGAAGCAGTATCGCAAGCGCTTCCATCGCATAAACCTGCGGCTCATTAATCTCAGTTCTCGCAATATTCAGCAACTCTCCCCTCACATGCCCCACAAGCTCATCATCCCCCAAATGCGTAATATAAGATAATGCTGCCTCAGAAGGCCTATCCTCACCGAGTATCGCCTTTATCCATCCCCCCACCAGCTCCTTATTATGCGTAAATCCATCCCCGAACGCCATCATCATATTGAGGTCCGGCCCTTTCTTCCTCTCATACAAATTGTTCAGCGCTCTCTCGAGCACATCCCCCCACTGCCCCATCACAATCATCGTAAACAGGCACTTCGCAAGCGTAGCCTTCGGCACCTTCATCCTGTGCGCTTTTGGGGACTCCTGGAGCACGCTGCACCCTATGTTCACCAGCGCCTCCCGTATCCCCGCGTACTTCTCCACCAGCGCATCAAACCCTTCCCCTTCCCTATATGCCTCTATCATTGCCCAGAATATCTCCCGCGGATTCGCGTCCGAGGAAAGCTTGTGCTTGGACATCTTCACGATGTCTTCCGGCAGCGTAGGGGGAGGCTGCTCTTTGTTGTCCTGCATCGCAATCCATCTTCTATTTAATAGAGAACCTTTTTAAATTCACGTCAGAGAATTTCCCACATCGACGTATTTCTCCTCCCCCAATTAAACACTAACCAACACATTTAAATACAACCTCCCACCCAATATATACATGGGAAAAGCACTCAAAATCCAGCCCCAGAGGCCAATCCCGCTCCAGAGGGTTCCCAGCCGCAGGCAAATGCCCTTCAATCCCACTTCCAAACAACTCATGTTCGAAAACACTGAACGCACCTCCCTCAAGAATTCCCTTGGGGAACGCTTCACTCTCACTGTTGAAAGATTGTACCCTGGTGGATACGATATAGAGCTCAAAAGCAAGGACAGGGAAGCAGGGCAACTCATAATCGACATAAGCCTCAGAACCTACAAAGAAAAGAACAAAGTTTGCATTTCCAGCATCACCTGCTGGACTCCGAAGCTGCCGGACCAGGCTTACTCCAAGCCCCCCAAGGAAAACAGGGGCTTCGGAATTATCCGCCTTGCAATCCAGTTCGCAAAAAAAATCGCAAAAGAACAGGGCATCTCCCGCATTACAATCATGCCTTACTGCTTTGCGCTCAGGGACCATTATGTAAATTCCGGATTCAGGGAGGAGCCCGTTTCGGACACAATCAAGAAGCACGAACTTGTTATGCACCTGAAACAGTAGGGGCCGAAGCCTCAAGCCATTTTATGCCTTAAAGCCTCTCATTATTTGAACAGTTAGAAGCCGTGACATCACGCCTCGAAGCTCCTCATTAATTTAATTAGTAAATAGCGGGACTTCAAGCCGTGAACGAGAGTCGAACTCGTGACCTCGTGCTTACCAAGCACGCGCTCTACCAACTGAGCTACCACGGCAAGTTTTTATAACCGCGTTACGCTTACGCAAAAACTTGCGTCAAAAAACACCGCATTACGCTACCTTTTTGGTTTACTCTGCACTGCTCCGGTGCATAAACCTGCACATGGGAGTATTGTTTTTGTTTTATTGGAAGGAAAAGATAAAAAGGGTAACTCTCCCGGATCTAAACCAGGGAGATTTTAACGAAGACGCTGTCAGGCACTTTAACTCTGAGAATCTGCCTAATCATCTTCTCATCGCCCTCTACAATAACGAGCCTCTTGGAGATTCTCTTCTCCCAGTGCTCATAGGTGTCCGAACCATCCCCGCAGGGAGTTCTCCTCGGGTCAACCATGAGCCTTTTCCTGGGCATAGGCACAGGCCCAGTAACGGTCATGTTCAGAGTACGGGATAGGTCCTTAATCTGGTCAATGACCTTGTCAAGGTCTCCAGGGGATTCCCCCTTGAGGATTATTTTCGCCTTCGTCATCAAATCACGTTTCCAAAATAAAAGGAAGGGGGAGAAGCTACTGCTTCTTCGGGACTACATCCAGCACGACACCAGCCGCAACTGTCTGCCCCATGTCCCTGATTGCGAACCTTCCGAGCGGAGGGAATTCTGCATACTTCTCAATCACGATGGGCTTGAGTGGCTTGAACTTAACCACTGCAACATCACCGGTCTTGATGAAGTCTACTTTTCCTTCCTGGCCCTTCTTTTCCACAATCTCAATAATCTTAGCTGCAAACTGTGCAGTGTGGATGTGAAGCACGGGTGTGTATCCCACAGAGATTGCAGTCGGGTGGTTCAGCACAACTACCTGTGCAGTGAACTCGTCTGCAACTGTTGGCGGGTTTGCAGAGGAACCAAGAACGTCTCCCCTCCTGATGTCCTTCTTGTCTACACCCTTTACGTTGAATCCAACGTTGTCTCCGCACTTTGCCTCAGCCATTTCCTGGTGGTGCATCTCAATTTTCTTCACTTCACCAGTTGCTCCGGAGGGCATGAACACAACCTTCTCGTTAACCTTCATGGTTCCAGTTTCAATACGCCCAACAGGCACGGTTCCGTGCCCGGTGATTGTAAATACATCCTGGATCGGGAGCCTGAGCGGCTTGTCCATAAGCTTTGCAGGCACAGTAAAGCTGTCCAGTACAGTGAGAAGTGCCGGTCCCTTGTAATAAGGGGTGTTCTCAGAGTTCTTTGAAATGTTGTCTCCCTTGTACCCGGATGTCGGGATAAAGACGAGCTTGCTTACATCATAGCCCATTCCTTTGAGGAGCTTCTCGAGTTCTGCCTTGACCTCATTGTACCTTGCCTCATCATAGTTGATTGCGTCCATCTTGTTGATGAGGACCATAAACTGGCCGATTCCGAGCACCTTTGCAAGGAACGCGTGCTCCTTGGTCTGGGACTGCACACCATCTTTTGCAGAAACCACGAGGGCTGCTGCATCTGCCTGGCTTGCACCTGTAATCATGTTCTTGACGAAGTCTCTGTGGCCGGGTGCATCGATAATCGTGTACTCATATTTGTCCGTAGTGAACTTCTTGTGAGACACATCGATGGTAACTCCCCTTTCACGCTCTTCCTTGAGAGTGTCCATCTCATAGGCGAATTCGAAGGTCGCTTTACCGAGCCTCTCCGCCTCCTCCCTGTACTTCCTGAGGGTCTGTTCAGAGAGCGCCCCAGTCTCGTAAAGGAGCCTACCCACACAAGTGGATTTACCTGCATCTACGTGGCCAATAAACACTATGTTCATATGTTCTTTTGCTGCCATTTATATTCACCTATATATAATTTATTCTATAACATTTGCTTTCTACGTGCAGATGCACGAAAAGTAAGCATAGTGGTTATTAATAGACAGTCTTTTAAATGTTCCCCAGAGCCTCTCTCCTGCATTCCCCACCACCCTTATAATTCTATTTTCCTTATTCTCCATATGGTGGATGATATTTACCTTAATAAGCCAGAGGAATTGTTCGAAGCCCTGGAGCGCGAGCTTGAAGACCCGGAAAAGGTCGTCGCAGTCCAGATGGCTCCCGCAGTCCGCGTTGCAATCGGAGAGGAGTTTGGCTACGCCCCCGGAGAGGACCTCACCAAAAAAACGGTGGGTCTCCTGAAGCAATTGGGTTTTGACCATGTTGTAGATACCCCCCTCGGCGCAGACGTCAACATTTATGAGGAAGCCTACGAAATACTCCACGCCCTGGAGCGCAACGACGAAGATTACTTCCCGGTATTTAACTCCTGCTGCATCGGCTGGAGGCTCTACTGCTCCCGCACCCACGAAGATATCTGCAAGCACATCTCCCCCATTGCCTCCCCCCACATGATTACGGGCAGCATCATAAACCACTACCTCCAGAAGAAGCTGGGCAAGCCCCGCAAGGAAATCATTTCCGTAAGCGTAATGCCCTGCACTCTCAAGAAATATGAAACTCTGGAGCGCTTCCCGGATGGAGATCCTTATGTGGACTATGTCCTCACCACCCGCGAGCTCGCTGATTTCGCAAGAAAGAAGGGCCTGGACCTGAAAACCGCCCCAGAATCTGAATTTTCCGAGCTCCTTCCCGACTCTTCCAAGGATGGAGTGGTGTTTGGAGTGACCGGAGGCCTGGTTGAAGCCCTCCTCACGACCCTTGCACACATCCTGGAAGTTGAAAAGGAAAACGAGCATTTCTTCCGCAATGATGATGAAATCAAGGAGCGCGAAGTAAAGCTCGGAGAATACACCCTCCGCGTAATCTCTGTCCACGGTTTCGCAAACCTGGAAAAAGTCCTAAAGGAAATCGAAGGCGGAAAGAAATTCCACTTTGTAGAGGTAATGAACTGCCCATATGGGTGCGTTGGCGGCCCTGGCCAGCCCCTCCCCGTAACTGAGGAAAAGCTCAAGGCCCGCGCCGCAGGCCTTCGCAAGGCCGCGGACAACAAGGACACAGTTGCCACAGTTCCCCAGGAAAACCCCACGGTCCAGAAGCTCTACCGCGAGCTTTTAGACCGCCCGGGCTCTGAAACCGCACGCAAACTCTTATATTTCCATAAGGTCAAACTATAGAGTAGGTGCTGTTTAGTGTTCAAACTCAAGGTTCAAGACAAACGGGATGATAGCAAAGGTTCCGGAAGCAAACCTCCCCTTCCAACGAGGAGTGCAGAACAAATTCTCAGGGAGTCAAAAGAAAACCCCGGAATGCAGCGCATATGGGCATTCATGAAGGGCGTCAAGCCTGAGCCCGAAGACATTTTTAACGGTGATTACCTCATGGGCGATAAGCCTCCCAAGGGTACCGGGTTCAAGCTAAAGTAATATTCTCCACCTTTCCCCACCCATCCCAACCTTTATAACTATTCCTGCACAAATATTCCTGTATGACCACTACAAGAAGCAGCGTTCCGCCTGTTCCTACAGCTACGGTCCCAGGACCGATCAAAGCAGGAACAATGCGCAGGCCGCTCGGAAAGAAACCCGATTCAGATCGGAATGAGCCTACTCTTACTGAATTGAAGGCAAGGCAGCCTCTCCCAGGAAGCTTCTCCGACACTTACCCTAAAGCAACCGATGATGATTGTGAAGGAAGGTGCGATTGCTGGGGCGATAATAACCCAAGGCTTACAAAAGAAGAAAGGGAAGATTTGGAAGATCGCTTAAGTTCCCACAAGGCGCCTTATGACCTGGGGAACTAGCTTCCCATTATTCTTTTTCCCATTCCAATTAACACAATTCCACCAAGAGCGGTAGCTACCTGCAGTGCGCCCATCGGAATCAACAATGCTTCCGGCAGCACTCCCGCAGCAAAAAGAAAATATGCCGGAAGGAATATCGCCCCCGCTTTCAGGAACGCAGAAACCGCACCAGCTTTCCAGAATCCCATTCCTGCAAAATGCTTTATCCCGTACACAAACAGGAAATTCCCAATCCAGATAAACGGAACCAAATACACAAGGAAAATTGTAAGGGGCCCAAACAACAATCCATTCGCAATCGCCCCAATGCTCGGAAGCAATATAACCGGAAGCACACTATTTCCTCTCATTCCAAGCGCAGCAAAAACAAGCAGCGCATTCACCACGACCCCCGTAAGGATTTGTGGATGAGGAAACAGGAAAGGAATCGCGAATGCAATAAACGAAATCACAATCAATTGCACAAAATCCTTTCCAGCTGAAAATGAGTATTCCCTTTTTTCCAGAGTAGTGCAAATCTCCATGCCCCCACTACTCAAGCTGATTTTATAAATGTTGATTCTTCCTGCAAATAAGTTGATTCTTTGGAGCTAGAGCTGTCCGCTAACGCGGGCTAAGCTCCAAAAAATCAGTAGAAAGAGAAGGAGATGGTAAACCCGCGAAGGCTCCATCTCACCTCCCACACGACCTGCAAAGCAGGCAACCTAGTATTCCACACTTCATTTATATACCCACCGTTTCTATTCGGAGAAAGTTCCCCGCGTTTCCCCACGAAAATTCCAAAATGTTTATATTCCTTGCTTGCTAGTTTCTCTCATGAACAGGGCCCTGTTATTTACAGCTATCATGATTTCACTTTTCCTTATTGCCGGATGCCCCGGCGAAGAGAAAACACCAATCCCTTCAGAAGAAGAACCCACAATCTCCGTTGGAGGGTGGGTGGCCGAAGTCGAGCCCTCCTACGAGGAGGAAAAAGCCCAGCTATCCGAAACCGCCCTGCAAGAACAGGATACCTCCTATTGCTTCAAGCTCCCCGCAAATGAGCGCGACGACTGTATCCTGCCTCTTTCCAACGATTCCCTTTCCAACTGCATCCAGCTGATAAAATACGATAACAAAAGAGAATGCCTTTTCTACCATGCATACAAGGATGAAGACATGTCCATCTGCGATCTTATGAGCGAAGCAGACAAGGCAGAGTGCATCGAATACCTCTCCCCCCCATGCACATTCGTGCTGGACCCTGAAGAAAAGGGAAGGTGCCTTGCTTTTGAATACATGAATTATACTTATTGCAAAGATGAGGAATGCTACCTGGATTATGCATTTGAGAACAGGGATGCAGGCGCATGTGAAATGCTTGAATATGCAAAAAGGGAAGGCTGCCTCAGCTCCCTGGACTATGAAGACAGGTGCAAGGGCCTGGATGAAAAGTCTTACAAATATCAATGCTACTACATCTTTGCATTGGGGGAAGGCAACCCCACCCATTGCTATTTCATAAACGGGGTATATGAAACAGAAATCGCTTACCAGTGCTTCACCCACTTTGCGGTGACGGATGGCAACCCTGCACTGTGCGAAGCAGTTGCTGTGCTGAATAGGTGGGACTGCTACACTGACTATGCATTGGAAACCGGAAACAAGGAAGGCTGCTATGCAATAGATACCCGCGCCCCTGTTTCCAGGGAAAATTGCTTCAAGGAATATGCCTATGCATATGACGATCTTGCTTCCTGCAATGAAATAGACACTGAATTAGTGCGCCAAATATGCTATTCCGCGCTCATATTCAGCGCAGAGGAACTCACAATGACTGAGTGCAATTCAATCTGGCTCCCGGACTGGAAAGACAAATGCTACCAGGAACTGGCAAAGCTGGAAGATACGAAAACCTACTGCAACTATATAGAAGGCAATGGAGTCAAGGAGAACTGCCTTTTAATGTTCAATTAAAATTAGAATATTAAAAAATAAAATTATTCGGAAGATTTCTCTTCCGCTTTCTCTTCTTTAGGCTTAGCAGTTTCTTTCTTTTTTTCCGGAGTCTTTTTCTCTTCCTTTGCCTTTTCAATTGCTTTCTTTGCCCTCTCTTCCTCTCCGCCTTCCTTCTTCTTTTCCTCTCCTTTCTCTTCTGCCTTTTCCTCAGCTGCCTCTTCCTTTGGAGCTTCTTCTACAGGTTTCTTCTTTTCGGTTTCTTCCTCAAACTTTTCAAAGTAGTCCATCCTGTACTCAAACTCATTGTAGGACTTGATTTTCCCCTGGCTCATCATGAGCTCCCTTGTAAGAAGGTAGAACAAAATCGCGAGGCTTCTCCTTCCTTTGTTGTTTGCAGGCACAATCCAGTCCACAAATGCAGTGTTATTGTCAGTATCACAGAGCGCAACCACAGGAACTCCGGTCATCGCAGCTTCCCTGATTGCTTCCCATTCACCCTTCGGGTCACATACAATAAGCAGCTTCGGCTCCCTGAAGTTCGGAAGGTTCACATTGGTCATTGTCCCGGGCACAAACCTGCCCCTAAGGATTCCAACGCCCGTAAGCTTGGAGAACTTTTCCGCAGCATTCCCGGAGTAAAGCCTTGAAGCAACCACAAGCACTTCTTCCGGCTTGTACTTTCCGATGAGTTTTGCCGCTTCCCTTAGCCTTTCATCAATCTTCCTCAAGTCCAGGATGTACAATCCATCATCCCTCATCTTGAAGACGAACTTCTTCATATCCGAAGTCTTGAACCTCGTCCCGATATGTATTCCCGTTTCCAGGTATTTTTCCTGTGGAATGAGGTATGATGATTTTTCTTCTTCAACTTTTTCAGTTTTTTCTTCAACTTTTTCTTCGTCTGCCATTTTTCTCACCGTTTGAAAGATTTTGGGGCCGCCGAGATTTGAACTCAGATAACATGCACCCCAAGCATGCAGGATACCAGGTTACCTTACGGCCCCAATTTAACTTCCTCACATTTTTCTGTACTTTTTGATTGCCTCCATGCCGTCTACGTGCCCCAGGAACATTCTCCTGCAACAGTATCTGTCTACTCCCAGTTCATCGAGTATCTCGACAGCGGGTTTGTTTGCTTCAAGCCCGGCCGTATACTTCTCGTACAGGTCGCCAATCACGGCGCCGCACGTAAAACACCTTACTGGAAATTCCATAGTTTCACCTGTATGATTTCTGGTTTCTCGCCCTAGCCTTGGGCCCCATGTACTTCTTGGGCTCAACCCTCCTCGGGTCTTCCCTCAGGAGGTAAGTGTCATCTTCCTTGTACTTTGCAATAACACTTTCTCCGAAGTACTGCGCGAGAGCTTTCGCAATAGCGGTCCTGCAGGCCTGTGCCTGCCCCATTTCTCCGCCTCCGTGCACCTTCACGCTCACATCAACACTGAGCCCGTCCGGACCAATGAGCGCGAGCGGCTCAGCAACAATGCTCTTGAAATATTTATTCCCGAATGAAGAAACGAGCTTGCTGTTTACCCTGATTCTCCCGGAGCCTTCCCTTACGGTCGCCCTTGCAATCGATCTCTTCCTCTTTCCCCTTGAGTGCTCAACACGAACACTTTTCTTTTTCTTCTTGGATTTCCTTGCCTTCTTTGGCTTGGGGGCTTCCTTTTTGGGCTCCTCTTTTTTCACTTCAGGCTTAGGTGCCTCCGGCTTCTTTGCTTCAACTTCCCTGGGCGCATCAACCTTCCTCTCTTCCTTTTTGGGCTCCTCCTTTCTAGGAGCATCTTCCATCTTAGGTGCAGCCTTCTTCTTTGTTTTATTCCTGGCCGGAGCCTTCTTTTTTGTTTCTTTCTTTTCTGCCATAATCATCACCTGGACTCGTATCCGAGCAGCTTGCAGAGGTCTTTCACCTTTATGTACTTGGTGAGCGTTCCTACATCAGCACCGTCAATCCTTATGGGCTCTCCCTTTACATCCGCAGGCTTGCCCATGTAAACCCTGAGCTTCTTGTACGCATTCCTGCCGGTTGCTTTCTTCCTTGGAAGCATTCCCCTGATTAATCTCTTCACGAACCTGTCCGGCACCTTTGGCCAGTACGGGCTCTTCTCGGGGTTTCCCTTGAACTGGAGCTGCCTCCTGTGAATGTACTTATCCACAATCTTCTGCGGCTGCCCCGAAATAACCGATTCCTCCGCATTGATTACCTGGATTTCCTCACCTTCAATAAGCTTTTTCGCCACAAAGGTTCCAACCCTTCCGATTCTTGCGTTTCCAGCGTCTATTACTATCATGATAATCACCTACACAAGTATCCTCACATTTTTCCCTTCCGGGTTCGCCTTCATGAGCTCTTCAATGCTCAACAGCTTTCCGCCATTCTTCTCAATGAGCGCCTTTGCACTTCCGCTGAAAGAGAACGCTGCAACATCAACCTTCTTTGTAAGGTATCCAGCACCCAGCAATTTCCCGGGCACAAGGACGGTTTCCCCATCGTTCACATATTCTTCCAGCTTGCTAACGTTGACTGCGGGCCTCCTTCTTGTAGGCTTGGACAGCTCTCGCGCTACCTTTTTCCAGATTTCCTTGTCAGCTTTCTTGAGCTCATATATGAGACCCAGTAGCTTCTTGTTTTCTATTCCGCTTTTCATCTAAAACACCTTCGCCTTTCGGCTCGCCCCATCCGGGACTGAAATGAGTGTTGCTCTATATTACTATAAGAAAAGTTTATAAGTTCTTCTGAAGCTTCCCTCGAGCCCTAGCCTTCCTGATTTCCGGCCTCTTCACCTTTGGCTTCGGCATCCTTTTAGGGTCCATCATTGACCTTTTCTCAGGAAACATCTTCTTTGCTCCAACTTCCACCAATTCAAATTCACTCCCAGGCTTTGCCTTAACCTCTTCATCTTCCCACTCCTCACTCGGCACGGGAGACCCCCTATACTCTGGCTCCTCCTTTTTCGGAGGCTTAAGATCCAAAGGCGCAAAAAGCACCTTGAGCTTCTCATCAATCCCCCTAAGAATAGCATTTAGCGTGAACCTCCCTCCCGGTAGCTCCATCTTTGGCAGTGCCATTACTCCTGAGTTATGCAGAAGAAAATTTAAACTAAACCCCTGTTTCCCCTTCCCCCTCGGGCTCCCCCATCCCCTCAGTTATATTTTTAAACCTTTTTGGTTTAAATTATGTCCACATGCTTGATACAACGGATATGCGCATATTGCACATGCTCCTGAAGAATGCCAAGGTTTCCCTTGCAGAGGTAGGCAAGGAGATAGGGATCTCCCAGCCCGCAGCCCGCAAGCGCTTAGAAAAACTCAAGAAAAAAGGCATAGTACTAGGAAGCACAGTAACCCTGAACGAGCGCAGGATTGGATGGGAGCGCGCCCTCCTCGCGCTGGCTATCTCCAAATTCAACTACCTCAAAACCCTGGACGCAATCCAATCCACCCCCATGGTAACTGCAGTCTACACAACCACTGGTCCCTACACCCTCGCAGTAGAGGTGCTCGGCCCAGTCGGCATCATAAAGGAAGTTACAAAGCACATTTCCAAAATAAAAGGGGTAAACGAGCTCTGCCCTATCACGTTCGTAGAAAAAATCAAATAGGTGAAAGCAAATGAAGGAGATCTCAATAGAAAACCTGGTGGAGTTGGCAAAAAAGCTTAATCAAGAAGGAAAGAAGTGGCATTTCCATATGCTCACTCCGGATTGCGTTTTCAACAAGAGAAAAGACAAGTATGCAGTTGTCCTGGAAAACGACACCGACCGGGAGACCTATACTGTCTATTCGTACAAGCGCCACATGGGCACGTGCGAAGAGCTTGCCAAGCTCCTCTATGGAAAAGCAATCCTGGAAAAGGAAGCCCACCCCACCCCTCCGGGCAAAGGCATGAAGTCCATCCTGGAAAAAGCAGCCCGGATGACCAAGGACGGCCTTCCATGGCACCACCATATACTTTTCCCGAACTGCATCTTCAACAAGCACAAGGGCAAATGGACCATTATCTTTGAAGACAGCGAAGAAGGGAAGGCCATGGAATCGGTTACCGTGCATGAACCGCTGGATGATGTAAAGAAGATAGAAATACTCTATTACTCGCAGAAAAGATGAGGGGAAATATATGCTTAACACAGAAGAAATCCGCAAAGATTTTCCTATTCTTGAGCGCAAAATAAACGGCCACCCGCTCGTTTACCTGGACAATGGCGCAACCTCCCAGAAGCCCATCCAGGTAATCAATTCAATTGTGGATTACTACGAAAACCACAACGCAAATGTGCACCGCGGAGTGCACACCCTGAGCGCAGAAGCCACAGAAATGTACGAAGAAGCCCGCAAAAAGGTTGCCAAGTTCATAAACGCGGAACCCGAGGAAATAATCTTCACAAAGAATGCTTCCGAAGCCATCAATATGGTAATGTATACATATGGGGAGCAGAACATTTCTGCGGGGGACACCATTACAACAAGCATAATGGAGCACCACTCAGGTTTTATTCCCTGGCAGGCCCTCGCCAAGAAAAAGAGCGCAACGCTTTCCATAATGAACGTAACCAGGGAAGGGGAGATCCCCGAATCCGAATACTCCAAGATCCAGGGCGCAAAGCTCACCTCCATTGTGCACGCTTCCAATGTTCTTGGTACCATAAACCCAGTAAAGGAATTCGCAAAGCTTGCCCACGAAAACGATGGCATAATTTTAGTGGATGGTTCCCAATCCGTTCCACACCTCTCCGTAGATGTGAAGGATTTGGATTGCGATTTTTTTGCATTCACGGGCCACAAGATGCTCGGCCCCACAGGCATAGGAGTGCTTTACGGAAAGAAGGAGCTGCTTGAGAAAATGCCCCCATTCCTATATGGGGGGGAGATGGTTGTTGATGCAAAAGTCGAAGGGTGCAAATGGAACGAAATCCCGCACAAATTCGAAGCAGGGACCCCCAACATGGCCGGCACAGTAGGCCTCGGTGCAGCAATCGACTACCTAACTAAACTCGGAATGGAGAATGTGCGCGCCCACGAAATCGAGCTCCTGGACTACGCAACAAAGGCCCTCCTTGAAATTGAGGGTTTGGAGCTCTACGGCCCCAAGGACCCGCACAAAAGAACCGGAATCCTCACTTTCAATATCCCGGGGCTTTCCTCCATAGACCTCTCCTCTTTCATGGACGAGTATGGTTTCGCAATCCGCTCAGGATTCCACTGCGCCCAGCCCGTGCACGAAGCCCTCGGGATTCTCCCATCCGCCCGCATTTCTTTCTACATCTATAACACAAAGGAGGAAATCGATGCATTAATCCCCAGGATAAATGAAGTAAGAAGGGTGATATCATGAGCGAAAACAGGTACCAGAAGTTCGTAGAGCTGTTCAAAAATCCGTTAAACCGAAGGGAAATGGAAAACCCTGACGTAACCCATGAAGGGCGGAACACCTGTGGGGACACCCTTATGGTCTTCCTCAAAATAGATGACGGAAGAATAGAAGATATTTCCTACCAGGGAGCCTTCTGCGCATTCAGCAATGCTTCTGCCTCCCAGGTAACCGAGTTCATAAAAGGACTGACCCTGGACGAAGTCCTTGCAATAGACAACCCCAAGCTTTTCGAGCTGATTGGGGATGATTTAAGCGATAACTCCCACAGGCTGAGTTGCATCCTCTTCCCACTGAACACGGTAAAACAAGCCTGCGAAAAATACAAGCAAAATGGTCCGGATAAAACTCCCAAAAAACTAAGCAAGGATATTGATTGCCACTGCGATGAGCACAATGCAGAGCTGGGAATCCAGTAGCGGAAATACTTATAAATCATGTCTGAGTTTCAGTGAGCATGAAAGTAACTTTTTGCGGTGCAGCCGGGATAGTCACAGGCTCCTGCTATCTAATCGAATCCGGAAACAAAAAGATCCTGGTGGACTGTGGCATGTTCCAGGGCCCCAAGGATATCACGCGCATGAATTACCTTCCTTTTAAGTTTGACCCAAAAAGCATTTCATGCGTGCTCCTTACGCATGCGCATATTGACCATTCCGGGCTCATCCCCAAGCTCTTCAGGAAAGGCTTTAGGGGAAAGGTGCTCTGCACAGCCCCCACCAAGGATTTGTCCAGGATCATGCTCGAGGATTCAGCATACATAAATGAAAAGGATGTTGAAGATGAAAACCGGAGGAGGAAACGAGAGGGGCTCGCGCTCCGTGAACCCCTCTTTACCATGGCTGACGCTAAGAAATCCCTTCGTCTCTTTTCTTCGGTAAATTACGGGCGCAGAATAAAAATCGCTGAGGGAATAAGTGCAACGTTCAGGGATGCCGGCCACATACTTGGCTCCTCAATCATTGAGCTTTTTGTTGAGGAGAAAGGGAGGAAGACTAAGTTGGTATTTTCTGGAGACCTTGGGCAGTGGGACGTCCCAATTGTCCGGGACCCAACCATAATACAAGAGGCAGATTACCTCTTTCTTGAATCAACCTATGGAGATAGGAGCAGGGAGAATTTTGAGGAGAAGGAGAAGGCACTGCATGATGCAATAAAGAAAACTTTCAAGAGAGGAGGCAAACTTATGATTCCTTCTTTTGCTGTTGAGAGGACTCAGGAACTTCTTTATTTTATTCACCGGCTCATAAAAAAGGGAAAATTTCCAAAAGAGAGGGTTTTCCTGGACAGCCCCCTAGCAATCAAGGCAACAGAGGTGTTCAGAAAACATGGTGCATTTTATGATGAAGAAACCAAACGTTCTTTTGCCACTCCATTTACTTTTGCCCGGTTGGAGAATTTAGTTACTGGCAGGGATTCAATGAAGCTCAACAATTATCCAGGCCCTTGCATCATCATAGCCGGAAGCGGCATGTGCACAGGAGGAAGAATAAGGCATCACTTGAAACATCACCTCTGGGAACCTGAAAATACCCTGCTTTTTATCGGGTACCAGGCTGAGGGCACACTTGGAAGGCGTATTCTGGATGGTGCAGAGTATGTCCATATGATGGGAGTAAAAGTAGCAGTAAAAGCAGAGGTTGAGAGAATAGAGGGTTTTTCCGCCCATGCTGATTCGGAAGAGCTGCTCCGCTGGGCAGATGGTTTTGAGGCAAAGCCCAGGAAGGTTTTTGTGGTGCATGGGGATATGGATGCTTCAACTGCTTTGGCCAAACGGCTCAACTCCCTGGGCTATAAAACACATATTCCAAAAATCGGGGAAACTGTTGAGCTCAAATAGTGCGGCTTCCCACTCCACACCAATATTGTTTTCTGAATATTTTTTCCTGTTCCGCAATGTTTCTTCACAGCATTCCGTGCTACTGTTCAACTGAAAACAAAGAGCTTGGAATCTATCTGGCAACAATTCTATTTCCAATTGATTTGAGGTTTCCAACATTATCTGCCCGTGGCGTTCCTTTTTTGGGTTTTGGAATCCGAAGATTTCCTTTTTCAGCGGGAGGCCTGCTCTTCCTTGCTTCCAGGGCCTTGAGGGCAATGGGTGCTACATATGGGAGGTCGCTTTCCGTAATGCTCTTCAACTCGGAATCGATTCCCTTGCCATCCAGCCCCTCAACCGCCTTTATTGCCTCCTTTTGAAGCCCCATCTCTGGGCTGCGCAGCAGTTTTTTAAGGAGCCTCAGTGCTTTGTTGCTGCCCATGTGTTTCAGGGTGTCGATTGCAAGCGTTTTTTCCCAGTATCCGCCATCTTCCAAAACCTTTGCAAGCCCGGGAATTGCTTTGTCCTCCATTGCGGCAATCAAATTCACTTCTCCAGATCTAATTAGGTCATACACTTCAATCCGAGCCAGGTATTTAGCCTGTTCTCCGCCTCCCATGTTACTCTATTATGGAATATTATGTATAAAAATGTGCCATATATCCACTTTCTGTGCAATAATTATATAAACATTAATTCAGTACCTGCACCATGAGTTTGATTTCCAGATTCAAGAAAACTGCCTGGAAGAAGTGCAGGATGGTCCTTCCCGAGGGGGAAGACCCCCGTGTCCTTGAAGCCGCCATAAAGGCGAAGAAGCTCAAGATTGCCGATCCATTCTTTGTTGGAAACAAAAAGGAAATAGAAAAAACAGCAAAAAGGCTCAAAGTTTCCCTCAAAGGCTTCGAAATAATCGACACCTCCTCAGGAATCCCCGAAAAATATATTGTTGCCTACCGCAAAGTGCGCAAAGCGCCCCCCGCTCTCGCAAATCGTATCCTCTCCAACCCACTCTTCCTCGCTTCCCTCATGGTAAAGATGGGTGAAGCAGATGCAATGGTTGCAGGCGCAGTTTCCTCTTCCGCAGATGTAATCACCGCTGCCACTGGAATAATCGGACTGCGCAAGGGGGTCTCCGTTCCCTCAAGCTTCTTCATAATGGAAATCCCAAACCCCAAAGTAGGTGAAAACGGCCTCCTCCTTTTTGCAGATTCTTCTGTAAACATTGAACTAACTCCGGAGCAGATGGCGGATGTTGCAATCACCACTGCCCAAACCGCCAAAGAGCTCATGAATTGGACCCCCCGCGCTGCAATGCTTTCTTTCTCCACGAAAGGAAGCTCCATTCACCCGCGTGCAGACAAGGTAATCGAAGCCACAAAAATCGCAAACAAAAAAGCCCCCAAATTATACATCGACGGTGAAATGCAGGGCGATTCCGCCCTTGTTCCCTCCACCGCAAAAAAGAAAATAAAGGGTAAGCTCGGGCCAGTTGCAGGCCGCGCCAATATCCTCATATTCCCGGACCTTGACTCAGGAAACATCACCTACAAGCTTACTCAGTGTCTCGGTGGCGCAAACGCCTACGGCCCCATTCTCCAGGGCTTCCAAAAACCTGTTTCCGACCTTTCCAGAGGCGCCAAAACTGAAGACATTCTAGGCTCAATAGCTATCCTGAGTACCTGGGCAAAAAGGGTGAAAAAATGAAGAAAATACTCGTATTGAATTGCGGAAGCTCATCCATAAAGTACCGCCTTTTCGACAGCAAATTCAACACCCTCCTTTATGGAATAATCGAGCGCATTGGCCCCAATGCCCAGCTCGTGCATCACAAGGGAAAGAAACCACTCACGGAAAAAGCAGATGCGAAAAACCACTCCCAGGGAGTCCAGCTTATGGTGAAGCTCCTCCACGATCCGGAGTGGGGCGCAATAAAGCGCGTAACTGAAATCTCGGTTGTGGGCCACCGCGTAGTCCACGGAGGGCAGTTCGCAAAGACCTCCCTCGCTTCCGGAGTCGCGCTGAAATACCTGAAGGATTTTGAGATGCTCGCCCCCCTCCACAATCCCAACAACATAACCGGGATAAATGAGATGAAGAAGGCGATGCCCACTGTTCCACAGGTGATGGTTTTCGATACTGAATTCCACCAGAGTATGCCCCGCAAAGCCTACATGTACGGTTTCCCCTACAGCTATTTTGACAAGTATGCTGTGCGCAAATACGGTTTCCACGGAACCTCCCACAAATATGTTGCGCAGGAAGCCGCAAAATTCCTAAAAAAGAAATCCCCCAATTTGATTACTTGCCACTTGGGCGCAGGTTCTTCCCTCGCCGCAGTAAAAGCAGGGAAATCCATCGATACCTCTATGGGAATGACCCCGCTTGAAGGCGTAATGATGGGAACCCGTACAGGGGACACAGACCCTGCAACTCTCCAGTATCTGGTAAATAAGTACAAATTCAAATATGAGGATTTATTCGATACAATGAACCACAAGAGCGGACTCTTAGGAGTTTCTGGGGTAAGCAAGGATGTCCGGATAATTGAGGGCCGCGCCAAAAAGGGCAACGAGCGCTGCAAGCTTGCCCTGGAAATGTATGCCTACCGCGTTGCAAAGTACATAGGAGCATACGCGGTTGCGCTCGGGAAACTCGATGCGATTGTATTCACCGCAGGAATCGGCCAGAACTCCTCTTCCATGCGAAAGGAAATCTGCTCTTACCTCCAGATATTGGGTGCAAGGCTCGACCCCAAAAAGAACCGAAAACCAATCACTAAAGCCACGGACATCTCCGCCCGCGGCTCCAAAGTAAAAATCCTGGTAATCCCCACAAATGAGGAATTGATGATTGCAAGGGAAGCTGCAAAGGCAGTAGGTGCATCAAAATGAAAATACTTGGCCTAGGAACTGATCTAGTAGACATGAAAAAGCTAAAGAAAAAGCTCTCAGGGAAATACGGAAAGCACTTCATCAATTCCACGTTTACCCAAAATGAAATCTGCTGCGCCCAGGAAAAAAACATTGCAAAATTCGCAACCGCATTCGCAGCCAAGGAAGCAGTGTATAAAGCCTTCCGCACAGGCTGGATTGAAGGCAAGGATGTAGAATTGCTCAGGGACCCGGAAACCGGGGCCCCCTCAATAACCCTCCATGGAGAAATAAAGAAAATAGCAAAAAAAGGGAAGGTGAAGGAAATCCAGGTTTCCCTCTCTTTTACGGATTCCCATGCACTCGCAGTAGTCCTTCTTATTTCTTGAGCGTTTTGCACTTTTTATACATGTAGTCTACTGCCGCTTTGATGGTCTTATTCTGCCGCACATCCCGCTGGGGAACCCGGAACCCGAATTCCATTTCTAGTGCCGCAAGCAGTTCCACAATGTCCATGGATTTAGCGTGCAGGTCGTCAACAAATGATGTGGTGGGCTTTAATTTGCCCGCACTTACCCCGAACACATCCGCAACGACGCTTTTCACTTTCTTCCCGACTTCTTTTTTATCCATGCTACTTTACCACCTTGAACACCACGATGTTCGTCCCTGCAATCTTCTTTACCTTTGCCTTTACCTTCATGGGCATTTTTTTATTCTGTTTTTCAATTGCTTCCACACTGGAGACAGGTACCCCTTCAATCATGGTAAAAAACACCGGGCCTTCTTTCAATTCCACTCCGCCGTATGCATATGGGTGGTATTTTGCAAATTTCAAGGGAGGTAGATTCCCGCTTGAATAGAAGAGAAGTTCCCCGTCCCCGCTTATCTCCTTCCAATCCATGTTATGCGTACTGCATTTTACACATGCCGCCTTAGGGGGAAATGTGAAATGCTTGCACTTTTTGCACACCACTCCATAAATCTTTCCTTTCCCGAGGGATTTGTAGAATTTATCAATCATTCTTTCCATAATAATCACCTCTTCAATACAGTTACTGCAGAATGCATTCCGTATCCGTGGTTATGCACAACTGAAACCTCAGGCTCATCCTTAATTTGCCTTCCCTTGGCTTCACCCCTCATCTGCTTCACTGCCTCATAAATCTCCGCTCCTGCAGATGCTGCGAATGCATGCCCCTTTGCGTGCCTTCCTCCGGAAGTGTTCATCGGCTTGTCTCCCTTGTAGGTCGTTCTCCCTTCAAGGACAGCTTCCCATGCTTCCCCTTTCTTGAAGTATCCGCAAATCTCTGATTCAATCAGATGGTAAATCTGCATGCAGTCATGCACGTCCAGGTAATCTATGTCTTTGGGCTTGATTTTTGCCATTTTCATTGCAGCCCCAAAGGCTTCCGTGTCCAGTGCCCAATCCGTTGGGTCGCGCCCATACCAGGGGTAGTTGCCCGAGGCCCAGTGGAACCCCTCAATTGATATCGGCTCTTTCCTGAAGTATTTCTTTGCCTCTTTCTTTGAGCTGATTAGGTAGGCCGATGCACCATCAACTGTGTTGAGTGCACTCTTTACTCTTGAAGGCCATGCAAGGAACGGATTTTTCCTGCCCGTCCAGAATTCCCATGAGCTCTTGAATCCTGCTTTCTTTGCCTCCTGCTCCAGGGTAGTCTGCACATATGCCTTTGGATTCTTGGAACCGTGCAGCCTCACTGCTTTGTGGACTGCCCACATCACTTCATCCATTTTCTCCATAGGTATTCCATATTTTTTTGCATAACCCAGGGTTGGCAGCCCACCATATGCTGTTGCAATATCATATGCGTGGTGATATGCATATGCCTGGTCAACACCAAAGTCTGTCCAGTACCAAAGCATGCCCGGGTCAAGCGCTTCCTTTTTCAGCGGGTCATCCGTAGCTGTTGAAGAAAGTATCTCAGCCCCAACTACAAGAACATTCCTGTATTTTCCTGAGGCTATGTCCATAGCCGCAAGCCCCACACCAGTATTGGTTGTAGCGCATGCAGTTGCAAAATGCACCCCTGGCTTTCCCTGCAATCCCAGCCAATCTGCCATCTGCGTGTTGTGTGAATACAAATGTGAACTATGGCTGAGCATACTCCCAATATAGAACGCATCTATCTCCTTGGGGTCAATCCCTGCTTCATCTATTGCTTCAAAAGCAGCCTCGCACGCAAGTTCCTGGAAAGCCAACCCCTTAATTTCAGGGGTTTCAAGAACGCTTCCAAACTTTGTGCACCCTACACCAGTAATTACCGGTTTTTCTCTTAAATTTCCAACATGGGCCATCAAATCTCCTCCTGGTGCAGGAACTCAGATAAGTATTATAAATATATTGCACTCCTGAAGGAAATCCCTAGATCCACTTCCTCCTTTTGAAATACACAAACATAACGAGCGCAACCAGCAGCATAATCCCCAGCGCAAACGGGTACCCGTGCACCCACCCCAGTTCAGGCATGTACTGGAAGTTCATCCCATACAATCCCGTAATGAAGGTAAGCGGAATAAAGATAGTTGCAATAATCGTGAGCACCTTCATCACCTCATTCATCTTGTTGCTGATGCTCGATAGGTACAGATCCACCATTCCCGAAAGGATATCCCGGTAAGTTTCAATCGTATCAATTACCTGGATTGTATGGTCGTACACATCCCGCAGGTACCGCATCGTCCCTTTCTTTATCAGCTTTGATTCATTCCTGGTGAGTGTATTGATTACTTCCCTGAGCGGCCATATCCCCTTCCTCAGGTAAATCATGTCCCTCTTCATGCGGTGGATGTCCTGGAGCGTTTTGTTTGATGGGTTCAGTGTAAGCGCTTCTTCCAAGTCTTCTACCCTCTCTCCCGCACCCTCCAGGATTACAAAATAATTATCCACAATCGCATCCAATAATGCATAAAGAAGGTAATCCGGGCCCATCTTCCTCATGCTTCCTTTCCCATCCCGTATCCTCTTCCTCACCGAGTCAAAGATGTCCCCTTCATTCTCCTGGAAGGAGATTACAAAATCCTTTCCCAGTATGAAGCTGATTTGCTCGGACTCAACTTCCCCCTCTTTCTGGCCATTGTAGAACATCCTTGCCACAATAAACAGGTAATCCTCAAAATCCTCAACCTTCGGCCTTTGCTCAGTGTTCGCAATATCTTCCAGCACAAGCGGGTGCACCCCAAAATGCTTTCCTATTTTCTCAATCACGTTTACGTCGTGTACCCCATCCACATTTATCCAGGTGGTGCGCTTGTTTCCCTTGAACTCGTAGCAGCCCTCCACCTTCTTTACCGCCTTTTCTCTTACCCCCTTTTCATCATAATCAATTACAGAAATTGTTGCCTTCCCCCCCCTTCTTTCCCCAGTATGAACAATAGTTCCCGGAGGAAGCCCTTTCTTTTTAGAGCGCTTGGCCATGGTATCCCTAAGAAGGCAATATTAATAACCCTTATTCAGCCCATTCCCTTCATAATCAGGTACGCGCCGAACACAAAGAATATCGCCATTGCAAGGTAATTCCCGTACTTCTTCATCAGCACTCCCAGCGGCACAAGCACTTTCTTTGCCTTCTGCGGATACACCAGGTACACTGAAAGCGGCACAAGCACAGGGAGCAGGAAAAACAAATCACACATCAGCGTAACCGCAATCTCCTGCCCAAATACAATCCCGCTCTGGAACACTTCCTTTACCGCAGTTATGTTCAGCAGCACCGCATCAAAATTCAATATATTCGTAAGGAATCCAACAATGAACCACTTCACAAGCCCAGGCTTTCCGCCTTCCTTCTCCACTTTCGGACCTTTCTCCTTTGAAGGAAGCGCACTCATCACCCCAAACACAATAAACAAAACTCCCAGCACCAGGTCCATGGATGCACTTGGATGGATTGCCTTGATTTCCGCATCCGCTCCCCCTCCCCCCAAGAACGAGCCAATAAGCGCAAGTATAATTACAGTAATTATTGCCCCAAGAAAAAACGCAAGCGTCCTCTTGATTGGATGGTTTTTCCCAGCAAGCAGCGCAACCGCTATCCCAAACACCACCGGAGACATGGTTGATGCAACCGCAAGCGGAACTACCTTAATCAATAATTCAAACACGCTAACTGCTTCAGGAATTAATTATAAAAATAGAATGCAGGTTAAGCGACCTAACCGGTCGCAGCCCAGCATTTTGAAAACAAAATCAGGTTAAGCAGTCTTGCGACTGCAGCCCTTCAAATTTTAAAAATAAAAACTTGCAGGTTAAGTGAACTGTGTTCACAGCCCTGCATTTGAAAATAAATGCAGGGGAAGGGATTTGAACCCTCGTAGGCACTAAGCCACTAGACCCTCAATCTAGCACGTTTGACCAAACTCCGCCACCCCTGCGTATTCTAATATCCCATTAACTGTAGGATAAGTGTCTATCCTTTATCCTGCATATGTTTTTAAAAGATATTCCCGCGAATTCCACTCATGAAAAGAGAGGATGCGGGCCATGCGGGCATTGTCGCATTCCTGGTGAATGTATTCCTATTCCTCATTAAGCTTGCAGCAGGATTGATTTCCGGAAGCCTCGCAATCCTTTCCGATGCATTCAATTCCTTTTTGGATATCCTCTCCTACCTGCTTGCATTCTTTTCCATAAAGGTTGCGCAGAAAGGCCCGGATGCAGACCACCCCTTTGGCCACCGCAGAGCAGAGCCCCTCTCCGCTCTCATGATTGCAATATTCGCAGGTGTGCTTGCATTTGAAATCCTCAAATCAGCCGCAGACAACATCATTTTAGGGGAGCCCATCCTTACCCTCACTCCCCTTGTTTTTGCAATAGTAATAATCTCGATAATTGTAAAGATCGGGGCCTATTTCTACCTCAAGCAAAAAGCAAAAGCTTCACTAAGCTCAACCCTTGAAGCGCTTTCCATAGATTCCAGGAACGACATCTTCGCATCTTCAATCGTCCTCATAGGAGTAGTCGGAGCCTACCTAAGCTCTCCAATCCTTGATGATGCTGCAGCCATTTTTATCGCCATCTATATCCTCTATTCCGGATACGAAATCGCAAGGAAGAATATAGATTACCTTATGGGCGCCCGGCCCCCAAAAGAAGTGCTTGGAGAGATACGGGCTGCCGCAAAATCAGTAAAAGCCGTAAAGAAATTCAAGGATATCCGTGCCCACTATGTAGGTGACCGTGTCCATGTGGAACTCTCAATAGTTCTCCCCAAGAACCTTAAAACAAAGAAAGCCCATGATATCGGTGAGCAGGTGCAGAAAGCAGTTGAAAAAGTAGCTCTGGTTTCCTATGCGTTCGTGCACATAGATTATGAATAATCCTCTGCCACTTTGGAGCGCTTCCTTGGAGGGCACTCCAAAGCGTCATTCTCCAATTACTTTTACTAAAACCCTCTTCCTTCTTCCCCCATCAAACTCACAATAGAATACCTGCTCCCAGGGCCCAAAGTCCAGCTTCCCATCCGTAATCGGAAGCACAACCTGGTGCGCCATCAACTGCCTCCAGATATGCGCAGCCGCATTGCCCTCGCCCACATTATGCTTGTACTCCGCTTCGTATGGAACAAGCCGCTGCAGCGTCGCAATATAATCCTGGATAAGCCCGCCTTCATTATCATTCACAATAACCGCAGCAGTTATGTGCATCGGATTAACAAGGGCAAATCCCTCCGTTACCCCTGATTTCTCAACCACTTTCTCCACTTCATCCGTGATGCGCACAAACTGGATCTTCTCTTCAGTAGTGAACACCAGGTATTCCGTGTGCGACTTCATGGAAATCAACTACTCAGTAAGGAGCAGGTGGTCAGCTTCAACTTTGATAAGTTCCCTGAAGAAGTACTTCACAGGCTCATCGGTGGATTCCGCAGCGGCCATTTTGTAAGCCTCAATTGTGTTCTCCTCCCTCCTGCGGGTCTCCGCAAGGTTCTCCTCAATTGTTTCCCTTGCCTTGTCTTCTTCCAGCGCCAGCTCTTCTATATTTGGCATGGCCACCCCGAGTATCTTCACAATCGCAGATGCATGCTCCCTCTCAGCTTTCATGATTGCCTTGAACATCTTCTGCACCCACACCTCGTCTGAAGCCTTGGAAACGTTATTATAGAAATTAGTGGCTCCAACCTCAAGCTGGAGTGCCTCTTCCAGGTGCTTCCTTGAAATATCGCTTATGGGCTTTCCCCAAACCGGCCCCCACTCATCCATTGGGACTACGTTTTCCTCATGCGCTCCGCAGAACGGGCACCTGCTTGGTGCTCCAGTGCCCAAATAAGGGTCCCCGCAAACCTTGCAAACAAACAATTGATACTTTCCCATTTAACTCACCTTAACAAGTAGCACTCTCTTATCCAGTAAATTATAAAAACACTATGAATTCATGCACTCTCAGTAAACCTTCTGAGAACCCTAATCAGGTCCAGGTAGCTCTGCTTGCTCACCCACTCATCCGCAGAATGGTACTTTCCCCCAACCGGCCCGTAATCAATCACCGGAACTCCCGTTGTAGAAAACGCATTCTCATCACACACAGTATACCCATAGGTAAACTGGGGCTCCCCAACCTCTTCCCGCACTGCCTGTGCAAGCTTCCTAACGCACTCCGCATCCTCCGGAGTAACATATGGAGGCATATATGGAGTTTCCCTTCTTTTTATCTCCACAGTAATCCTCCTTCCATCTATTTCCCGGAACTTCCCTTCCGCATAAAGCCCATCAACAAGTTTCCGTATCCCTGCAAGCACGCTTTCAGTAGTTTCCGGTGTAACCAGATGCCTGTCCAGCTCAATAACCGCATTTTCCGGAAGCGAAAGCGAGCTTGTTTCCGCATATATTTTTCGTATAAACTGCGAACCCGAAGGTAATTTCTCATGGGAAGGCATCTCCGCACCCTCAAGCTCCATAACCAACCTTGCCGCTTCACTAATCGCACTGGTTCCCTTTGCTGATTGCGCCCCATGCATTGCCTGCCCCGGCACATTAATCTCATAAACTGCCCTTCCCCTCCTTCCAAGCACAATCGCATCCGCACGCCCAGGAGGCTCGGGGGAATCATTGATCTCAGGCACAATTACGCATTGCACATCTTTCAAAATCCCTTCGTGCACAAGCGCCCATCCTCCCGCAGAATTGTTTTCCTCATCCACCCCAAAAGCAACCCTTACCCTTCTTTCACCCTGCCCTTCACATGCCTTGAGGATTGCAGCAATCCCTGCCTTCATATCATAAGCACCAAGCCCATACAGCTTATCCCCTTCCTCCCTAAGCACAAATGGGTCTGAGCTCCACTCCCCATACCTAGGAACAGTATCCATGTGCCCATACAGCATAATGGGCTTCCCTTCACTCCCCCTGTCCCCAACCAAGCAGAATCTCCCCTCCGCAACCTCCACTCTCCTCGTAGAAAACCCAAGTTCCTTAAGCTGCCCTTCCAAAAACTCCCCAAGCTCCCGCTCATCCGGGAACACTGAATTAATTGAAACTAATTTCCCAAGCAGCTCAATCTCGTTCATGCGTGTACGGCCCTCCTCATCCTTCTTGGCTCCACCCTCTGCGCAACCACAGGCCTCTGCATCTTTCCGAACGGAGCCCTATATTGGTATGCTCCTGTTCCGAGCCCATTCTCGCGCCTCCTGCCCCAGTGCGCATCAAACGATTCCCTGTACTTCCCTAGGAGCTCTGTTGCCTTCCGCCTCGCCAACCTCCTAATCTCATTCCCGGACCCATTCATTTTCCTTGCTTCCCTCCTCAGCCTCAAAAGCTCCCTTGCATCCGGGTCAGAAATGTAATTCTGCACAGCAGCCCAGAAGTTCCTCCCCTCCCCCTGGTAATTCACCCTCCTCACATCCTCAACGCTCATGCCCGGAGTAATTTGTGTGCATTCCCTCTGCGCAACCACAGGGCCTGTGTCTATTCCCCTGTCTATGAAGTGCGCGGTAACCCCTGTCCAGGAGTTCTCCCCGCGGTTTGCGCGTGCATGCGCATCCGCAGTAGGCGTATCCCCGGGCAAATCCGGAAGTATCGCCGGGTGGCTGTTTATAGTCGCCCCAAGGTACTCATTAAGGTAAGTCTTCCCCATAATAACCATCAATCTGTCCAGCATAACCAGGTCCACTCCCGCGCCCCCAAGAACATCCAGGAATTCCTGTTCATACCTCATTCTCTCAGCCCCATATTCTGCCCTTAGCCTCGCAAACTCAACTTCATTCCCTGCAGCTGCATTCCTCGAATCCCTCAGCTCCCTGAGCCTCTCGGAGCATACCCCCACAAACTCCACAGGGATATCCGTAAAGTCCCTGAGCGGAGGCTCCCTATCATCATATATAATAACTGCAAGCTCCACACGGGGCAAATTCAGTTCCCCTGCTTCCACCTGCTTATTGTGCTTGAGCATAAGGTTGTACACATGGGGAAGGTTTCCCCTGTGCGATGCATTGAGTGCACTGTCTGTTGCTGAAAGCGGCTCATCATCGAGTTCCCTCGTGGAAACCGCATATGCGATCCTTATCGTTTCCGTATCCATTTTGCTCACCATTCTCAAACCTTCACGAATTTCGTATCGTTTCTCACACTTTCTAACGAATTTCGTATAAACCATTATTACTTATCGTAGGTTTTTTAAACCTATCGCAGTTCCGCTACGGATGCAGCAACCCTTATAAAACTATTCTACGAATTTCGTAGCATGAAGAAAGATGAAAAAGACTCCAAGATTCTCTCTTTACTGAAGAAGAACTCCCGTGCAAGCAACACTGAAATCGCCAATGCAGTAGGTTTAAGCGAGGGCGCAGTCCGCCAGCGCATCAAGTCCCTGCTCCAGAACGGCACAATAAAGCGTTTCACAATAGAAACCAGCTCAGAAGCCGGAAACCAGGCCATCGTAATGGTAAAAGCAAAAGGAAATACGAAGAAAATGATGGCGGAAATCTCCAAGCTCCCGGGTGTGCGTGCAGGGTTTGAAATCTCAGGCAGTTACGATGCCTGCCTAATCCTTTCTGCAGAAAACATGGAAGAACTGGATAAAAGGATAGATGAAATCCGTGCCCTCCCCACTGTAGAAGACACGCGCACCTTCATAGTGCTGAAGGAATGGTAGTCTATCCTTTTCTTGCAAACAGAATGGCCCCAAGCGCCAGCAGCACAAATGCTGTTCCGCAATCCTCCTGGGGTGCAGGAACGCAAACCCCGTTTTCACAGGTTTCATCCCACCCGCAGTCCAAGGTGCCACTGCACTTTTTGGTGCCTGCACTAGGCCCACTGGAACCCGCAGCAGAAGCAATCTCCGAGCTCAAATCCTCAGGTGGCTTCCCATCAAATGTTGGGTCCGCAGGCTCAAGGGGCGCAGAAACAAGCCCATACTCCTCTCCCGCTAGATAATCTATCGCCATCAGGTCCCTGCTCTGCTCACTCATGTTCACGTACTCCTCATATGGCATCACAGAGGAAACCTTCCAGCTTCCCCCCACACTATGCAGCAGCATCACATAATCCAGCTCATAATCGAAATTCTCTGCCCCGGAAACCGTTGCATTCAAGGAATACCCTGCCATTGCATATTCCCCCGAAGGATCCGTTGCATATTCAAGCCCCCTGATATGGTACTCCTCCGTATCGTAAGCTTCCCATATCCCAAGCACCATCTGCATCTCATATTCTATTTCAGATGCATCCAGGCCACTCGTATCCACATAATTCATGA
Source organism: Microcaldota archaeon (assembly GCA_032123335.1). GTDB lineage: Archaea > Micrarchaeota > Micrarchaeia > Anstonellales > Bilamarchaeaceae > CAIKOA01. The sequence goes on from JAQBFN010000020.1 coordinate 70,221, forward strand.
ATTCCTCAATGTTCTCATTTTTGTTTGCCGCATAATAGCCCGCAATCGTATCCTCAATCCCCGCAGCAAACACAGCCGCAAACAAAATCACTGCAATCATCAGTTTCTTCATAATGTTCACCCGGATATCTCATCATCTTTCCCATACTGCTTATCTGATTCAAATCCTTCATACTCAAGGTCAAACTGGAACAGGTGCCAATCCACATATCCATCAGAATCCTCCACTATTGCTGCACATGAATATGTTGTAATGCGGGTTTCCGCCGCATTTACCCGCGCCTGGTGTGCAAGCCCCTTCAGCTTTGCCTGCATGTGCCCTATCGCACCATCCACAAGGTCTCCCGCATCATTTGAAATTTTCCCAAGCGCCCCAGGCGCAGCCTTGAAACCCAGGGTATAAACTCCCACAAAAGTCTTGAATCCCTCAAGCCCCAAATCCAGCGAGCGGTATGCTCCCTCCCTCCAGTCCTCTGATTTTGTGAGTGCGTGGAACCCGGTTGCAAGGTTCTGCGCATTTCCATTCAGCCCATTTGCAGCCTTGTAAATCCCCCCAACAACTCCAAACCGGTTTGCCCCCAGGTTTTTTGAAAGCCCTTCCAGGTTCGCCAGCTTCTCCTTGAATTCCACAGGATCCAGTTCATCCACTCCCTGCGCAGGCCCGGTCCACTCAATGCTTTCGCTTGTTTCTCCGGAGTAAAATACACGTGAATACTCATCTGAATTTGCTGCTTCTCCTGAGTGCGTTCCAAGCTTTCCCCCAAAGCACCTGATGGTGTATTTCAGGTTCTTGGGCCCCTCATCCGCATCCTCCACTCCAATGGACAGCATGTGTATGAAGTATGCCTGTGCAGGGTCGGGACTTATGCTCATTTCCGTAATCTCTGGCACAGGGCTCTCCACCAAAACAGTCCCTGTTTTTGTTGTTGACCAGTCTTCTCCCCCGGAATGCTTCGCAGCAGTTATCTCCACTTCCAGCTCCAGCGGGAACTCTTCATAATGAATCCTGTCAATGGACTTCATGCTCGGGAGCCCAAGAGTTGCGCTTGCAATCCCCCCTCCATCCGTGTACTTCTTCACATCCATGAATCCCCAGTTTCCCAGGAGCCCGGTAAATTCAGGGTCAGAAACCCGGATATATACTTCCGCACCTTCAACTGCTTCCCCAGAGCCCCTTACAAGCTGGACCATGATGTCAACTTCTCCATTCCCGCTAATCACAACTGAACTGGGGGTAGTTTCCAAAAGTATATTTGGGGGCTCAGTATTCCTCTCACATCTCCCGGTTCCGGGATTGCAAGCAAATTCACACTCTTCAGAAAAGTATGTGCATTCCCCGCTGGAGGGCTCACATTCTCCATCATAATAACTTATCTTGCCTTCACAGTGGGCTGGGCATGAAACCCCTTCGCAAGCGCCACTGCCCGGATCACCTGAAACACCCCCATACTCCTGGCACCAGGTATCCCAGATTTGCTGCCCATTGAGGCAGTATCCATCACGTTCATAGATAATCCTGCACTGCCCTGCGCAGGATTCACCCATCGCTTCACAAAGTTTCGTATCCGAACTGTCAACCCCCATACAGTTGCACGACCTTCCGAGTTCCCTGCACTCTGCTTCACAGGAAGCAACACAAGCATGCTCTTCTTGTGTGTTTCCGCATTGTTGGTTCCACATCTCCTGGCCGCTCGGGCAATGTCCATCCCGGTTATATTCTACCTTGCATTGGAATGCACATATCCCTGCCCACATTGCTCGCTGATGCTCATTATCCCCTTCCATATTCTTGCAGGGGCTCCCTGCTTCAGCAGCCGCATAGCAAGCATCCTGGCACCCCTGGCATGTGCCATCCTCTGCAAAAACCAGTGACAGGGAAGCTGCAATAAGCAGCACAACAAAAATCATCCTCTTCATATGCTAGCAACGAAAATCTTACATAAAAATCTTTTGGTTTGGAAAATAAGAAAAAGAAGGGGAGATTAGCAAATCTCCTTTTCTACGCAATTATCTCCGAGAAGGTACTGCTTGCACAAATCGCTCATCGAATCAGGGCCAACAACAGGGCACGTAGTAATCTCATGCCCGGTTGCATCGTAGATTGTTGAACCTCCGCCCGCGAGCGTGCTCACAGTCCTAAAGTGGTCTCCGCAAACATAAACCTTGTCTACGTTTTCCTGCCCGCAGAATCCTTCCGCCATTTGATCAATCAAACCAGTGCAGTTTGTTTCCCATGGTCTTACGCACTCCTGAAGCTCTTCGCACCAGGAATATCCAGCAGAACCGATGCATCCATGCTCATCAGAATCATTTCCCACCATTGGGGATTCCGGGCACTCAGTTTCCCAGGGCTGTATGCATTCCTGCAGGGATTCGCACCAGCTGTATCCTCCATCAGGAACACACCCATGCTCATCATACTGGCTGCATTTCCCATTCACGCAGCTTGCCGCTCCCATCCCGCAGTCCGCAACCGTAACGCATTCCGGGGCCTCTTCAGGGCACTCGGTTTCCCAGCTTCTTATGCATTCGCCCAGCGATTCGCACCAGCTGTATCCCGCAGAGCCTTTGCACCCATGCTCATCGGAATCGTTTCCAACAATTACCGGTTCTGTGCAATTTGTTTCCCAGGGCCTTATGCACTCTTGCAGTGGCTCACACCATGAATATCCTGCAGAAGGTATGCATCCATGTTCATCCTTGTCCCCTCCAAGCAGAGGAGTGTCACCGCCATCTGTTGTGGTGCCATCATCTGGAGTCTGTTCCCCGCCCGGGCATCCAAACAGCAGGAGCCCAAACACAAGAAACGCAATAATCAGGTATTTTTTCATTTTTTCACCTTAATTGAAGAAACTAAAAGAAGCAATACTTAAAAATCCCCCCGCATTCTGCAAAATCTACTTTTTCCCGGTCAATTTGATTATGTGGTACCCAAACTGGGTTTTCACAGGCTTGGAAAAGTCTCCTTCATTCATCTTGAATGCAACATCCTCAAACTCCTTCGCCATCTGCCCCTTCCCGAAGAAGCCCAGGTCTCCCCCGTTTGTCTTGCTCGGGCATTCTGAATAATCCTTTGCAAGCTTTGCAAAATCCCTGCCTTTCTGCAGCTCCTTGTAAATCCATTTTACTTTGTCCTCACTTGAAACCAGAATATGGCTAGCCCTGACCATCATATTATCACTCTATATGCTATTACGCTATCTCTTCACTACTTTAAAAACATCACTCAAACGCTGACCCTTGCTCCCCCTTCAACTTTCCCCATATGCACCCCGAACGCAGCGCATCTTTTAATATTTCCCCCTGATTCCAACCTCATGATGAAGTTCTTTGTGCTTGCACTGGTTTTTGTTGGAATGATATTTCTTTCGGGCTGCAATCTGGACCGTAATATCGCATTTGATGCCTTTAATTCGGGCGATCGCGAAGTAGGTCTCCACGGGGGCCAATTTATGGCATATTCAACCGAAGAGCTCAAGGTGATGCTAACTGAGCACTGCAGAGAAACCTGCCCTAGCATGGACTATGAGTACAGAAATACAAAGTACACCGTGTATGAAGAAGGCGGAATGTATGTAGCAAGGGACCCCAAGTGCCTCTGCTTTGATCCAAACTATAAAAATGTACAAATTTTGAGTGATTGACTCCAAAGAGGGAGTCAACCCCTATTCTTTCTTGAACTTGCAAACTCCATCCTTTGTCATAAGCCCGGTTTCAAGCTCAGCGCCATTCGCAACCTTTAGCACAAAAGGAAGAATCATTGAGCTCAAGTGCTCAGATGAATCTTTTGCAATTGCAGTAGGCAAATTATCAATGCAGGCATGGGTTATCCCATCTACCTCATAGGTTGGGTTAGCCCATTTCGTTGGCACACATGTTTCTATCCCCCCATTCTCATCACAGGAAATATCCACAATTAACGCAGTTTTCTTCATCAACCCCAACATTTCCCTTGTAACTACGTGCGGCTGCCCCGGATACCACGAAATAGCATTAACCAGGATATCTGTATCCGGCAGGTAATCCTCAATATGTGACGTATCTTTCTCCCTGAGCACCTGAGGAGTTATTCCAGCATTTTTTAGGATTTCCTGCACACCCCTGGAAACATTCCCGGCCCCCATTATGTTGACAGCTATTTCCTCTTTCAAATCCAGCCCAGATAAACGGTTAAACGCCCCTTCCTTCCCCAAGGTTTTTATCTCCGGAAGCGAACTGAACGGATTCCCAAGCCCATTCTTCTCAAGCAATTCCCCATACTGCCTAAGCCCCTCATACATTCCAACAAGCCCTGCCTCATAGCCCAGGTTCACCATCCTCCTCCCCTCTTTATTCCTTATCTCCTCAAACGCATAACCCGTAACTCTTTTTTCAAGCAATTTCTCCAGCAGCGCAGGCGTCTGCCCCTTCTCCACATGCAGGTACCCCATCAGGATTTGGTTTTCCTCAAACGGGTCCACTGCCTCCACCTTTGCCTTCACAATCATCCTGTGCTTCCACACAGATTCCTCTATTTCTGCCCCATACTTTTCGTATTCCTCATCTGGGAACCCTGCCTTAATTCCAGCATTGGTTTCAATAAAAACAGTATGTCCTGCCTCCACTAATTTCCCCACATCACTTGGAATAAGCGCAACTCTGGTTTCCCCTGCCTTTCTTTCTTTTGGTATTCCTATATCCATAAAATCAAACTCGTTGGATTACTTATGCACTTAGGACTAATAAAAATAGAACGCCCCGGGGATCTGAGTGAAAGATATTTGTGTTCTTATAAGGTGAAATATGTATTTATAAGCTCTTCCCCTCCCGAATATGCATATGGCAGAGCAGCTTCAGCTGGAATTCAGAATAGCCCGTGTACACCGTGGATGGAGAAAGGTTAGGGCAAGAGGCGTCAAAGTGCATGATCACAATCCTTATTGGAGTTATGCCAGGCATCTTCCCCCTCTCGTTTATTGTCCATAAAAAGATTGCAATCCCCAGCACAATGAAGATTATAACCAGAGCAATGCATCTTCCCTGACTAATGCTTCATTTAATATCTCACTCGGTTGAGTAAATGGATTCATGCATTTTTTGAGGTATGAGTACATAAAACTACTTGCATGGGGATTTAAAAAGCGGGTTCTGGGGGTTTAGGATTGAGTCTGTTTCTTCCTTACTTAGCGTGCGTCATTTTCAAATTCCTCAATCAGAGCATCAATATCAATCTTCTTTTGTTCCTTACGATATGCATCCAACAGTTCATCCCAGATATCTTTCATGTTCTTCTCAAATTTGGGAAAGGCGCCCATGAGTTGTTTGCCTTCGTACATAACTTGATGTGTCTCCCATACATGTGCAAACTCATTTCTCACCTTTTTTGTTTTCATTAATTTCTGAACGAGTTTCTCTTCAAGAAGCCCCCACTCTTCAAGAACCTTTATCTTCCAGTGTAGGTCAATCTGTCCTAAGAGGGCATCTAACTCCC
>JAQBFN010000021.1:0-7805 GCA_032123335.1 Microcaldota archaeon
GCCTCCTCGGTTGCGGAAAGGAATGCATCCCATGCGGTTTTGTGCACCTGCTCATTTCCCTCTCCCTTATCATGGGTCATAATGAGGTCCAAATCGTCTCCGCAGCGGGCAACATAATAGTCAATCAGGATTCCGGAAGACTTTGCTTCCTTCAGCACTTTATCTGCTTCACCCATAAGGTTTGCATGGCATCTCTGGTGGCCACAATAGCTTCCAACATCCGCTTTAATAATGCTCAAAGTTGTCTTCATATTCTCTCACCCATATTAGATTGAATAATATTAGTCATCCCTCTTTATTTATCTTTTCATTTTCCTCAGAGCCGCCCACATTCAATACCTGGTCTTCCCTGGATTTGTCCCTATAAACCGTAACCCCTTTGCACCCTAGCTTCCATGCGAGCAAATATGCATTTTCCACATCCTCAACGGTTGCGGAACCAGGCATATTTATGGTTTTGCTTACTGCAAGGTCGGTGTATTGCTGGAACGCGGCCTGCATCTTTATGTGGTATTCAACTGGAATATCATGAGAGGTTACAAATACGTCCCGGACTTTCTGGGGAATCGCTTCCATAGTGTGGATGCTTCCCTTTTCGATTATTTTTTTCATGAGCTCCGGGGAATATACGCCCTCTTTTTGGAGGACCTGCTCGAAAATCGGGTCGGAATAATAGAGCTTGGTTCCGTCCATTACATTTTTCATGAATGCGAGTGCGAAGAGGGGCTCAATTCCTGAGGAAGTTTCGGCAATCATGGAGATGGTTCCGGTGGGCGCAATGGATGTAACGGTTGCGTTGCGCATTGCATCATATTCCCTGGACAATGTGCTTTTCTGGAACTCAGGGAAAGAGCCGCGTGCGCGCCCGAGCTCATGGCTCATTTTGCGCGCTTCATCCGTAATGAATTGCATTATGCCGCGGGCAGCTTCCACACCCTCAAGAGAATCATATTTGATTCCAAGCTTGAAGAGGAGGCGTGCGAAACCCATTACCCCCAATCCAATGCGCCTGTGCCTCTGGGTGGATTCTTTGATTATTTCCAGTGGGTACTTGTTCAAATCAATTATATTGTCCAGGAATTGGGTTGCAAGGCGGGTAACGAAGCGGAGGCGCTCCCAATCCACCTTGTCCCTCCAGGGCTTTTCGCTCCAATCCAACTCTGCAAATTTGGAGAGGTTTATGCTTCCCAGGTTACAGGATTCATAGTTGGGCATTGGAACCTCACCACAAGGATTAGTAGCTTCTATGGGGTAATCCGGAGTGGGGTTGGATTTGTTTACCGTATCTAGGAATATTACACCGGGTTCAGCGGATTTCCATGCTGAATACGCTATTAAGTGGAAGAGGTTGCGGGCCTTTACCTTGCGCACGGGCTCCTTTTCCTGGGGCTCCTGAGCTCATAGGTTGAATCCGATTCAACCGCTTTCATGAACTCATCATCCACACCAACACTTACGTTGAAGTTTTCGAGCACTCCCTTGGTTTGCTTTGCGGTAATAAAATCCTCGATATCCGGATGGGAAGAGTTCAGGATGCCCATATTGGCACCGCGGCGCTTTCCCCCCTGTTTAATTACGTTGGTTGCATGGTCGAATACACCCATAAAGGAAATCGGGCCGGAAGCAACCCCGCTGGTGCTCATAACCATGTCTCCCTTAGGGCGGAGCTTGGAAAAGGAAAACCCTGTTCCGCCTCCGCTCTTGTGGATGATTGCTGCATTCTTGATCGCATCAAATATTCCGGAGAGGGAATCCTCCACTTCCAAAACAAAGCACGCGGAAAGCTGCCCCACATCCGTGCCAGCATTCATTAGGGTGGGGGAGTTTGGAAGGAACTCAAACCCGCTCATTATCTCATAAAAGGCATTTTCATAGTGCTTTACATCCTCTTCCGAGCCCCCGTAGTTCTTTTCTGCAGAAGCAGTGAACTTTGCAACGCGCTGGAAGAGCTGGCTCGGGGTTTCAACTATTTCCCCGTGCTCGTTCTTGAGCAGGTACCTTCTCTGCAAAACCTGGATTGCATTCAAGGAGAGTTTTAGGTCATCGGTAACTCCGAGAACGCGCTTCATTTCACGCTCCAGGCTCTTGCGGTGCCTGTAGAGTATGTATGCTTTTGCGGTGGAGGCGTGGCCGGATTCAATAAGGGTTTTTTCAACTGCATCCTGGACTTCTTCTACTGTGGGGGTTTGCCCATCGTATTTTTCAGAGAGCAGGGTTACAACCTGCCTGGCGAGTTCTTCTGAGCGTGCGCGGTCTGTCCCCCCAACTGCCTGGGCGGCTTTCCAGATTGCATTTGCAACTTTTTCAGGATTAAAATCAGCTAAGGAACCGTCTCTTTTCTTTACTTTTTGAATCACGCTCTCCACCCGATATGCATTAGAAGAGAAGAATTAAAAATCGAAGGGAGTTCTGTCAAAAGCTTCTCCATTTTACCATAAACGAATGGAGCGCCGGGCCGTTTTTTGCCTCAAAAAGCCGGAGCTTGATAATGAATTTATCTGCTTCTATTGCCATGTACCTGCTCGAAGCCACTTCCTGCACAAATGGGGCAATTTCCCCCACCGCAAAAGCGTTCACCAATACGGAGAGAGGAAGCTTTTCCAGGAGTTGGGAATTGGTTACTCTGCTTCCGGGGTGCACGTACAGCCAGTCCATCCAGACCTTGATTATTGGAGAATCGGAAGCTGAGCCAAATACCTGGCCGATTTTTCTTTCTCCCATGAATACTCCTGAGCTGGCTGCATGGAATGGGAGGGTTTCTGCTTCAGAAGAGATTGCCCGTAGTAACGTAAAAAGAGCATCCAGCTTAAACCCAACATCAGTTTCCGAGAGATTCATGCTTAGTGTGTCCACGGGCTTTAGTTCAGAAGTTGGGTTGCTGTGGTTTGGGCCAAGAATGGGCTGAACCTTCCCTTCGCAAAGAGGCCGGATGCTTCCGAAACTAGGCATATCACTTTCCCTTGTAGGGCGCTTGGGAAGCACACTCACTGCTGGAACTGAACCTTTAGCAGATATTCTAGCGATGACTCTTTCTTTTCCTGGCGCCATTGGGAAGATTTGGGTACGTATAAGCATAAAAAACTTTCAGGGAAGTTTCCCTACCTGGAAAACCCTGGTGGGATGCGCTGTGCGTTCACCATAGAAGCGGAGCCAGGTACTTTTTGTGTCTGCAAGCAAAGCAGCAAACTTGTTTTCTGCAATTGTTGATGCAAGCAAATCATATGGAGTCTCGAATGCATCAACGAGAGCGGAAAGAGCGCGGGTATTGCCTAGGATGCGCTGGAGATCTATTTCCACTTCTTTCATCGAGCCGTTCCTATAACTGGTCGTGAGGAGTTGGTCGACCCAGATGTGCAGGGTGGGCTTTTCCATAAAACTCATTACGATTCCTACCGGGTTTGAGCCAAGCCATATATGCCGCTCATCTGCTTCTATCGGGCGCTTATCATCTTCATTGCAAAGCCTGCGGAGCAAAGAGAAGAGCATTTCTGCGCGGTTTATTTTGAAGCCGTTGTCCACCAGGAAGCTGCTTATGCGGTCCTTTTTATCGGGGCCGCATGGAATGCTGCTTCTTTCCTTGAGTTTTGAATTGCTTTCCGGGGGGCGTTCCAAAAGGTCTCCAAACTTCTTGGTTGTTCCTGAAGTTCTTTCAGCTGGAGATATGGATATAACTGGATTGTGAGGTTTCCTCCGCTTGCCGGTCATGTGGTCAGGAATTTGGGAATGAAGTATAAAAAGATTTGCTTATTTTCATTACTAGTCTCTTAATGGAAAAGAAGGCACAACCCTTGTTTCAAAATCCTTGTAAAAACAGAGGCCGATATGCGAGAGCGCTCCTTGCTGGAGCCCCATTAGCACAAGGTAGTTTGCATTTTCAAGCATTTTTCCGAACTTTGTCCGGTCTATCTCAAAAACATCCTTCAGCTCATCCGGGCCAAGGGAGCCAAACGGGTACCCAAGATTCTGGAGCCAGATGCGCACCTTCACCATTTCAAAAGCCACCTGGACATCCCCTATTTTTTTGGAATCCAGGAATATTGCTTTAGATTTGAATTTAATTTCGCTTTCCAGCGCATCCGGATGGACAGTACAAAGTGCCCGGGCAAGCGTAATCACCATTTTTGTGGCCCCTGCCCTCTTGACTGAATCGTCTATGCTTAGTTTCATGGGCCTTTTGGGGATTATTATTCCGGGCCTGTCAGGGGCGGGTTTTGCACTGGGAGGCATTTTTTGGGAAGGTCCAGGCATCCTGCTAGGGGTTGGAGACATCGCAATTACTGCAGGTGGTCCGTTATTTCGGTTTCCTCCCATAGGCATAATTGTGTATAAAAATGTTTAAAAGGGTGAGAGTTACCCCTTTTTTACCTGAGAACTGGTGCGGAGGGGCAGAGAAAGGAATGAATCAGGAGTTTCCTCCTTATGGAAGCACATTTTGATTTCCACCCGGTCCCTATTTCCATTGGCAAATATGGAAACATGGTTTGCCCGCTTTACTGCGTCAGCAAAGAAGAAGTCCGGAATGTTAAAATGAGCCAGTATTGCGGAGGCAGGAAGCGAATCCATATTAAGCCCTATTTTGTGCATCCATACCCTAAATCCCGCACCCGGAGGGCTGTTTTTTACGTCCCCGATTTTTTTGGATTCCATGAATATTCCTTTTTCAGTAAATTCGAGTTTTTTTCCTTCCAGCCCTGGCTGGAGCCTGCGAAGCACAGAGGTGAATTTTTTTATTAATGGCTCAACCCCTTTAATTGCCCGGCCCGAAGGCACAGGAGAATCAGGGAGTTCAGAAACAGGGTCGTCAAAATCCACCGGAATCGAAGGGAAGTTGCTTTCAGCAGTTGCAGGCGCACTATCCCCCAAATCCTCATCCACATCTATTTCTATTGACATTCTTTCAGAGGGGGGCTCAGGATCAGGCTTTTTCTTGAAGAAGTCCTTTATTTCCCTGTGATCAGAATTCTTTCTGGGGGGCGTAATGCTGTGTTTTCTTGGGGGTGGAGGAGGTGCCCTGACCGGAGAAGTGGAAGGTTTTAGCCTGAGTGCTGGATTGGATTCGGGAGTAACTGCCATTGGGCGCCTGGGTGTTATGGGCCTTACGGGCTTTATGGGTCCATCTCCCTTTGTATCATTCATTGGGTAATATAATGTGGGAGAATGTTTTAAAAAGTAGGAGTTATGGGGCAACTACCACACTAAAGTGGAAAGCGCCGTTTCCCCCTCAAGGAGCGCTTCTATTCGTTCTGGATAGAGGGCATTAACTATATACGAGGGCTTTCCAAGCCCGAGAAGCTCATTTATCTTGCCTTTCATGCCCCCTGTTACGTCCGCATGCTGCGTATCCTTAAAATGGGCTGAAACCTCCTCAAAATTGCTCTGGTGGATTTCTGGAATTACTTCCCCATCCGCAAGGACTCCATCTACATTTGTTCCGAGAATTATCCTTTCCGCATCCTTTCCGAACCAGGAAACCAATTGGTCTCCGGAGCATACTGCGCACCCAAGCTCAGAGTCCGGGAGCATGTCTCCGTGCAGCACAGGCAGGTAGCCCAGTTCCAGGAGGGTATCTATGGGTTTTCGGTTTAATTCGGTTATGCGCCTGTTGCTTAGTTTTCCGAGGAAAGCAGGGGGAACTGAAACTGCGGGAACTCCGTTCCTATTTAGTGCATCCACCAGGAGGGTGGAGAGGTGCACGCATGCGGAATGGGTTTCTGCTGCGCCGCGCTTCTGCTCTTCGGTTTTTACCCCATTGTCCAAATCATATTTTACTACAAGGGGATGGCCGAATGAGCCGGCTCCATGGATAAGGATGATGTCGCGGATTCCGGATTTCCACACTTTGCCAAGCATCTCTGCAAGGGAATCAATGTTTTTCTGGTCTTCTTCCAGATATCCGCTTTTTTTCGTGAGGACGCTTCCGCCCAGCTTGAGGACCTGCATGGGTGAATTTGGGGGGAGGGATATTTAAAATTTGGGAGGTTGATTGTGGTATTATAAAGGTTTTGGTGGGAAATAATAGGCATACACGAATAGAGTAATCACTACAAAATGTGAATGAAATGAGTGAAGGAGGGGTGCTTAAGGATGCGGATATCCATGCGGAGCTTGCTGAGCTGGAGGCAAATGCGCAAAATCCGGAAAGGCTTGTGCACCTCCTTAGCCACATAATCAAGAAAATCTTTGTGCAGGGATTCACTCTAGAGGAGAAAAAGGAAATTGCGGATGCTGCAGTAAAGCTGCTGGACCATGAGAATGCAGATGTGGTATTCGAAGCGGGCTTTGTGCTCAAAGAGGTAAAGGAGCCCTCCAGCTATCCAAAAATATTGGGAAAGCTGAAAGAAAAGCCTTCAAGGCTTACTGTTGAATCCCGGAGGGTGCTGGTTGCGGCTGCAGAGAACATAGCCATTGAAGTAACTGGAGGGCTTTTGCGCATAACCAATAGGCATAGGGGAGGGGAATGGAAGCTCAGGGCGTTTGAGCGAATGAATGAACACAGCGCAATGCTCCGCGGGCTGGAAAGGAGGCCTGTGAAATTGGAGAAACAGAAGAAGTAAGTGTGGCTTTATAAATAGTTTGATGGAAGAACTCAAAACCCAAAAAATTTGAACAATTAGAGATATTTAGAGGTAACGTTAGATGAGCAAATACAGATGTGTATTCCGGAACTGCAGCACAATAAATGCCCCTGGAAAGGGAGTAATGCCCCCAGCCTGCGCTGCGAAGGGGTGCACAGGCAATTTTGACAGGAAACCCGGATGTAAGACATTTATGCAGGATGCATTGCCTCCTGAGTCCATAATGGGCAGCAAGGGGTTTGAGTTTACGCAGATAACCCGTATTGAAGAAAGGTTTCTTACATCTCTGGTCATATCTAATGGATGCAAATGGTATCCGACCCGTGCCGTAGTGCGGGCATAGCCCATTTTAAAGCATATAAGCCCTGAATTTTTGTATGCGCATTGTTTTGGCGATTACCGGAGCGTCCGGGCTTCAGTATGGAGTGCGGCTGCAGGAAGTGCTGAAAGAGCTTGGGCACGAGGTGTGGGTTATCCATGGCTCCGGGACAAAAGAAGTTGCTGAAGCGGAAGGGGCGGAAGTGCCTAAGGCGGATTTTGGGGAAAATGAAATGGGTGCGCCTCCGGCTTCTGGTTCGCATCCGGTGGATGGGATGATTGTGGCGCCCTGTTCCCTGAAAACGCTGGGAGAGATTGCAAACGGGATTGGCTCGAATTTGGTTTCGAGAAGTGCGGAAGTAATGCTCAAGGAAAGGAGGAAACTTGTTTTAGTGGTGCGGGAAACTCCTCTTTCATATATTGCAATTAAGAATATGGAAACGGTTACGCTTGCAGGAGGAGTAATCCTACCCGCATGCCCTGGGTTCTATTCAAAACCCCAAACCGTGCGGGAAATTGTGGATTTTGTGTGCGGGAAAACCTTAGACCAGTTTGGGATTGCGCATAAGCTGTACAAAAGATGGAAAGAATAATTATTCCATCTTAGTTTGGCCTTTTGAATAATCGTATTCTTCCCAGGCTTCGGGCTCCTTTGTTTCAACAGTGGGCGTCTGCTTGGCTTTGGGTGCCTCTTTCTTTGTTTCTGGAGGCATGGGCCTGCTTTGGGTTTCTACCTCATGGATATATTCATTTATATCATTAACTGCATCAGCAATTGTTTGATCTGCACTCATCAGGTCAGCACCACGCTTTCCGGCCTGTTTTGCAACCTGCACGCTTACCTTGCGTATTGCAGGGGCATTTTGCGTACTAAGTTTAAGCCCTCTTTGCAGTGCGCCCAATGCCTTTCCT
>JAQBFN010000022.1:0-5982 GCA_032123335.1 Microcaldota archaeon
TTGCCTGCATTCCCCGGAATAGGGATTGAGAGCAAAAACCGGAAGCTCAGTTTTGATTCCGGTAGGGTGGAATTTTCCATCCCCTACGTAAAGAATTGCATCTGCATCCTTGGAAACAGAAGTGGCGGCTGTGGGGTCACACCCAAGCACCTGGCCTGCATGCGCGGTAAAGCAGCCCTTTCCAATAAGGACTTCCTTTCCTTCTTTTTCTAAAAAGGATTTCATCTGGTCCAATTGGGGAACGTGCTGCACAGTAGTAACCAGGACTATGCGCTTCTTGCCTTCAAGGGAGGGAAGCGCACCCCTGAGCTTTTCAGTATCTATATCCAGGTAATATTCGCGGTATTCAACTTGGAAGGGAAGGTCCTTGCGTATGAACTGGGAGTGCCCAAAATGGATTACCTTTTCTATCTGGAGGGTGCGGGCCTCATCCATGGGCAAATCGCACGCACCGTAGCAGGAAGAGGAAGAGAGGTAAACCTCGTGGCCTTCCTTTTCTAATTTCTGGGCTTCAGAAAGTGCATTCTTTTTCAAACCTTCGGGAAACTGCAGCAATATTTTCACGGGCTCACCTTGGTCTTGCAGTATGCAGTTTCACGAGATTTGAACAACGGTTCAAACGGATCGGGAAACTGCAACAGAATCTTCATAATAATAAAAGGAAGAGAAAAGAAGAAAAGTATATGCCTAATTCGGGGGAGGGTCAGGAGGTCTGGGGAACTTTGTTCCCAACTCGCCTTGGAAAGGCGAACCCTCAAACTGTCTTGAGCTCTGCTCAAGAGAAGAAACCGAATCGTGAACTTCGTTCACGAGAAGAAAGCGAAGCTTTCTCAGAGGTTTCTCAGAGGGAGGGGGTGACCCCCCTCCGCGGTTCGGAGGGATTAGTCGGAGTGGTGGTTCTCTGTATGAGAACTGCCAGAGTGCGCCTCGTGCATATCACGCAAATAACGGAGCATCACCTTCTGCTCAGCAGAAGCAACGATTTTCCTTGTGCGCTCAACCGCATCCGGGTTCACGCTCATTGAGGTAATCCCGAATTCTACAAGCTTCTCAGCAAAGGATGGGTAAACGCTGGGCGCCTGGCCGCAGAGGGAAGAGGTAATTCCATACTTGCGGGTGGTCTTGATTACCTGCTCAAGCGCGCGGTACACCGCACTGTTCCTCTCATCAAAGCCCTGCGCAAGGGTTGCATTGTCACGGTCGATTCCGAGCACGAGCTGCGTAAGGTCATTTGTGCCGATGGAAACCCCATCAATTCCTTCTTCGCAGAACTCATCAATTATGAACACTGTGCTGGGAACCTCAACCATTATCCAGAGCTGGAAATCCTTTGTGCGGTAAAGCTCAACCTGCTGCATCATTTCCTTGATTGCACGGAGCTCACCAATCCTGCGCACGAATGGGACCATCATCCAGAGGTTTGTGAGCCCGAATTCCTCGCGCACCTTCTTGATTGCCTTGAGCTCCATCTTGAATACTGCGGGCTCTGCTATGTAGCGTGCGGCTCCGCGGTAGCCCATCATGGGGTTGGCTTCCTCAGGCTCATACTTGCCTCCGCCTTTGAGGTTGCGGTATTCATTGGTCTTGAAATCAGTAGTCCTGTAAACTACGGGGCGGGGGTAGAAAGCAGATGCGAACCTGCGCATCCCATCCGCGAGCTTATCTATGAATTCATTTTCCCGGCCCTCATCATACATCTTGCGCGGGTGCTCGCCCATGTCCGCAACCATGAATTCTGCGCGGAGCAGGCCGATTCCATCCACAGGGAGCTTTGCGGTTTTCTCTGCAAGCTCAACTTCCGCAAGGTTCACGTAAATCTTGGTTCCGGTTACGGGGGATGCGGCTGCAACTGCACCTGCTTCTTCTGAACCAGGGGCTCCCCCAAGCGCAACTTTTCCCTTATATACAATTCCGTGGGTTCCATCTACGGTTACGGTCATCCCTTCCTTCAGCACATCAGTTGCGCGCTGGGTCCCTACAATGCATGGGATTCCAAGCTCCCTGCTTACGATTGCTGCGTGGGAGGTCATTCCCCCTGTGTTGGTTACAATTGCGGCAGCCTTTTTCATTGCGGGAACAAAATCAGGTGTAGTCATATCCGTTACAAGGATTGCATCCTTCTCCATCCTGGGGATGTCCTTTGCGCTTCCAAGGAGATTAACATTTCCGATTCCAAATCCAGGAGATGAACCTAAACCGCGGAGGAGAACTTCTGCTTCTGAAACATCTGTCCCACCTTCAAGTTCCTCAGGTACAGAGGGAGAAGCTTTTGGTTCTTTTTCATCTTCAAGTGTAGTGATGGGGCGGGACTGCACAATATACATCTCATCGTTTGCGTATGCCCATTCAATATCCTGAGGAAAATCATAGTGCTCTTCAAGCTTCTGCCCGATTTTTGCAAGCTCAACGATTGCCTCATCGGAGATTTTCTGCTTGTCCTGCATATCATCCTTGATTTCAGCTTTTGCATTCTCTCCCTTGTGCTTGATTATCATCCAGGTCTGCTTTGCAAGGTCCTTGCGCTGGATTTTGAAGCCGTCCTTGTCCACTATGTAAGTGTCAGGGGTTACGGAGCCGGAAACAACAACTTCCCCAAGCCCGTATGCAGCTTCAATCATAATTTCGTTTTTCCTATTGTTTACGGGGTTTACTGTGAACATTACTCCTGCTTTTTCGCTCTGCACCATCTCCTGCACTATTGCAGAAAGGCCAACCTTCATGTGGTCGAAACCGTTCTGCACCCTGTAGAAGATTGCGCGTGCAGTGAATAAGGATGCCCAGCAGTCTTTTACTGCTTTTACGGTTCCGTCCTGGCCGTGCACGTTAAGGAATGTAGATTGCTGGCCGGCAAAGGAAGCACCGGGGAGGTCTTCCGCGGTTGCGGAGCTTCTCACCGCAACATAAACTTCTTCATCTGCGCGCATGTCGCAGAGCTTCTGGTAATTGGTTTTGATTTCTTCTTCAATTTCAGGGGGAACTTCCCCATCAATAATCATGTTCTGGATTTTTTCTGCGGTATCCTGAAGCTTTGCAGTGTCGTTTACATCCAGGCCCACAAGCATTTCGGTAATGGGCTCGCGCAAATCATTGTGGTCAAGGTGCTTGAAGTATGCACCGCTTGAGGCTACGAATCCCGGGGGGACAGGAAATCCTGCCTTGAGCATTTCTCCAAGATTCGCTCCCTTTCCGCCTGCTTCAGCAAGGCTGCTCCTGTCTAACTCTTCAAACCAGAAAATATCCTTCATGAATCCACACCTGTTGATGGATAAGAAGAGAAGAATTAAAAGGATTACAGAACTCGGAGCCCCAGACCCGCTTCCCTGTATTCATGCCCTGGGCGGGTTCTGTGAGGCGCCTGGGGGCTTCACTCAAGCTGGGCCAGCTGCATCCTGAGCCAATTCTGAAGCGTTTGCCTGGAAGTCAGGTCAGATGCGGCCTGGAAATCTTTTTTTGCGGAAGCGGATACGCCTACCTGGACGGAAAGGGCCCCTGCCCGGATATAAAGCATTGCTGCTTTTTCCTGATGCACATCTGCACGCTTTGATGCAGCATTTCTGTACTCTTCAACCGCAGCCAAGAGGCAGGAATCTTTCTTGGACTTCTCGATATGGGTGCCTGCAATCTCAAACATTGTGTCTGCCGCCATTTCATGCAAATCAGCACCAAAGCCAGGATTTTTCTCTTTGGAAGCAGCAAGCTGGAACTTGATGAATGCGCCCTGCAGGTTCCCAGTGCTCTTGAGCCGCGCCCCTTCAGACGCAAGCTTGCGGGCTTCCCGCTCCATTCTAAAGAACCTTGCAATCGGCCCGGTTTTTGAAAGGAGATTGCCGGACCATCTCCTGGGAGCGGTCCTCCGGCCGTTTTTTTCCTCCTTTGCAGAATCCTGTTTGTCTTGGTTAAAAGTCATGAATATCAGATAGATATATGTGCCCTAGAATTTAAAAAGGTTTAAGTAAATGGAAAAATGAGGGACTAAACATTCCAGCCTTCAAATGTGCAGTTCTCCTCGGGAACTCCGAGTTTTTTAAGCAGCTCGCGGAAGGAATCGACCATGCGGGCGGGGCCGCACACAAAATAGCGTTTTGTTTCCAGATCAGTAAGGTATTTTTTGAGCATCTGTTCACCCACGTGGCCGGTTTCGTATTCCCAGCCTTCGGGGGTTTCCCGGGTCACTGTGAAGATTGTTTTGAGGTTTTCATTGCGGGAATCGATTTGCCTTAATTCATCATAATATGCAAGGCCGCTTTTTGTGCGGGACGAGTAGAAGAGCGTAACGTGCTGGCATTCGGATTTCCCGTCCCGGTCGCGCAAAATGGAGACCATGGGGGTTATTCCGATTCCTCCTGCAATTAGTATGTATTCTCCGCAGGTGTTGTAGATGAATGGGCCCATGGGGCCTTCTACGGTTATTTTGTCGCCTTCCTTCATGGATTCAAGCTGGGAGGTAAATTCCCCTTTTACCTGCTTGATTGCGAATTCAAGCACATCCTGGGAAGGGGCGGAAGCGATTGAGTATGCGCGCTTGGTTCCGGAAGGGGCAGTGAGAATCATGAATTGCCCGGGAGAGTAGATTATTTGATTTCCATCCTCCGGAACAAGGCCTAATTTGAGGGTATCTTCTGTAATCTGCTCTTTCCGTTTTATAATGTAAATTTTTGAATCCATTTTCAATCCCACGGCTCTGTGCTGATCCTCTTCTTTGGAACTTTCAGCTCTTCGAGAGTTGCAAGCACCCTGTTTACAAAAGTTGATGGGCCGCAGATATAATAATCCTTTGCGCGGGGGCCCGGGACGAATTCAGAAATCATGTCTGCAGTAAGGGGGCCGATTTTCCCTGGCCAGTCCAGCGGGCGCTCATTAAGGAGGGTCATGAGGAGGTTTACCTGCTTGTGCTTGTCGAATTCCATGAGCCTGGATTCGTTGAGGATTTCCTTGCGGTCCATGTTTTCGTACATAATGTAGATACTGAGCTTCTTTTTCTTGTCTATGAGGGATTTTCCAACTGAGGAAATAGGGATGAGGCCCAATCCCCTGCAGATAAGGACGGAATTGTCCGGTTTTTTGGAAACTGTAAATTCCCCGTATGGGCCTTCAATGTATAGCTTTGCGCCCTTTTTCTTTTTTGAGAGGTTTTTCTTGAAGGGGGTGGAGCCATCGAACATGAATTGGGTTTTCTTTTCTTCGGGTGCGGAGAAGAAGGAAAACGGCTCGAAATCCTTTCCTTTTGCATCCAGGTAAAGCTTGACGAATTGGCCGGGCCTGAACTTGAAACTCGGGGGGCACTTGATAGTGAGAAGATTGAAATTTCCCTCCTGCTCCAACGAAGAAACAGTGCACCCAACAGGCTTCTTTTTCTTCATGGGATCGTATCAGAAAAGAAGGTTATAAAGTTTTCGTTGGAGGCTAAATGATATAAATCCAGTCTGCATAGTGAAAAAAAGGTGAGAAAATGGATGGAAGGATATTCTTAATCGTTATGCTGTTTGCGCTCATTTTTTCCGGATGCACACAGGTTGGCCCTCTGGGTGAGGGCATGCCGGTGACATGCACTGCAGAAGAAAAAATCTGCCCTGATGGAACTGGGGTGGGAAGAGTGGGGCCGGAATGCGAGTTTGCCCCATGCCCGGATGGAGGGGATACACAGGAAAACCTGCTTGGGCATAAATGGAAACTTCTCAAAATCGATAATGGAGTGGTAGGGAACAGCCCGGTGTACATCCAGTTCGATGGGGAAGATGAGACATTCAGTGGGAATGCCGGATGCAACCACATGGGCGGAAGCTACACCCTGGATGGGAACCAGATCGAGTTTGGGCAGACCGCAGTTACCCTGATGTACTGCGAACAGTATATGGAGTTGGAGGGGAAGGTGCTTGAAAAGATAGGTGGGGGCCCGTACAGATGGGAGATTACAGGGCAGGAACTGAACTTCTATGAGGGCAGCCAGCCCGTGATGGCCTGGGAAGCTGAAGAATAGTTTTA
>JAQBFN010000023.1:0-3621 GCA_032123335.1 Microcaldota archaeon
TTTCAAGGAGCGCATCCCGGGCGTCTTCCCTTACGAATGGTCTCTGGTCCAGCATAAATGCAAGCTGAGGCACTGCTGCAGGATTTCCTTTCTTTGCAAGAATCTTAGCCGCCGCAAAAGCCAAAGAAATGTGTTCGTGCTCAAGCAGCCCCTCCAATATCTCATCTATCGGTTCTTCCATTGCAGAAACCTTCCCGATGCCTCCATGCGCCATACGGGCAAGTACATTTGCCCTCAAGTCCACCTTCTCAAAGCCAAGTTTTTCCAGGATCATCCATCCAGAAAACTGCCGTATCTCCTGGTGTTCGCTTTCCAGGTTGCTTACCAGGCCCGGCAGTGCAGCAGCCCCAATCTTTAGAATTTCATCATAATTCCTTGATATGCTGAGTGCGAGAACCCTTGTTTCCAAATCTACTTTTTCAAGCCCTATCGCTTCAAGTCCCTTGGCAGCAGGCTTCCTTATATCCTCCCAGCGATCACCAAGGCCAGCAACCAACGTGGGAAGCGCTCTTTCATCCGCTATTCTCTCGAGTGCTTCTACAGCCTTTTCCCTTACATGCTTTGTTTCTGATTGGGCAACTCCCATCAATGACGGAACAGCATCCCGAAGTTTTTCGTTCCCTGCATTCTCCTTAACTCCTGCAATCATCCTAACTGCTTCAATGGCACTGTTAACAATCCATTCATTTTCATGCCCAAATAAATACGTCAATGCAGGAACAGCATCGGGGTCCCCAGCCTCCCCAAGAACTTTGGAAACCGCCATCGTAACACTCTTGTCTTCGGGACCCAGAAGCTCCACCATGGCAGAGATAATCAGCTTGCAGTCATTGTTTTCTTTGTTCTCATGGATTATCCAGTAAAGGGCGTCAGCCGCCATTGTTTCCCCTTTGCCCAGTGCATCAAGCAATGCTGGTGCGGCTGAAAGATCACCTATTTTCCCAAGCGCTGCTGCGGAGTTCCTGCTGGTGTTTCCGCCTTTCTCCAGGTTCCCGACAAGAATAGAAGCTGCATCCTGCACCCATTTGCTTTCAGGATTTTCCTTGGCAATCTTTCCAATAGACTCTGCTATCTGATGGTTTGACCACCAATCCCCAGTCCCGATGTTCTCAACCAGCGGCATGAGCCCCCTTAAATCTCCAATATCTCCAATGCACCTGGCTGCCTTGCCCATTTTGTGGGAATCTTCATTTCCAAGTTCAGTAAATAATTTGAGAAGCGTCTTTTGGATTTCCCTGTTCTTGGGGTAATCTTTGAGAATTCTGCCCAGAACCTTCCCAGCATTAATGGGGGTGGTTAGGGTGTCATTCCGCCACAGTGCAGAAACAAGGGAAGGAATTGCCGGCTCACCTATTTCAGCAAGCTCTTTAATTGCGCTTTTAGCCCCACGATAATCATCAAGCCTCCTAATCAATGATGAAATATTACTGTCTTCCTTTTCTTTCTCTTTAGCCTGGGCATCCTGAGGCGGGCTGAGCTTCAGCAGGGCTTCCCCCGCCCTTTCCATTACTTCAGGGTTTTTGCTTTTCAACGCTTCAATCAGTGCAGGAACTGCAGGATACCCAATCTTTACTATCTCCTGAAGAGCACGCTGAGACTCAAATTCATTTCCAGCCAATCCAATAATTAGTTCATCAATTCTTTCATTCTGCATAAAACCCACCGTGGTAATACGTTAATGCAAAGAGTTTATAAAACCAGTTTTTTACCACTTATCTGGCCATAAACCGACGTTATGCTCAACCTTATAATAGTTCTCTGATAATTATTGCACATGAAGCGAGTTCTGCACACTACACAAGCTGCCCCATGTATGCAAAGAGCAGAAGGGCCTATGAAAGTGAAAACAATCCAGAGAGCTGGAGAGAAGGCAGAGAAGAAAATGGGAAAACCCCAGTATCAGGTTCGTGGTGGTGTTGTGCTGGCTGGCCTTGTAACTTTGACCCTGGCCATGGGAGCATTCGTTCTCCATCCAGCATCTCCATGGGTAATTGGTATGGAAAGGGCCAAAGCGGAAGAAAAAGTAGAACGGAAGAAAAGAATTGAGGCGTTTGCAGAAGCTGTAAATCAAGAAATAGAACAAAGGTTACAGGAAAGGCGTGAGGAGCAAGAAAGGATGAGGAAAGCGGAGCACAGGTTTACGGATACATCACGTATGCCGTTGGTTTTTGGGAATCGCTAGAGTGATTACTATGAAAAGAATGCTGCAAAATTCAAGGGGTGCCCCTTCAGAGAAAAGGGCACGTAACGTAAGAGAAATCTTGGAGCAAAGGCAAACTATTCAACGAGCAGGAGAGACTGGAAAAGCCAAACTTCGGAGGAGTGCCCTCCACCCTCTGGGGTCCCTCCTTTCTGCAGCGCTGATAGTGGTAGCAGCAATTGGAATAATAAAAATGGATGAAATTAGACGCCAGAATAAGCGGGAAGCAGAGAAACCCGCAGCGGTATTTACGATGGAAAGGGAGGACTACCAGAAACTCCGTGCCATGTTCGCACAAATGCAGAGGGAAGAAATAGATAGGAGGCAGCGCCAAGCAATCATGGAGCATGTCAGCCGCACATTAAAGCAAAGCATCTCAACCGTTGAATCTATACTGAAAGAATCGGGAGCTGTGGAAACGGAAGTGGAAAAAGAAGCTGAACGCATTCTGCAGGAAATGAAGGAGTGCAGGGACGATATTCCAGTGCAGGGCACTTCAGAGGCTAATCCATGAGAACGCTAAAGAATCCTAAGCAAACACCAGCTGGGCAAAACAACCCCGGGCAGAATAGAAAAAGACAGATATTTGGAGGGCATTTGAGCCTTACTCTCGGACTTCCTGCTGCCACTATTGCAGGCGCTACTGCCATTGCAACAATACTCACTTTATCGCCTCTCCCCTCTGAGACAGTTAAAATATGCCCTTCTGACAACCCCACTGCACCCTGTGAGTACAAACTCTGCCAGGGTATGGATGCCAGAGGAGGAAAAAACTGTGAAACCATTACTCCTGAAGAGTTTGAAAAAGAAGAAAAGAGAATTAAAAGTGACAATATAAAAGTGTGGGGAGCAGTTGTTGGAGTAATGACAGCTATGCTCATAGGCTTTGGAATTTGGTTACGGCCTAGGAAGTTACCTCCAACAGAGGAGAAGAAAGCCTAAACCCTCCCCAACCTCAGACGGCAGGCCATTAAATCCCCAACCCCTTTTCTTTTCTTATCTTTATTTTGATTGCTTACTCTTCTTGCGCGTTCTCCGAAAACAAACATACATTTATAGGAATATCTCTTCCAAACAATTACGGGTGTATTGAATGGACGAGCCGATAATTCCGAAAAAAACAGAAGAAATGGTTTATTTTGTGAGAGAGATGAAGGTCCTTTCGAGCAACATCAAAGCATATACAGTATTTAGGGCGTCTCCGGAAGAGGCCAAGCGCATGAAGGACTTGACTGAGCAGAGTGAAATCACCGATCCGGAGCAGTGGATGGAAAACAAGAAAGAAATTTTTAGTATTATGCGGGGAAAAAAAATGGAGCAATTCTTAACTATGGACTCTCCAGAATATCCGGTTGGAACCACACTTTCGCAATCAGAGTTTGACCAGTTGCAAACATTTACGCGCTCTTCCCAGACACAGG
>JAQBFN010000024.1:0-4360 GCA_032123335.1 Microcaldota archaeon
GAAAAACCTTCAGCCAGAGGTATGGGATGCCAGGGAATTGTTGCATAAAGCTTCTGCTGCCAGGAGCAGGCTTGAATACGGACTTCCAAAGGACATGAAGCTGAGGGGCCAGATTGCAAAGGAGAGGGAAAAACTTTACACCCATTACAAGGATGCGGTAGCCGAGCTTACTTCCGATGTGGAGGATGCAATTACGCAAATGAAGAAGCTCAGGGGAGCATTCCTTGCTTCCGAAAGCGCAGGCCAGCGTGAGGAATATGATGCACAAATCAAGACACTAAAGAAAAGGCTTGATGATTTCCGTGAATATGCAAAATGGGTTCCTGCTGACCTGAAGAGGCGGGAATACCGGGAAGCAGATGCCGCAATTGCTGAAGCGCTTTCCCCGAAAACAGTTCCCAGGAAAAGTGTACCTTCCCCCGAAGTGAAGAAAGAGCTCCAGGAAGTAACCTCAGAAATAAAGGAGCTTAAAGCGGAAAGGGATTCTGCAAAGAGCGCAGCTAAAAAAGCAACTCTTGCCCGCCAGATAAACAAGCTCCGTGCAAAGAGGGACCTGCTAAAGGCAAAGCTTGAAGAAATCCCTGCTGAAACCGCAATCGCATCCAAGGAAGCTGAAATGGATTTCACCAAATTTGCAAGCAAAGCTGAGCGCAACCGCTTTTTTGCTGAACAGGAAAGGACAATAGAAAAAGAAATGGCGCTTGCAAAGAAAGTGGGCATGCCCCTGAAGAAAGAACACGAAATGATCTTTACCGAAGCAGAGGTGGAGAAGTTTGACAGGAAGCAACAGAGCCTGGCTGAACAAAAGGAAATGCTTGCTGCCCTGAAGGAGGCCCGTGCATTCACCAAAGAAATGAATGTAAGAAAGAAAGCAGGAAAATCCCTCGCAGGAGTGCGAAGAAAGAGGTTCGAAGCATTTGCAAGGTACATGAAACTGGGTGGAAACCCGGAAATGGTTCCAGTCAATATCCTGAAGGCCATGATTGCAGAAGGCAAAAAAATGGGGTAGGTGTTCCCAATGAGCAACGGAAGAAAAGTAAAAATGCCCAAGAAAAAGGGAGCCGGCAAAATTGCCACATACCAATACCGCGTTGAAATTGGGGGGGAGCTATATTCGATACAAACTGCAAATGCCCTTATACTGGAATCCATGGATTCAAAAAAGCCCGGAAAGGCAGAGATTTCCGGGGAAGACCTGGTTAAAGCCCTAAAATCCTACAACGTAAACGTGCTCATGCCCGGCATAGAAAATTTTGGAATTATAAAGAAAATTAGCTATAGGGAGTACCAGGGCCAACAAGTAGAAGAGACCGAAGGCGTTGGAGGAATAAGTGAAATGATGAAACTCCTTTCAAAATGGGAAACCACAGGGAAAGTAACTGTTTCATTTGAAGGGAAGGTAGGGATAGACCCGAAAAAAGAGTTTAATCTTCTGGGAAAGGCAGACATAAACCCCTTTACCGGAAAAACCAAGAAAGCATAAAGGTGAAAACATGCAGCAAGGATTCAAAATGCCAAAGAAAAAGGATATGCCAGTGAGGGAACAGGTCAACGTAGACCTGCAAGCAGCAGGAGTCCCGCTAAAGAAGGACATGGAACTGATCAGCCGCAACCAGGAGATATTCCACAACCCTGAGACTGACAACAAGGTCCGCTCTGAAATAGTGGAGGATCTTGTTACAATAATCAGCGCCGATATCAAGAAGATAGAGACTGCCCGCAAAACTGACCCCACAATACGTGAAAATGAGAGCAACCCGGAATATAAAAAGGCAATGGACGAGCTCCTCAAGGGCCTGAGGGCCGGGCTTAATGACCTGACAACTGCCCAGTTTGGATACGGAAAAGTGGCATCCAAGTCTGAATTCCTAAAGGAACACAAAAAAGCCTGATTTGCATGGCAAAAGATGATATTACGATATGCCCGCACTGTGGCTCTGATTTATCCGACCCTGCATCTGTCCAGCCCATGAACCGCGCTGCGATTTTGAGCTGGACCGGGAAGCAGATGTGCCCCAACTGCCACTATTATGGGTTTTTTCTTTCTGTTCCCCGCTCCCAGCTCTCTAAGATAGAATTCCCCAATAAAAACGTTAAATTGAACTCTAAGGCTGCAGAAAGGCTGATGGTACACGAAAGCAACTCCTGGCTTGTTGCGGTGATCTTTATTACCGTAGTTGCAACCCTTGCGTATTTGCTTCTTACAACTTATTAATTGTGGTAAAACAAGGGTTTAAATAGTTCTTCCTCCATATATACTACTCATGCTTGAACGCATTGGCCCCATGAGGCAAATCCTTTCAAAACCCGCTTACTCAAAAGAAGCAGCTTACATACACAAGGCAATCCATATGCAATCCCCGCTCCTTTCACGCACAAAATTAGACAGCTCTGAGATATCTGAAAGGCTTAATGCCTTAATTAGATTTTCGTTTCATCCCGGAGAAACCATTGCAAACCGCAGGAATGAAAGGTCACTTACCGAGCTTTCCGCCCGCCTTGAAAAGGGTCTTCCCAAAGATGAATTCCACACAATACTCATACATTGCCTCCTGCCGGATTTTGACGAAGCGTTGGTTCTCGGAGAAAGGCTGCCCCGCCCATTGGGACTAAATGCTTCCCATAACTTTGCCCTCGTTGCTAAAGAGGTTGGGGATGCATGGGACGCCATTGGCCCTGATGAAAAAGTAGATCTTTGGCTGTCGAAGGTTATTTTTAACCCCAAATTCCCAGAATCCGAAGTGTTTTCACATTCAAGTGATTCCAAATTCAGCCTTGGAAAGCTTGTGCGCCTTCTTTCATATGAGCAAGAGCGCATTGACCGTACCCGGCTTATATGTGCCTTCAAAAGAGATGAAATAAGCTTTGAGGAGTTTAAGCAGGCTTTTTCAGATATTTATGGGGAGCGACTGAAAAAAGCAGTGCCTACAAGTTCCGGAGTTGAGCTAATAGGTGAAGGAGGAAGAATCGGTATAATAGGCGGCTCGGAACATGCACTGGGAGCATATGGAGATAATTTGCAGGCACATCTTGAATCAATGGCCATGCGCCTGAGCGTTGGTTTCAACCCATTGTTTTGAATGCTTTTTTAGAATAAATTTATAAACTCTCCAACGGTAATAGCTATGGTGTTACCTTGGCCCAAAAAATGAAGAAGAGTGTTTCTGAATTACAGAAGGATCTTGCTGCAGCAAACAAGCAAATCAAAGTAGCTAAAGAAAGCGGAAATAAGCGTCAGCTCAACATTGGAAGGCAACAGAGGATTGATGCATGGAGGGAACTCCGGGACGAGCATGGAATGGAGCCCCCTTCACACATTGCAAAAGCACTTGGCGCGCCCAAGAAGAAAGAGCCTACTGAATTCACCAAACCCAAGGAGGAAACTCCCAAAGAAGAAGTAATGGTTTTCACCACGGTTGAAATTTATGGGGCAAAAGAAGCTACAAGAATGGCAGAAGCTGATCGGAAACTGGGGAAAATGCTGGCAAAAATGACTCCGAAGCAAAAAAAGGAGTGGCGTGCTACCCAGGAGAAATCAATTTCCGGAGGGGAAGCTGTTGCAAAGAGGGTTGAGATGCCTGAAAAGAAAGCAAGCGCTGGGCAGCTCAGTGCCCAGGTGCGTGCATGGCTGGAAAATGATCCAAACTACAAAAAAGCCAGGGTGGATGCTGAAAAGCATGAGGCCAAAGCAAAACAAGCCTCAGAAATCGTACGGATTCAATATGATCAAAATCAGAAATTGAAATCTCCTGATATGGCCGAAGAAGTGCTGGAGAATTTAGACCGTATAGTTATCCATAAAGACCAACTGAATCACGAATTGTTTAATATGGAACGGCTAATGGAAAAGAAGAAAGCTGCATTTGAAAAGGAGCATGCTTCCAACCCTGCGCTGGTTAAGGCTTATTCTGCAGAACTTGCAGAGTTAAATGAAAAACATGGGGAGACGGCTCGAGATATTGGCACTGGAGGGTTTAGCAAGAGTGAGCAGAGAATCGTGCAAAAAACTGAATATAATTTTCACAAGAGGCGAAAAGAAAGGGAAAGTGCAGAGCTTCGTGCAAAAGTGGAGGTGAATGGGGAGAACCGCCTGCAAAAAGCGATGAAAAGCGAGCTTCTGGACAGGGCACAAGAACTCCTTGATTCGCTTGAGAAGCCCACTGAGGTAGAAGAGGAAACCATGGGAAAAATCCGTGGTGCAGCAAGCAACCCCAAGGTAGATGCAAACGAGATGCTCAAGATTGCACTCGGTGAAGGCATGGATGAGGACACTGCAAAAGAAGTTGAGCTTGCCCTTCTTGCAAATACCGTGGACAATCTTGAGACCCGTGTTGCAGTGGCAGAAGTTAAAAAACCTGTC
>JAQBFN010000025.1:0-3846 GCA_032123335.1 Microcaldota archaeon
TGGGGGGACCGCTTCGTGCATGACCTCCCAAGCAACAAATATGACCGGTACAAGGACTGGAAGGAAAGGTATGGTGGCGACCAGGGAAGCTATGGAGATTTCGTGAAATATGAGCAAGACAAGAACCGCATGAAATCTAGCGATGCGAGGGAGGCATTGAAAGAGGTTCAAAAATTGGATCAGAAGACTGTTGGAGCCCCCGCATACAAAGCTGAAGAGCCCCAGCTGGGCAAGTATGGGCAAAAGATTGCCAAAACCCTGGGGGTAGAAACAGAAACCAAGAAGTCTGACACCAGGACCCAGGAGCAGGTAAGGAAGGACGTGGACAAGAGGATGGAGGCTGCCCGCAAGGAAGAAGCACAGAAAGAAGCTAGGCAGATGCAGAAATTCGAAGAGAAAGTTGTAAAGCCCACAGAACAGGCTAGGGCCAAGAGGCAGGAGAAGCAGGAGAAAGCTGCAAAGAAACAAACTGAGCTTGCCCAGAAAGCTGAAACGGAAAGGGGGGAAAGGGCAAAGAAGGCAAGGGAAGAGGTTGCAAAGTTCAAGGCCAAAAGGAAGAAGAAAGAGGGGAAAGCATAGGTGATATTGCATGAAGAAAACCACAAAGCCATTCAAACGCTTGAAGCGCCACCTAACTTCCGAGAACCTCTGGCTCCCCATAATGTCCATAATCCGAAAAGACGGGGAAGCATACGCCTACACGCTCCCGGAAGAGATGGAGCGAAGGTTTGGGTTCAAGTGCAGCAGGGTAATGGTTTACATTGTTCTCCATATGCTGGAAGGCCAGAAACTAATCAAATCCGATGAGAAGGGAAGGAGAAAATACTACAAATTAACCAAGGCAGGCAGCGACACCCTCGATGATGCAAAGCAGTACCTCAAAATGCTCTCGTCGTCACTCTGAACGCGCGCGCATGTGCCATTTTTAAACCTTTTTTGCATTACTCCCATATGTCCAGACTAATTGCATTTTCTCTGGTTTTGGGTTTGCTGCTAATCTCCGGGTGTGTTGTGGAACAATACATGGACCCCGGGGCAATAGCAGTATGGCAGCAGAAGGATGATGGTGATTGGAACATCAGGTATTCCCTCTGGAATGATAATACCAAGGCATGGTACACTCCAGCAGGGCCGGTCACTTCGCTTATTGCTAATATCGGAGGGGATGACCACGACCCATATATCGATTCCGATGGTGTTGATACTGCAATTTCAGTATGGAGCCATGAGGAAGGCGGGTCTGCGGATATCTATTATTCCGTATGGAAATCCAATACATGGACAAAACCAGTCCCTGTTGCAACACTGAGCGGATATGATTCAGACCCCGCGGTTGCGATGGACTTTGCTGGAAATGCGGTTTCGGTATGGGTGCACAAGAATACGGATGGCACTACCATGCTATATTATTCTACTTATGACGGGAAATCCTGGAGCACACCTGAACAGGTGGACAAGGAGCACATCAAGGTTTCCCTGCCTGAGCTTTCATTCAGCTCAACAAGCGGAATATACTTTTTGATCTGGACAGAGGCAACTGATGCAGGCACCCGGGCGTTTGCTTCAGGTTACAGCGGCTCATGGGTACCTGCAGTAGAGATACCCGGCCAGAAAAATAATGCAGCGTTTGATACCGGAGTCCCGACGGATGAGAGAATCGGGCTTGGAACTGCAGGAAGGAAAAGGGAAGCAATTGCCGTATGGCCAACAACCAACGGAGAACTTTACTCCTCAACCTGGACTCCTTCCGGATGGAGCACTGCACTTACGTATGGAACCGAAGAGATGCCCGATGCGGAATTTGAATACGGAGGAGTTCCATATTCAGTATTTATTAAAGGAAGGGACCTGCATTGGA
Source organism: Microcaldota archaeon (assembly GCA_032123335.1). Taxonomy (GTDB): domain Archaea; phylum Micrarchaeota; class Micrarchaeia; order Anstonellales; family Bilamarchaeaceae; genus CAIKOA01. The sequence continues at coordinate 1,859 of JAQBFN010000025.1, forward strand.
GCAAGGATCTTTACTCCACAGGAGGAGTTACCCCGGTGCCAGGAACCGGTGAAGATTACAGGCCTGCACTCACATTTATTGGTGACAGGATAACCGGGCTTACAGTTTTCTGGACAAAGAAGGCCCTCCCGAGCGAGATTTACTTTGGTCGCTGGGATGGGGCTGCATGGGAGCCGGTAAGGCCGATAGATGTTGCAAACGTTCCAGGGGAAGACAGGAACCCGGACGTTTCCCCGTTGATGAAGGAAGACCAGGAATGGGACTTCTACATTGACTGGTGCGGTGACGGAGTAATCCAGTGGCCGAACATGTGGGGCAATTTCGAGCAGTGTGAAGTAGGAGTTCCCTGCCCGATTGCAAATGATTGGTGCAACCCGGCAGATTGCCAGTGTTATTATGATTACCCCAAGGATTGGTGCGGAGATGGAATAGTACAGAGGCCCAACAGCGCGGGCCAGATGGAGGAGTGCGAACCCGGAGTTATTCCGTGCCCGAACCCGAACGACTGGTGTGACCCGGCGGACTGCAAATGCTATGGTGAAGGATACGAGAATGATACCCACACTGAATGCGACTATGAAAACGGTGCATGTCTTCTAATGCCAGGGCCAGGACAGGACGAATGCGCAATCGATGAGGATTGCTGGGAAGATGAACTAACAGAAGGAGTATGCGGAAACGGAGTGATTGAAGGAAACGAAGTATGTGATGTTGGAGGCGCTACCATAGATGGGATTACACATGGCGCTGCACCAGAAACCTGCCCAATGGGCCAGCACTGCTCAGAATGCCAGTGTGTTCAGGGAGTATTCACTCCAAGGTGCGGAGATGGATACATCTCTGGCCAGAAGCAGGGTGCAAACGAGGAATGTGACACAAAGAAAGGGACGCTTCCGGATACATGTACTCTTCCAGAGACATGTAATGCCGTCTGCAGGTGCGAGGAAGAAGAAATAGATGATGGAATGCACTACGGTTGTGTTGAAGGAGCATGCATGTTCCTTGAGGGTGAAGGCCGCAATGATTGCCTCTATGATTCCGATTGCAAGCATTATGAGTGCCAGGATGAAGCATGTGTGCTGGTGTATTCTCCAGGTACTGACGAGTGCTATGATAATGAGGACTGTGAGCTTACCCACACAGAGTGCATAGATGAGGAATGCGTGGATGTTCGAGGGTTTGGAGACAGCGAGTGCAGCTTTGATGCTGATTGCATAGAGGAAGAATTCCACACTGAATGCATTGAAGAGCAGTGCGTGGATGTGGAAGGCCCGGGAGACTGGGAATGCTACTATGATTCAGACTGCGAGATTACTGAGCCACCAAACCTGGACTGCCAGTACATCTGCGGGCAGACTCCTGGTGCGGAAGTGCTTGCGCAGGGGCTCTCAAGCTCAAGCCAGTGCACATCAGCGCTGCAGAGCTACTACGAGCCTATATCCTGCTACACCACGTGCAGGTATTCCTGGTTCTACAGGGTTGACAATGTAGCAGGATACGACAGTTGCTGCTGCGGACTGGTGAAAAGGTTCCCCTGTACAAACTGCCCATGTACCCCACCATGTGACTTTGGGTGCCCAGACCCTGAAACCAAGTGTGCTGCGGCTGCCCCGAGCTGGTATTCTCCCTAATTTTTCTTTTTTATTTTTGATTGGAAATTCAATTGAATTTCCAAAACGGACAAAATTTTCATTTTGTCCTTCTAATTAATCCGGAATCGCAGTAGCGCCGCGATTCCACCAAACCCTTTCAGCTTGTGCCCCGCTTCGCTCTCTGCTGAAAAGAAAATCAATTCTGCTTTCATCTTTTCCGCTTTTTCAGCAACTTCCTCAACCCTGGGATCCTTGCGCAGGCTCTCATCCAAAACCAGCAATTTTTCTATTGCCCGCGCATCCATAGCAACCTTAATCTCATCTATCCCATACGCAGCCAGCCCGTCTTCCTTGTGCAGGTGCGTAATGAATTCCTCAATAAGCGTTTCCTCCTGC
>JAQBFN010000026.1:0-27440 GCA_032123335.1 Microcaldota archaeon
AACCCCCACCCCCCGCGGACCGGGGGGGGGCGCACTTGCGTTTTGGGCCGCAATATCCAAGGGTATGTGCTGAAAGCAGATATTAAGCAATATTTCGATAGTATCAACCATGAAATTCTTTTGGAAATAATCAGAACCAAGATAATCGACCCGAGGATTATCTGGTTGATAAAACAAATCCTCAGCAATTATAAAACCAGGATTCCGGCAAAGGGAATGCCCTTGGGCAACTTAACCTCTCAGTTCTTTGCGAATGTATACTTAAACGAGCTTGATTATTTTGCAAAACACACTTTAAAGGCAAAATACTATCTGCGCTACGTTGATGATTTTGTAATTCTGCATACTGACAAAGCTGTTCTTGAAAGATGGCAACACGAAATCGACACGTTTCTCAGAAACAATCTCAAAGTTGATCTTCACCCTGATAAATCCAGAATTGTCCCTTTAAAAAACGGAATAACCCTGCTCGGTTTCCGGATATTTCATGGATACCGGCTCCTGAAGAAAAGCAACGCAAGGAGAATATGGAAACGCCTGGACAAGTTCAAGCAAAAGCACAAAGCCGGAGATCTAGAAAAAGAAAAAATATCTCAAAGCCTGGACGGCTGGCTTGCATATGCTGGGTTCGCTAATACATATAACTTGCGAATGAAGGTTGCATCCGCATTTGCTGAAGCTTTCAATACCAGCAAGTAGTGGAATAAGCTGCTTGTTCTCACCTTCTAGGTCGTTATTTAGAAGAAAAGAAATTTTGGGTTTAGAGCTCCAGTTCAGATTCATGTTCCATGAATACACTGGAGCCTTCGTCGCTTCGCTCCTCAGAGCTCCAGTATCTGATTACTAGTTACGTAAGACCATTTGTCGTAAGTTTTGTCGAATTAACTCACTCGAAAATTTCGACCAAATTTTTGTCGTTTTTTGTCGGAAATCAAAGAGTTAACCCCCTAATTCTTTCAATTTTAGCACTTTAGTAAATCAGGAATTATACTCTCGTGGCAGGTTTTCTGGGGCAACGCAACCTGGGATGTTTAAAGGCAAAGAAGTATTTAGGGTGGAGAAAGGGAAATGCAAACCTTTAAGATTTTTAACTACAAAAGCCTGTACGAACATGCTGGATGTTGCATGATTAGTGACTGGTGTTAATCCAGAATTAAAGGAACGGCGGGAGCATTTTCCTAATCCTTCCCCATCTTCTTTTTTGCAAAAAGCCAGACAGGAACGAGCACGTAAACCGCATTGCTCCAGTCCGGAATCACGAAGCTCAATCCCATTCCGATGAAGGTAACAATTATGAAAAGCTTTGTAATGTTCATGCCCCGCATGAACTCATCATGCTCGAACTTGTCCGCATCAACAAGTGCCCTGTGCTTGTCCACATACTTTAACTGGATGTAGCTGAACCCGAGTATCGCCAGCATATTCATGTGGAAGAATATCTCGGATGCGGTTGTATCATGGTAACTTCCAATCAGCTCTGTGGAAAACGGTATGAGCACAACAAACATCAGGCTGAGAAGCGTAAGCCACACATACTTGTCATCAGTCCTTCCTATGTGCTTGTATTGCTTATTATGCGCGAGCCAGAAGAACCCAAGAATAAGGAAGCTCAGCCCGTAATCAAAGAAGATGGGCCACATGCCCAAAATGGAGGATTCGACAACCTCGGAAGTAGCCGAAGCTATCATGGTTGGAACCTGGATTTCCAGGATAAGAAGGGTCATGGCAATCGCATATGTCCCGTCCACAAGGTTGGCAAGCCTGCTCCTGTTGAGGTATTTCAGTGAAGTTGACTGCGCCGGTTTCACTTGCGGTTTTTCTTCCTTTTTCTTGGCCATCCTATTCCCTCTCCATCCCAAGGAGCATAATTTGCGCCAGAAGCGCCTCAATCTGGATGTGCTCATTCGCACCTTCCACAAGCCTGAAATCATATTCCCCAATCCGGTCTACGAGCACAACCTTCTTCTTTTCCGGAATCTCAAGATTCACTACTTCCCTGTAAATCTGGCGGATGATGTCCGAGCCGGAAAGCCCGTACTGGGTGCTCAGGTCCATGAGCATCTTGCGTGCATCCAGGAATTTCCCCCCATATGCAGCATCCACCATCTCCCTTATCTCTTTGGGCCGCGCACGGGAGGAAATCTTGTAAACAGTCTCTTCAGTAATTGTTTTCGAGTGGATTGCGGCACCCTGCAATGCATTAATCGCCTTCCTCATGTCCCCCTGGGAAACATATGCAATTGCCTCCTCCGCTTTCTCATCCACTTTGAGCCCCTCCTTGTCCGCAACATGCTTAATCATCCTGTGCACCTGCGCATCCGTAAGAGGGAGGAAGCGGAAAACCGCGCACCTGCTCTGCACAGGCTCAATAATCTTGGAGGAATAGTTGCAGGAAAGTATGAACCTGGTTACGGGAGAATATATCTCCATGGTTCTCCTGAGCGCATGCTGTGCATCAGGTGTAAGCGCATCCGCCTCATCCAGGAATATGAGCTTGAACGGGACATTCTCCCCCATGGAAACACTGCGCGCAAAATCCTTGATCTTCCCCCTTACTACGTTGATTCCGCGCTCATCAGATGCATTGAGCTCAAGCAGGTTTCCCTCATGGTGCTTCCCGTATAAATCATGGGCCATTGCAAGTGTGGCAGTGGTCTTCCCGATTCCGGGAGGGCCCGCAAAAAGCATATTCGGCATGTTCTTTGCCTTCACAAATGCACTCAGAGACTTCACAGTCTCATCCTGCCCCATAACTTCCGATAATGATTTAGGCCTGTACTTCTCTGTCCAGGGAAGAAAATCTGTTTCCATAAATGCCACCCATCTATGTAGGGCTTTAGGTAATTAAGCATATAAATATTCACTATGAATCTTCTGTAGAAGTGGTCAACATGGAAAGGGTAAAAACAGGAATCGCAGGCATGGATGAAGTTCTTAATGGTGGAATCCCTATACACAGGCACATTGCACTGAACGGAGGCCCGGGTGCATGCAAGACCTCATTCTCATTTGAGTACATTTACAGGGGAGCCCAGATGGGCGAGAACGGGGTGTATATCACCTTAGAGGAAACCCCGGAAGACATAATCGAGAACATGAGTGCAACCTTCACAGGCTTCACGGACATGGCAGACCTTATCTCCTCAAAGAAGATGGAGATAATCAAGCCGGACAAGTTCATGCTCGAAGACATTGCAGAGATGCTCGAGGAAAGGATTGCAAACAACGACATAAAAAGAGCAGTAATCGATTCCGCAACCATGGTTCGCCTTGCGTTCAAGGACGAATCCGAATACAGGCAGACAATGTTCGAGTTCTTTTCCCTGCTCAGGAACCTGGACATCACCGCAATAATGACTGTGGAGGCGGCGAACCAGGATCTTGCAACCTCCAAATTTGACATTGAGCATTTCGTGCTGGATGGAATCATCAACCTCTACAACCTTGGGAAGGCAGAGCAGAGGGTAAAAGCGGTTGAAGTGTACAAGATGAGGGGGACTGACCACAAGAGGGAGAAAATACCCTTCAAGCTCACTCCTAACGGAATAAAGGTGTTCGTAGGGGAGAAAGTATTCTGAGACTTTCTTTTTTATTCTTTCCTATTCTTTATTCTAGTCTTATTTAACAGGTGTTTTGATAATGTATGATCACAAGGCGGTCGAGAAGGAAATTCTCGAGTTCTGGGAAAAAAACGGGATATATGAAAAGGTAAAGGCTTCCCGCAAGAATGGCGAGCACTACTATTTCTGCGATGGCCCCCCCTATGCAACCGGGCAGATACACCCAGGAACCGCCTGGAACAAATGCACAAAGGATTCAATCTGCAGGTTCTGGAGGGGCAGGGGCTACAATGTGCGAGTCCAGCCCGGATTTGATACCCACGGCCTCCCGATTGAAGTTAAGGTGGAGAAGGAGCTCAAAATCAAGAACAAGCAGGAAATCGAAACCTACGGAATAGGAAAGTTCATAGATGAATGCAAGAAGTTCGCTACGAAATATATTGGGGTAATGAGCGGGCAATTCAAAAGCATGGGGGTCTGGATGGACTGGGACAACCCATACATTACCTACAAGGACGATTATATTGAATCCTCATGGGGAACATTTGCAAGGGCCCATGATCAGGGCCTCCTTATAGAGGGTGTTTACGTGCTCCCTTACTGCCACAGGTGCGAAACCACCCTGGCCAATTATGAGCTGGAGTACGGTGAGGAAACAGACCCAAGCATATTCGTGAAGTTTCGCATAAAGGACAGGGACAACGAGTTCTTTGTAATCTGGACAACCACCCCATGGACCCTCACCGCAAACATGGGAGTAATGGTGCATCCAAACCTTCCATATGTGCGCGTAAAGGTGGACGAAGAAGTATGGATTGTTGCAAAGGACCGCCTGGATTATGTTCTTGAGCTAACCGGAAAAACCGGAACCGTGCTTGAGGAATTCATCGGGAAGAAGCTCGAGAAGGTTGAATATGAGCACCCTTTCCAGGACAAAATCAAGAAGGAGGCAACCCGCAGGGTTGTTCTTAGCGATGAGTTTGTTACGCTTGAAGAAGGTACCGGGCTGGTGCACACAGCGCCCGGCCACGGCCCGGAGGATTTTATAATCGGAAAGAGGTTTGGGATTGAGCCTTTCTGCCCGGTGAATCTCCAGGGCGAATACACGGAAGAAGCAGGAGAGCTTAAAGGAAAGAATGTGCGCTCCGCAAATCCGGAAATAATCAAGATGCTCAAGGAGGTAGGGCTCCTTCTGCATGAATCAAGAATAAAGCACAGGTACCCGCACTGCTGGAGGTGCAAGAACCCACTCATCTTCCTTACAACCAAACAGTGGTTCATCGAGGTTTCCAAGCTCAAGGACAGGATGCAGGAGCAGATTGATCAGACTGCATGGCATCCTGAATTCGCAAGGAACAGGTTTAGGGACTTTGTGCGCGATGCCCCGGATTGGTGCATTTCCAGGCAGAGGTACTGGGGAATCCCGCTTCCGATCTGGAGGTGCACAGGAGAATCCTGTGATGGAATAAAGGTTATCCCAGACCGGAAGGAGCTTGGGGAAATAAAGGAGCTCCACCGCCCGTACATAGATGAGAAAACATTCAAGTGCGAAAAGTGCGGAGAGGAGATGCGCAGGGTCCCGGATGTTCTGGACGTATGGTTTGACTCCGGGAACGCAGTCTGGGCATCCCTGAGCAAGAAGGAAAGGGAAATTTACGGGCAGGCAGACTGCATACTTGAAGGCCAGGACCAGATAAGGGGATGGTTCTATTCCCTGCTTGGCTCGGGCATAGTAAAGGATGGAAAGTGCCCATACAAAAGAGTGATTATGCACGGATTCTTCGTGGATGAGAAAGGGGAGAAGATGAGCAAATCCGTGGGGAATTTTGTCCCTGTTGAGGACATTATGGAAAAATACGGGGTAGACTCATTCAGGCTCTGGGGGCTTTCCAATACAATCTGGGACGAGCAGAAATTCAACTGGGTTTCCCTTAAGGACTCCCATGGTGTGCTGGATGTGCTCTACAATATGTACGTTTACCTCACCAGGTTTTACCCGAAGGAAAAGATAAAGGAAGCTGAGCTTGAAATGGAAGACAGGTGGCTCTTTTCCAGGCTCAACAACACAAGGAAGGAATTCAATGCTGCATTTGAGCGCTATGAGATGAATACTGCTACCAAAGTGCTCAAGAACTTCCTGGTTGAGGACCTGAGCAAGTTCTACATGAAGATTGCAAAGGACCGTGTATCCAAGGGGAACGGGGATGGCGCGCTTTTCGCGGTGTATGCATCCGTGCTTGGAGTGCTGAAGATGCTCTCAGTGATTTCTCCATTCATTCCAGAATTCGTATACCAGAAGTTCTACAGAAATCATGAGAAGGAGGAATCAATCTCCATTTATCCGCTTGCTGAAATGCGGGAAGGGGAAATCGACCCTGCGCTTGAAAAGAACTTTGAGCACATGAAGGAACTCCTGCCCGCATTCCTGGAATTGAGGCAGGAAAACAAAGTAAAGCTCCGCTGGCCGCTTTCAGAGGGCTACGTTCAGTCTGAATCCCAGGAGGTTGTGGATTCTGTGAACACGCTTGCCCCGATACTTGCAAAGCTGATTAATGTGAAGAGCGTTTCCGCAGGGAATGATCCACAGAGATTTGCATCCGCGGAAGTCCCCCGGGGGAAAATCTATCTGGATTGCGAAATTAGCGAAGAGCTCTTTTCTGAAGCAATAACCAATGAGCTTGCAAGAAGGGTGCAGATGCTCAGGAAGGGCCTCAAGCTCGTGGAAAAAGAGAAGGTCTCCGTGATTATGGACCTTGAGGATGAATTCAAGGGAATTGCAGAGAAGAACAAGAAGGAGATAATGCAGAGCACAAACTCAAAATCCATTGAGTTTGCTGACCTTGAAGAAGACAAGGATGCAAAATCCTGGGAAGTGGACGGAAGGCCCGTAAGAATAAAAGTAGAAAAAGTTTGAGCTATGTGCTCTTGAATTTCTTTCTCCTGTCCATCTTGGACCAGCAGTCCTTGCAGATGTACGCCTTTCCCCCTTTCCCTACTCTTTTTGAACTTTTGATGCACAGATTGCAGCATGCTTTCTTGCAGTAGTTGCAGTCATCGAGCTTTGCGGTTTGTTCCCCGCACCTGTCACATACCCTTATTGCCATGATAATACCTCTAATTGTGTAAGGAACTATTGTTTGCCCAAAAGGTATTTAAAAGGTTCCCGGCGTTTTTCTCCTATGGAAGAGATTACCAAGAGCCTCATTTTTGCTTTTCTGCTTATTATCGTAATGTATACCTTTGGAGTAATTGCTTACCATAACCTGGAAGGATGGGGATGGGTAGACTGCATCTATTTTATGAGCGCAACATTTACCACTCTCGGATATGGGGATGTGGTTCCCAAAACGGACGAGGCGAAAATTTTCACAGTATTCTTTATGTGGACCGGAATTTCGATTGGATTCTACCTTATCTACACAATCTCCAGATACAGGGAGCAAAATATAGACCAAAGGATTTTCCCGTTTTTTGCCCACCTGATGGACAGGGGCAAGAAGCCTACGAAAAAGAAATACTATGATGATTTGTCAGCTGAAGAGATTCCAAGGGATATCCGCCATATAATCAACCCTGCGCGCCCGTCTTTGCATCGCAAGAAATCTAAGAAGTAATATAAAAAGTAGCCGCAATCCGTGAGTTCTTCACAATTGCCTTTACCCCGGTTGCAATTGAGAGGGCGAGCAGAAGCCCAATCCCGGTTGCAAAGAATATCAGCATCCACAAAAGCGGGAATGCCATGGTCTTGAGCATGTCCTTGGTTATGTTTTCATGCAGCATTTCTATTTCTGCCTTTTTCATCTTTTTGAGCAGGTTCATTCCCTCCCCAAAGCACACAAGCGCAAATCCAAATCCCATGAGCAGTATTCCACCCCCTGAAAATGCATCGTATGCCCCAAAAATAAGGAGTATCTCCCCAATCCAGCTTATCGGCCCGGAAGTGAATGTGATTAGCGAATTTTTCAATCCCTCACCATACCTGTGCGTAATGCTTCCCAACCTTCTCTTCAATCCTGAGCAGCCGGTTGTACTTTGCAGTTCTTTCCCCCCTTGCGGGAGCACCGGTCTTGATCTGGCTTGCACCCAGCCCCACGGCCAGGTCAGCTATAAATGAATCTTCGGTTTCCCCTGAACGGTGGCTCACTACAATCTGCATTCCTGCATCCGTTGCAATCTCTGCAGCCTTCCTTGCTTCTGTTACGGTTCCAATCTGGTTGACTTTGAGGAGCAGTGCATTCATCGCCTTCATCTCCACGGCTTTCTGCACCCTCTCCGCATTAGTAACTACTAAATCATCCCCCACAACCTGGATTTTGTTCCCGTACTTTTCCGTGAATTCCGCAAACCCTTCGAAATCCTCCTCAAAGAGGGGGTCCTCTATGCTGTAAATCGGGTACTGCTTCAGCAGGCTTCCGTAATAGTCAATCAGCTGCCCCTTCTCCAGGTAATTTCCGTCCATGAAGTATTTTTCATCACTTTCCCTGTAGAACGAAGATGCGGCTGCATCCATGCCTATTCCCACAGTTTTGGAATATCCGCATTCCTCAATGGATTCAGATATTGAGTCCAGGGCTTCCGTGGTCCTGCTCATGGGTGGTGCGAATCCACCTTCATCCCCTACGTTCTTGGATGTGCGCCCATATTTCTTAACGAGCTTCTCATTCAGGGTCTTGTAGATTTCGCATGCAGCCCGCAGCCCATCTGAGAAGCACTCGGCTCTTGCGGGGATAATCATGAATTCCTGTATGGATAGCCCGTTTCCTGCATGTTTTCCCCCATTGATTATGTTCAGCAAAGGAATCGGGAGTTTTTCCCCTCCAAGGAAATCGTAGAGCGCCATTTTTCTTGTGGATGCCGCAGCCTTCAGGTTTGCCATGGAAACCGCAACCATTGCGTTTCCGCCCAGCTTCTCCTTGTTCTTGGTGCCATCCAGCGCAATCATTTTCTGGTCCACGTCTTCCTGCGGGCTTGCTTCCATGTCGTATATTGCAGGCCCGATTAGTTTATTCACATTTTCTACTGCAGTAAGCACACCCTTTCCGTGGAATCTTGGCCCCCCATCCCTGAGCTCTACTGCTTCATGCAGGCCCCTGGATGCACCCGAGGGGCTTGAAGCCCGCCCAAAGCCTCCCCCCTCTGTTCTCAAATCAACTTCGACTGTGGGGTTCCCCCTTGAATCTATTATCTCCCGTGCAAATACGGATTTTATCTTCATAGTTTAGGGATTACAAGGAAAATATTATAACATCCATCTTTTACTCTTCTAACCATAAATATACACATTTAAATACCCTTCCATATCTAATATACTCATGGAAGACAACTTTGGATATTCGGCAGCAAATGCTGAGACTGCAGTGAAGCTTGCAGCAGCCATGGCAGCAAATATGCAGAACGGAAGCTCCAGCCCTACAGTTGATCCTAAGCAGGTTATGCTTGGAGTGGCCTCTGCGTGCTTTGTAATACTTTTCGTGCTGCTTTCCTGCGTGCTTATCGCCTATCTCTCCCTTGCCGCAATGAATGCTTTCTAGCCCAGGGGAATCCCTGGTTTACCCCGATAATAATCCCTGCCGCTTTTTTGGAAACCTTTTTATCAGTATAAGCCCCCAAACTACTTCATGAAGATTGCTTCTTCTTCAGAAACAAGGCTCATAGAGCTTCTGCATGATCTGGGCATTCCTGCCGAAGCCGTACTCTTATCCATAGAAGGCAAATTAGTCCCTGAAACCGCTTCAGTCCATAAGGGCCAGGAAGTGGAAATCATCTACTATAAGCATGTTCCTCCCCTTTCCAGCCCGCAGGAGCCAAGGGGCCACTGGAAGCGCGCCCAGTATTCCAAAGAATGCGCCCACTGCCAGTCCATCCCAATAATTTACCTCCCCTATGCGAACCAGCACCTCTGCCCCAAACACTTCAATGAGCTTTTTGAAAAGCGGGTGAAGCGCAGCATCCGCGAATACAATATGCTCAGCAAAGGGGATAGGGTGGGAATTGCGCTTTCCGGTGGCAAAGATTCCTATGCGCTCCTGCATGTGCTTTCAATAGTAAGGGAATCCCTCCCATTCGAGATTTCTGCACTCACAGTGGATGAAGGAATCCCAGGGTACCGGGACAAGGCAATCGAAAATGCGCGCAAAAGGTGCGAAGAGCTTGGAGTTGAGCAGCACGTTTACACATTCAAGGAGGAGCACGGGAAAACAATCGCGGAAATCGGAAAAAAAGGAAAGGAAAACCTCTGCTCCTATTGCGGAGTCCTCCGCAGGAAAATCCTCAACACCAAAGCCAGGGAGCTTGGATTAACCAAGGTTGCAATCGGGCACAATTTAGACGATGTTGCGCAAACAGCAATGCTCAACCTAATCCGGAATGAACCCCTGCGCTTTGCGCGTTTCAATGAGCCCCTAATCGAAAACGAAAAGTTCATACCAAGAATCCGGCCCCTCCGTGACATCCGGGAAAAAGAAGTGGCAGCCTACGCATTCCTGCACGGGCACGAATACAATTCAGGGTGCTGCTGCCCCCATGCAACCAGCGCACTGCGGTGGTCGGTTCGCCACGAGCTCAATTCCCTGGAAGACCAGTATCCTGGAACAAAAAGCAAGATTGCATCCAGCTTCAATACGCTCCAGGCAATAGTGAAGGATTCAGTAAAAGAAAAGAGCCTGGAGCTTAACTCCTGCAAAGAGTGCGGGGAGCCCTGTTCTGATGAAGTTTGCATGGGCTGCAAAATGCTAAGCGATTTATAGATTTTCCAACATAACCTTCCTAATGGAAATCATTTTTCTTGGAACCGGCGGGGGGAGAATTAACCTAATCAACCAGACCCGCGCAACCGGAGGATTCATCATTTCCGGCTCAAAAAATATTCATGTGGACCCCGGCCCCGGAGCCCTGGTGCACATGAGAAAACTCGGCCTTGTTCCGCGCAAAACCAACCTGCTTGTAGTCACCCACTCGCACATAGACCACATAAGCGATGCAGGAGTCCTTATTGAGGGAATGAGCAACTACGGGCTCAAAAAAGACGGGATTCTTATTGGGGCAGATGATTCCCTTGAAGGAAAAACCGATGGGCAGAGAATAAGCGAGTTCCACTTATCCAGGGTTGAGAAAATCGTGAATGCAAAGCCAGGGGAATCCTTTGATTTTGAAGGGGGCAAGTTCAGCTTTACTAAAGCAATACACGACACTTTTCCCGCGTTTGGGTTTGTGCTTGAAATGGACGGGAAGCGGATTGGATACACAGGGGACACGGAGTATTATGAGGGCATGGATGCGCTTTTCGAAGGATGCGGCCTGCTCATCCTGAACGTAATGAAGCCATTCCCGGATGGATACCATGGGCACCTCACTGCAGAAGATGCTTCCAAGCTTATTGGAAGGGTGCAGCCCAGGCTTGCAATCCTCACGCACATGGGCATGAAGATGCAGTCCTACTCCCCGGAAAAGAAAGCAAAGGAAATTGAAGAGGAAACCGGAGTGAAAACTATCGCTGCTACGGACGGGCTGAAAGTCTCCTCCGACCAGTTTTAAAAGTTTAATAAGCAGAATAAGACCAATTTCTGAGGTATTTTCATGTTCGATAAAAGGTTTTCACAGGCCATTGAGGAAAAATGGCAGGATGAATGGGAAAAAAGAGGAACCTACACGTTCCATGGGCTCGATGACAGAAAGGTATATTCAATAGACACTCCCCCGCCTTTCACGAGCGGTGAGCTGCACATGGGACACGCCCTCTCTTATGCTTATTTCGACTTCGTTGCGCGCTACAAAAGAATGCAGGGCTTCAATGTATACTACCCCCAAGGCTGGGACACGCAGGGCTTCCCCACAGAAACCAAAGTAGAGAAAAAATACGGGAAGCTTCCCCGCGAGGAATTCAGGCAGAAGTGCGTGGACTGGACCAACCAGATGATTGCAAAGATGAAGGAATCCATGATTAGGCTTGGGTTCTCCCCGGACTGGGAGCACCAGTACCGCACCCTGGATGAGGATTACCACAGGAGGGTGCAACTTTCCCTCCACATCATGTACGACAAGAACATGGTTTACAGGGATGAGCACCCGGTTTTCTGGTGCTACAAGTGCCACAGCGCGCTTGCAAAAACAGACACCGAAGACCTTGAGCGGGAAGCGGTGCTCAACCATGTTGTTTTCAAGGGCCCGGATGATGAGGATTTGATTATTGCAACTACCCGCCCGGAGCTGATGTATGCTTGCGTTGCAGTGATGTATCACCCGGACGATGAGCGCTACAAAACTCTTGAAGGGAAAGAAGTTACTACCGCACTCGGAAAGAAGGTGCCCGTATTCCCGGACAAGGATGTGGACAAGGAATACGGAACCGGGCTCCTGATGGTTTGTACCTTCGGTGACAAGCAGGACATTGTTTGGGCATACAGGCACAAGCTCCCAACTATTTCTATTTTAGATCAGCATGGAAAGCTCACCGGAACCGGGGAATTTGATGGCCTGAAGCCGGCAGTTGCAAAGGAAAAAATAATCGAGAAGTTCAAGGAAGAAGGGAAAATCGTGAAGCAGGAAACCCTTCCCCAGGTTGTGAAGGTTCATGACCGCTGCAAGACCCCAGTGGAATATGCAATGAGCAAGCAGTGGTTCGCAGACATTACCAAGCACCGGGATGAAATCAAGGCAATGGCCAGGGAAGTGCAATGGGTCCCTGATTTTGGAATAAACTATCTGGACAATTGGGCAGACTCTGTTGAATGGGACTGGGTTATCTCCAGGCAGAGGCATTTCGGAACCCCAATCCCCTTCTATTATTGTGATGCATGCGGGGAAACCGCAAAAGCAGATGCGCTTCCGTTTTACCCGGAAAAAGCACCGGAAAAGGAATGCAAATGCGGGGGAAAAATGAAGCCTGAGGAATCCGTATTGGATTGTTGGGTGGACTCTTCCATTACCCCCCTGATTGCCGCAGGATGGCCGGACAGGGAAGGCTGGGAAAAGTTGTACCCGGCCTCGCTCCGCCCACAGGGAGTGGAAATCGTCCGCACCTGGGCATTCTACACCATTTACCGCTCGGGAATCGGGATTACGGGCAAGAAGCCCTGGGATGTTATTCTGCTAAATGGGAACGTGCTTGCACCGGATGGAAGAAAGATGAGCAAGTCCCTTGGGAACGTAATCTCCCCCATGGACCTGCTTAGTGAATACCCTGCGGATGCAATCAGGCAGTGGGCAGCAATGAGCGGCGCAATGGCCAAGGACCGCCCGTTCTCCTACGAGGATATCAAGTTCGCAAAATCCTTCCTGAATAAGGTATGGAACGCATCCAAGTTTGTGCAGCAAAACCTGGAGGGATATGATTCCTCAAAGCCGGAGTTGAAGCTCGTGGACAAGTGGATGATGGAGAGCCTCAACAAGGCAATCGAGGAATGCACGGATGCGATGGAAACATATGAGTTCCACAGGTGCACAAGGAAGCTCCAGAACTTCTTCTGGCATGATTTCTGCGATGATTACCTTGAGTATGTGAAGTACCGCACATACGGGGACCAGGACGAGTCCAAGAAGGCCGCGCAGTACGTGCTGCACGAAGTGCTTTACTCTTTCATAAAGATGCTTGCACCGATTTCCCCTCATATTTCCGAGGAAATCTACCATGAGATGTTTGGAGGGAAGGAAGGGGATACAATCAACTTCACCCCCTGGCCCAAGGTGGGAAACAGGTTCCCGCAGGAATACGAAAAGGTTGAGCCGATGCGCGAGCTTATCTCCCAGATAAGGCAGGCAAAAGCGGCAGCAAAGATTTCCCAGGGCGCGGAAATTGTGCTATATTCCCCAAAAATAGAACTTGACCCGGAAATGATTGAGGAAGTAAAGAAAATCTCACGAATCAGGGAGATAAAAGAAGGGGAATTCAAAATTGAGCACTCTCCCAGTTCCTGACTGGTGCGAATTCAGCTGTCAAACTACTAACAATAGCTATCTGGAGAAGAGCGCAGTTTGACATAGAAAAAATAGAAGAAGAAAAGGGAAGCCTAGGAAGTCTCTTCTGCAGTGTGTGCAACTATCCTTCCGCTTATAACGTGCTCAGGCTCATCCTCTGTGCAGCCTGGGTTCACTTCCGGGGCGCAGCTTACGTACTTCAGGCTCACACGCAATCTTTCAACTTCATCTTTATACGTGTTTAATCCATTGAGCTCCATTGAAATCTTTGCGGATTCTCCCTGCTCAATCTTTGCTCCAACGGGGTCCTGAGTGTAAGCGCCATATACGTCTCCGTTTGTAGTGGTTACATCGACGCCACTGAGAAGGATATCGTACCCAAGCCCGTTGCTGATGCGGAATTCAAGCTGGGGGGTTCCGCTAGTATCAAGATACAGAACGTGCCCAGTGCAGCTCAAATCCGGCTGCAGGGTGCATTCCTCAGCAATCAGGTAAGAAGGATTAAACGCTCCGGTGGCCATAAGGGCCGCAATTACCACAACAAGTACTACAATTGCCCAACCATAGGTCATGAGGTATTCCATGGCTGCCTGGCCTTTCTTCGCGCTCATGGAATGATTTCGGGGAAAATCATTTAAAATACTTTAGTATGAATAACTGAACAGCGGCAGTGGTGAGATGGCAGAGAAAAAACCCCAATTAGTTGACGCCGGGAGCTATTACAAGATTGCTAATGACTATTATGAGAAGGGGGATTACGAGAAGGCAATCGAGAACTACAACATGGCAATTCTGCTCAACCCCCTCTTTTCTGAAGCATATTTCAACCGTGCATTAAGCTACTACCAGCTCAAGAACTATGATAAGTCCATTGCGGATTACACGGAGGCCGCGGAGCTGGACCCGAAGAACCCAATCATCTTCAACAACAAGGGTGACGCATTCTACAGAAAGCAGGATTACACAAGCGCAATCAAGGATTACGATAAAGCAATCATGCTGAACCCGAATTACCTCAAGGCCTACTACAACCGCGCACTTTCCTACGCTTCCCTGGAAGATTATGAAAAGGCAGTGGAGGATTTCACAAAAGTTGTGCAGCTCAAGCCCGATTTCTCGGAAGCGTACCACCTCAGGGGCCTTGCATTTGAATATGCTGGGGATGTGGACGGCGCAGTTTCTGATTATGAGAAAGCCCTGGAGCTGAATCCCGAGCTTGCAGAAGCAAAGAGCCACCTAGAATCCGCAAAAACCAAGAAGCAGGCAGCAAGCTCCGGAGGGGGCGGAGGAGGCGGAAGCAAGGAAGGCGGAACCTCAGAGATCAAGGTCCTTAGAAAACCAGACATGAACTTCATTGATGTCGCGGGAATGGAAAAGATGAAAGAGGAAATCCGCGAGGCAGTTATTTACCCGATGGCAAAGCCCGAGCTTGCAAGGAAATATGGGAAGCTTGGAGGGGGAGGAATCATCATGTATGGGCCTCCCGGATGCGGAAAAACATACATTGTAAAGGCTGCCGCGGGAGAATGCGACTCTGCATTCATCAATGCCAAGCTTTCAGACCTGCTGGACATGTACGTTGGTAATACAGAAAAAAATATTCACAAAGTGTTCGAGACTGCAAGGAAAAATGCACCATGCATCCTCTTCTTCGATGAAATAGATGCCATTGGAGGAAGGAGGGATGCCCAGGAAGGGGCACAATACATGAAGATGGCAGTAAACCAGATGCTGTATGAGATGGACGGTGTTGAAGCAAACAACCAAAACGTCCTCATAATCGCAGCAACAAACGCCCCCTGGGATATTGACCCTGCACTTAGGAGGTCCGGCCGTTTCGGAAAAACGCTATATGTTCCTGAACCAGACTTTGGCTCAAGGGAAGCAATTATCAAAATCCACGCAAAAAAGAGGCCAGTTGGCAAAGGAATCCCATATAAGCGCCTTGCAATGGCAACTTCAGGTTATGCCTCTGCAGACCTAAAAGCAATTGTGGAAGAAGCATCCGCAATTCCCTGGAGAGAAGCATTCAAAAGCGGAAAGGAAAGAAAAGTCAAAACTTCAGATTTCATCAAGGCAATCCGCAAAAAGAGGAGTTCTCTCCCTCCATGGTATGAGCAGGCAAACAAGCAGATCGGGAAGCAGGAGGAAATAACTGTTGTGGATGGAAAAGAGCACAAGAAGGTTACTGACAGCAAGATGGGCCCGGGAGAAAAGGACGCATTCAAGGACCTGCTCAAAGTAATTGTGAAGAGGACCAAGTGGTACAACAAAGCATGGATACTGTTCCTTAAACAGTTCGCACTTATTATTCCAATCCCGCTCTAGATAACTTTATATTTCCTTAATCCTATCTTTCTTTGAGGGTTGAAGATGATAATAAATAATGCTAAATTTTACCTGGGCGGGAAGATAGTTGCAAAAGATATTCTTATTGAGAAAGGCAAAATTGCGGGGATTGGGAAGTTCAGGGGAGAAGGAATAGATGCAAAAGGGCTTTTTGCTCTTCCCGGGTTAATCGACCCGCACGTGCACCTGCGCGACCCCGGGCTCACATACAAGGAAGATTTTCATAGTGGAACCAGAGCGGCATTGGCAGGCGGGTTCACAACCGTTTTGGATATGCCGAATACAAAGCCGCCCACCACAAC
Organism: Microcaldota archaeon; assembly: GCA_032123335.1. Taxonomy (GTDB): domain Archaea; phylum Micrarchaeota; class Micrarchaeia; order Anstonellales; family Bilamarchaeaceae; genus CAIKOA01. The sequence goes on from JAQBFN010000026.1 coordinate 16,124, forward strand.
CGCGAAAGCATTCAAACAGAAGCAGGAGATTGCAAAAAAGAAAGCGGTTTGTGATTATGGAATCCACTTCGGTGCAGCAAAGAACAATTTTGCAGAAATAAAAAAAGCAAAACCAAAATCCCTGAAATTATGCATGGGGGAAACGACCGGAAATCTTCTTGTAGATGATGTTTACAGCATTCTGAAGCATTTTTCCAGCTTCCCGAAGGAAAAGCCGCTGATAGTGCACGCGGAAGATAAGGAAACGCTGGAAGCAACAGAAAAAATGAAAAAAGGCAGGGCAGAGATTGCGGAGAAGGTTGCGGTTGAAAAGGCAAGATTGCTTGCAGAGCAAACAGATAGAGTGGTTTACTTTGCGCACACCACTACATTTGAGGCAGTGCACCTTGCAAAAATCTGGAAAAAATCCTTTGTTGAGGTTGCCCCACACCACCTATTCCTTTCAATAGACAAAGACGGAAAACGGCTGAAGAAATCCTCCAAGGTTTACCCTCCGCTCAGGAGCGAAGCGGACCGGAGGGAACTCTGGGGCGCACTTTACTTTGTGGATGCAGTGGGAAGCGACCATGCCCCACACACCCCGCAGGACAAGAAGAAGGGTGCAGCAGGATTCCCGGGGCTGGAAACCACCCTCGCGCTCTTCCTGAATGCATACAATAAGGGAATGGTCGAACTGCCCTGGATAATCAACAGGATGGCGGAAAACCCTGCAAAAATATTCGGCCTCAGTTCCAAGGGAAGAATAGGAAAAGGATATGATGGGGACATTACGCTTGTTGACCTGGAGGAAGGATGGAAAGTAAGCGCGGATGAATTTGAATCCAAGTGCGGCTGGACCCCCTATGAAGGATTTAAGCTCAAGGGAAGAGTGAAGAAGGTAGTCCTGCGCGGAAACCTTGTTGTGGATGATTCAAAAGTTGTAAAAGAAGTAAAGGGAAAAAGAGTTCTCTAAGGATTTCCAGGGTCGGGCTGTGCTGAAAGAACCACAGTTCCGCCCACGTTTTCCATTTCCAGCCTGTACCTTCCGCCCCCTGGATATTCCTCATCTGCAAATTGGAGGGTTTCTCCAGGCGCATCAGTAACTTCTATCGGGAATGCGGTGGGCTGCACAATCTCATTGGTTTGCCCCTGGCTAAGCATGCTGAAAACCACTTCATGCTCAGTACTTCCCCCTATCGTTACGGATTCAACGGTTTCAGGAATGTAGATTTCAGTAATAACAGCAGAGCCGTCTCCCATGTACCCGACCGCGTTTATAAGGAAGGCGATGCGGGCAACAGAGAAGTGCACCTGGAGCATTGAAAGGTCTGCGCGTATCGCATCCATCTTGAAGAACATGATGTAGAGCAGTGGAATTAGTATAAGGAGTATGAAGCCGACAACCACAAGCAATTCATTGCTAACCTGTCCTCTCATAGAAGCCCTCTGTCATGTAATGTTTCCTTTTATCTCGTTTATAATTCTTTCTTTTATCCAGAAGCCTTTTTATTTCGGACACGTTCTTGTTCACGACTGTTTTAAGCTCATATCCCTCACTTTGCACTACGAGGTTTCCATTCTCAACATCAAGCTTTGTGTTCATCTGGTAGGTTGACTTTCCCTTCTTGAAGTGGATATTCAAATCTCCGAGCTCAAAGGTCCGCGTGTACTTCTTCACGGTTTCTTTCATGGTTTCCGTTATGTCCTGGTAATAGAACATATCGTCTTCAGGGAGCCCGCTTATGAATACTGAAGGCCCCTCAACAATGAGGCTGAGCATGAACTTCATCACGTCCATTGCAGTGAGTACACCTATTGCGCGCTCGGCTTCCAGCACAATCAGCTTGGACACATTCTCCCCGGCCATCTTGCGCACCGCGCTTTCAAGGGGCTCGCTTGCCCTTACTGTAACAAGCGTTTCCCTCATGTAATCCTTCACGAATCGGGTATCCGGGTGCTCGATGTCCGAGCTGAGCATGAATCTCTGCCTTCCCTTTGGCTTGAGCACAAGCATTGTAAGGTCGAATGGGGAAATCGAGCCCACAACCTTGCCCCCCCTGGTTACTGCTAGGTGGTGCACCCCAAGCTTTTTCATCAGCCCCCTTGCAACCCCGACTGTTTCCTTCTCATCTATTGTGTAGATGGGACTTGCCATGAGCGCTGAGACGCTGGTTTTGGGCACATTCCCGAGCCGGGCCATCTCTTCCATCACATCTGCACGGCTTACGGCACCGGTAACCTTGCCCTTTTCCACTATGGGGAGCGCTTTGAAGTGGCCTGCCATGAATGCGCGCATGTAATCTTCAAGCGGCATTTCTTCCGTGAGGTGTGGGGCGCGGACTGCAGCGCTTATCGCTTTGGTCTTGCTGGAATCGCTTATGTTTGGGCGTATGTCCCTGTCGTCTATAAGCCCATAGTATTTTCCGTTCTGGGTAATCATCACCGCGGTCCCGCTGTTCAATATCAAATCCAGTGCCTGTGAGAGAGGCTCCTTTCCATCCAGTATGTCTGCTTTCATCTTTCGCATAAATCGCACCCTTCTAAAGATAAAAAACAGTAAAGATTTATAACTCTTCCAACATAATTCTGTATATGGACCTCCCCTCCATCGTGCGAAAGCCCAGCTGGAAGCAGCTCCTTATAGACCTAGTGATAAGTGAGAAGCTGGACCCCTGGGACATTGAAATCGTGGCGGTGGCGGACGGGTTCATGAAAATGGTAAAGGAGATGAAGAAATTTGATTTCCATATTCCTGCAAACATAATTCTTGCTTCTGCAATCCTCCTCAAATACAAGAGCAACGCGCTCAGGTTGTACGAGGAGCCGGAGGAGATTGAGATGCCTCCAGAGCCCATTGCATTTGAAGGTGAAATCCCTGCACTACAGATAAAGGCGAGAATCCCCCCAAAGGCACCAATTACCCTCAAGGAGCTCATAGGGGAAATGGAGCGCGTAATCAAGTACGATGATGAGGAGAACATACGGAAGCCGAAAATAAAGACAAGGGAAATAATGGAGATGCCCATTCAGGAGTATGATATTGAGAAGGAAATGGAGAAGCTATATTCCAGGATGAAGGCGCAGATGGACGGGGAAAACCTGGTGCTATTCTCAACCCTTGTAAAGCAGAAAACCCCCAAGGAAACAATACTCACGCTCTCGCCGCTGCTGCATCTTGCGCAGGAAAAGGCAGTCGGGCTCAAGCAGGACCAGTTCTGGGGAGAAATCTTCATAAAGGTGAACGGATGGAACCCAAGCGCCTGATAGAAGCGGCACTATTCATGAGCGGGAGGGAACTTTCAGTCCCTGAGCTCAAGAAACTTACCGGGATAGCTTCAGCAGGCCATATCCGGGGGATGATTGAAGAGCTCCAGGAAGTTTATGATAAAAACGGAAGCTCCCTGGAAATCTCTGAGGTGGACGGAGCTTACCTTATGCGCGTCAAGGATGATTATGTTGATTTCGTGAAGCAGTTTGCGCAGTCCGCAACCATAAGCAAGTCCGCATTGCGCACCCTCTCATATGTTGCGAAGCACAACGGAATCCTCAAATCTGAAGTTGTGAAGCGCATAGGAACTATGATTTACGATGATGTGAGGGAATTGGTTGAGAATGGATTCATCCTCCAGAGGAAATACGGGAGGAGCTCCAAGCTTTTCCTTACTGATAAATTCAGGGCATATTTTGAGCCGGGGAAGGCACCTGCAAAAGAAGAGCCGGTGAAGAAAGAGGATTCTAAAGAGGTTCCTGCAATGAATGCGGAATCTTTTTCTGATATGGAAGAAGGCGAGGAAAGCTTCTCAGAGTGAGCTAAGCATTTCTTCTATTTTTTTGTGCAGTTCTCCAATCGTCCCGTTGTTTTCCAGCTTTAGGTCTGCAATTTCAAATGCTTCCACCAGGCTCTGCTTGGTCCTGTCCTCATTTTTCATCTCCTTTGCTTCGAGAACCTGGAATTCATCAAAAGTTTGCGGGTCGCTTTCCCTTCCCCGGGCCTTCATGCGCTCAAACCTTGTTTCCGGAGGTGCACACACATAAACAAGAGTGGAATTCGGGAAGGACTTGATTTCCTGCGCTTCTGCAGCATTCCGGATTGAATCTATGATATAATTCCTGTCTTTTTCGAGTTTCTCAACTGTTTTTTTTGCGAGTGCGGCAGGCCCATGCTCTGCACGGAGTGAATTTCCCTTCTCAATTAGATTTTCTCGGGTGATTTCCTTGCCTTCTGCAGCAAGCTCCTCGCGAAGTACATCAGAAAGGGAACGGTAAATGAATCCTTTGGATTTGAGGTATTCTGCAGCTGTTCCCTTGCCTGCGCAATTCTCTCCAGTCAATCCGATAATCATTAGCCCCACCCTAGGGCTAGGTATTGGGCTTAATGCTTTAAAAATGCTGTTTTTGCAACGTTGTTTTTAAGCAAAATTGTCGTTTTTTTCACTTCGGTATATAGACGTTGGAATTTTTCAGAATAGGAAATGAAGGTATTTATCTTGTTTCTCCCAGAAAACAACAGGTAACGCCGTGATGGCATGGACCATTAATTTTCGGCCGGCCCGCATGGGTTTGCTGAAGGCGGGGCCGGAGGTCAGAGAATGGCCAAGAAAAAACCAAAACCAAAAAAGTAGGAGCAACACAATCATGGCGGGGCCATCTGGCCCTGTTCTTATTTTTAACATCTTTGTCGGGCAGTTCTGTTATGTAACCATGGTTACATTTCAATCCGATTCCCTTTAATATATAAAGCTTCCCTTTGTTTTTGATAGCAGCTAGAGGTAATGCTCTATGAAGCGTTCGAAAGGAATGAGGGACTTCCTTCCCCCGCAGATGATGCAGAGGGAGAAGGCCTTCGCAACAATAGCAGAAACATACAGGGAATTCGGCTTCCAGCCCCTGGAAACCCCTGCCCTAGAGTATCTCAGCACCCTCAAGGCAAAATCAGGGGATGAAATAGCCGGGCAGCTGTTCGAAATCTCCAACTCAGACTTAGCAATGCGCTTCGACCTCACAGTCCCATTCTCCAGAGTAGCCGCAAACACCTCCTTCCCCAAACCCTTCAAGCGATACCAAATAGGTCCGGTCTGGAGGCGGGAAGAGCCCCAGAAAGGCAGGTTCCGGGAATTCTGGCAGGCAGATGCGGACATCGTAGGTTCCGCCTCCATGCGTGCAGAAGCCGAGCTCCTGGAAATGGCATCCATTTCCCTCACCCGCCTTGGCATAAAGGATTTTACAGTCCTCCTGAACAACCGCAAGATACTCAATTCACTCCTGGAATATTTCGGAATTTCTGGAAAGCGCAACGAAATCTTCCGCATTCTGGATAAAATAGACAAAATCGGATACAAATCCGTATACACAACCCTCAAGCCCATGTTCGGGGAATACGCAGACCAAATTCTGCCAATCTTCAACATGAAAGGCACAAACAATGAAAAGCTGGATGCGCTGGAAAAATATGCACCAGAAGGCGTAGCTGAAGTGCGCGAGCTCCAGAAACTTTTCCCCAAATTCACATTCGATCCATCCTTAGTGCGCGGCCTTGGCTACTATTCCGGAACAGTGTATGAGTTTAAGGGAACCGGGGAGTACAAGGGAAGCTTTGCAGGCGGAGGACGCTATGATGGCCTCCTTGAGCTATATGGACAGGGCGCACCCGCAGTAGGAGTAAGCCTGGGAATCGAGCGCATCCTTCTCCTGCTTGGGGAAGAAAAAGAAAAGAAAACCTACACCCAGGTTTTCGTTGCAACCCTCCCAGAATTCTACAAGGAAGGCTTGCAAACCGCAAAAACCCTAAGAAAGAAGGGCATCGCAGCAGAAACCGACCTAATTGGAAGAAACATCAAGAAGCAATTCGATTATGCGCGTGCCCTCATAATCCCCTGGGTAATTATACTCGGTCAAAAGGAAGCGGAAAGCAAGAAAGTAACGCTCCGCAACATGAAAACCGGAAAGGAAGAAACTACAACACTTCCAAAAGCAATAAGCAAAATAACGGGTAAATAAACATGCCAAAAAGGATACTGAAAGGGCTCGGAAAAATGCAGAAGGCAGTACTGCAGCCACTGTTCTACTACTCAATCATAGCCCTATTCCTAATCCTCTTTATATCCGTAATCCGCACAAGCATATTCCCAGGGGAAGCAGGGGAAGAGCATCTCATCTTTGAAATGATGTTCCTGATTCTGCTTGCAATTCTCGCATACAGTATCGTAAAATTCCTCAAGCAGCCCACCGTACTCATCCTCATGCTATTAGGGGTAATTATGGGCCCATCTTTCCTTCACTTGATCTGGCCCAGCCTAACAGCGCTTCCTTTCCTTCCGCACGAGCCACCGGAGATTTTCCAGCACATGGAACTTGTGGAAATATTCGCGCAGTTTGGTGCAATCATCCTGATGTTCAAGGTGGGCCTTGAATCCAGCATCAACAAGATATTCACAAAAGAGAATTTCATAGTTGCAATATTAGGAATCCTTTTCCCGTTTATTGCGGGCTATTTCTTTGCAGTATACACAGGAGGCGCATTCCTTTACGCATTGTTTATGGGTGCAGCCCTCACCGCAACAAGTGTGGGCGTAACCGCAGCCATCCTCAAGGAAATGAAGCTCATGGATGAAAAGTTTGCCCAGATGATTATGGGCGCTGCAATCATCGATGACATACTTTCCCTCCTCATCCTCTCCCTTGTAATAAACATCCCGACTTCCCTGGATGCGGCAGCCCTTGAGCCTTTCATCACAGTCCTTGTCTACGCATTCATCTTCCTGCTTGGAGGCTCTATAGTAGGCAAATATTTTGTGGATAAGAAGGTAAATGTTCTCAAAATAAAGGAAAAAACCCTCCTTTACGTACTCGCATTCGTATTCCTTTATGCATACATTGCGGAATTCATCGGCCTTTCAAGCATCGTAGGCGCGTTTCTTGCAGGAGTGCTCCTCAACTACAGCCAGCATGCAGAAGAGATAGACAGGCGCACCCGCTCCCTGGAACTCATCTTCATCCCGGTGTTCTTCATTTCCCTGGGAATGCTTGTGGACGTGGGCTCGGTAATCCAGTTCTTCTGGCCCATAATCATCATCTCAGTAATTGCAGTTCTCACAAAGCTGGTTGGGTGCGGCCTGGGTGCACATATCTCCAAGCTCAATGCAAGGGATTCCGTGCTTGTGGGGTTCGGAATGTCCCCGCGCGGAGAAGTCGCACTCATTATCGCGGTATTCGGGCTTAGCAGCGGAGCACTCTCAATTCCTGAATACTCAATAATTTCAGCAATGGCATTCATCACCACAGTAATCGTTCCGCCCATATTCCAGAGGATTATTCCCAAAGGAGGTGTTTCCGCATGACCATGGAAGTACCCATTATCTACCTGAAGGGAAAGAAGGCATACACCAAGCGCCTCGGCACCCTCAAGCCCATGGGAAGCGCAATTAAAATCGCAAAACGGCTTCGCGAGCGCCTCGGCATCGAACTTGTCCACATAGTGGACCTGGATGCACTCAATGGAAAGAAAACCAACTTTGATATCTACGATCACCTCACCTTCATCATGTATGTGCAGGTGGAGGTAAGGCCCGACCCAGAACTAATCAAGCGCCTCCTGAAGATTGACGCCAGGGTAGTAGTGGACCTTCCCGCCAAGCTTGATCTCAAGCAGTTCGAGGAAAAGAAGCGCCTGATAGTAGGAAAAATAACCCCCAGATTCAAGGGCTCCCTGGATGATGTATTTGATGTTTACCTGGACGGGGAATCTCCTTCCAAGGTCCAGGAACTACTCAAGAAGAAAAGGCGCGTTTTCGTAAACACGGACCAGAACAAGAAAAGCACAAAAGTTTTCGGCAGGATAGGCCCGCCTGAGCTCTGAAGCGCCATCCTGATACCTTTATAAATAATCCTACACATATTTTTTTAGTTAAATAAACAACTGTACCGAGAGGGAGATTCACATGGCAATTAGACCCGCTAGATGCGTAAGAGACGGCAACAAAGTTGCATGGACAAGGTTTTCAAAGAGAAGGCCAAGGAAGTCATACATAAAGACAATGCCGCACAAGGAGCTGAACCAGCACAGGATGGGCACTGACAAGGATGATTATGATGCAGTTTACCATCTTGCACTGAAAGACGACATTCTTATACTGAGGGACAATGCAATCGAGGCAGCAAGGCAGTCCACAAACAAGGTGCTGGAAACCAAGATGCCTGGAAACTACTATTTCATTGTAAGAGTTTACCCCCACCACATCATCCGCGAAAACAAGATGGTTTCAGGTGCGGGTGCAGACCGTATCCAGAAAGGAATGAGAAAGGCTTTTGGGAAGCCCATGGACAGGGCCGCAAGGCTCAAGAAAAACCAGGCTCTCTTCACTGTCCGCGTTTACGGCGGGAAGACCAATGAATCTGCGGTAAGGGAAGCATTCAGGAGGGCAAGGATGAAGCTCTCTGGAGCATTTTCCATGGTAGCCGAATGAGGTGTATGTTTGATAGGTGTTGATGAGGAAGACTTTCTTATTGCAACGGACATAGACAAACTCATTGACATACTTTCTACAAGAAAAGAAGTGGAAGTTGGAAAACTTTCAAAAGAACTGAGAATGAACCGCAAGGAAGTGGAAAAATGGCTCCACATCCTGGAGGAAGAAGGCGTTGTAACCCTTGTCCACAGGATGGGTTCGCTCCATGCCTCCTGGGTAATGGATGAATCCCCTGCCCCCAGGAAACCTAATTATTCCAAACCTCGAAGGGAAGAGCCCGAAGAAATCGAGCTTCAGATGACTGAAGAAGCGCCAGCAGATCTTGGAGAGCAAATCGGGCAGGTCGCTTCCCTCCGCCCAAAGCAAAAATCAATTTTCTCAGGGATTCTTGGCAAGAACAAATCCAGGAAAACCTCAAAAAAAGGCAGGACGGAAGTCCCCCGGCTCACCATTGATGAGGAAGATGAGGTAGTGGTTGAAGAAACCCCTGCTCCCAGGCCGCCCAAGAGGGTTGAATCCCTTCCGCCCATGGCAGTAGTTACGGAGCCTTCCAAACCCATGAAAAAGAAGCTTGAGAAAAGCAAATACCTTAATCTCCCCCCAAAGCATACTGGCCAGTTAAGGGAACGCCTTGATGATTATCTCCACCTTATCCGTGAAGGAAAGGAGGAGATCAAAACCCTTGAAAGCGAGAAGGAGCGAGTCCACAGAGAAGGATTCCTCTCACTGGAAAAGGAATTCGAGGCGACTCTGGACAACCTTGAATACGCACTCCTGGAAAAGGAGAAGCGAATTCTTGAGGCAAAAGAGCGCATGGCCACCCTACCGGAAAAGATAGATGAGATAGACCAGATGCAGGAAGCGCTCAAAAAATTCGACACAGAAGCAGGCGCAGTGCTTTCCAAAACCAAGAAAGGCCTTGATGACGGATGGAGCAACCTCAGAGAAGCAAGCGAAGAGCTCAATGAGGAACTTTCAAAAGGTGAAGATGAGGTAATGCGCGACAGGAGCCGCATGATGCAGCTTCGCGACATGCTCCAGTCCATGAACCACACAGAATCCCAGCTCAAGGAAACCCTTGAAGCGGGAAGAGCTGCACTGGATGACATGGAAGAAAAGGTCCGCACAGTGGAAGAATCATTGGATGACCTTGTTGATTCCCGCACAATCATCTCCGAGCGTGTTGAGCATATCCAGTCCACCCTGGAAAGGAGAATGCACAGCCTTGAAGAACTCCGCGGGGAACTCGAAAAAATAGAAAAAATAGAATCATGGTTCAAAGACTACTCTGATGATTACCAGGGCAAGATGGACGAAATCCAGGAATATGTCCAGCAGAGCGAAGAGGAACTGGAGCGCATAAAGAAAGCAGCAGAAATCGACTACGTGCGCAAGTACCTGAAGGAGCTTGATGTTGCCGAAGGCAAGTACCGCGAGAACCTTGGCGCCCTTGAAATGGAGGACGCAGGCATCGATGAGAAGATTACTGATGTGCGCGACCGCATAAAGCAGCTGATGCGCGAAAGCTCAGAGCTGATGTCCAAGTACAGGCAGATGAGTGAAGAGGGCGAGGAATTCGAGGAAGTTGTTGCAACTGCAAAGGAAAAGAGCAGGAGGCACAAGGCTTCAGTTGAAGAAAAATCTTCCCAGCGCAAAAGGCTCATGGAGGATGCAAAGAAGCTTCAGCGCTCCCCAAAGAAATCTTCCAGGAAAAAACGCGGAAAAAAGAGAAAGTAGCTAAACTTCTTTCATCATTTTGTCTAATTCGTCATCCGTTTTATTTTTCTTTCCAAATTTCCTTTTGAATATTATTGCTGCCTCTGCAATTGCTTCCAGCAGCACAATGTTGCTCATGAAGCAGATATTCATTATGTAAACTCCCGGAAGCGCAAGCAGGATTGGAAGGAACGAATAAACCAGGCCCTTGAAATACATCTCCCGCCGTTTGCTTTTCAACTCCATCTTCCAGTCCCTGAAACCCAGCTTCAGCAGATGTTTCAGGAAGTCTCTCTTTATCCTTCTCCCGAATGCAAAGAAGTTGAGGGTAGCCAGCAGCAGCGAGAAAACCCAAAGGTACACCGTATCCGGAGCCGGGATGCTGAACCACCCGAGCCAGAATGGGAACCTGCACACTCCTTCAACAGGAATTGCGCCCGGCTCCCCAACATCTATTTCAGTATCCCCTATCAGGTATCCCGGTTTGCTTGCCATGATTACCTTTGTGCCGGGAGTCTTGAACGTATACCTCACCTGCCCATTCCCATCCGTGATGAACACGTTCCCCTCAATGGTTACTTCCGCACCCATGATCGGGTTTCCATCCTGATCCAAAACAGCAATAGTAGTCTCCTCCCCCACCACCACATCTTCAGCAAGAATCTCAATAATTCCAATCTGGATAACATCAAACAGCTTCGCAACCTGCTGGTATTCTTCGGCATCCGCATAAACAAGCCCATCAACAGTAAACGGGAGTGATGCATATCCATGCTCATCCGCAACCGTATCTTCTTCACTTGTAAATACATCCGCAAACGGAACTTCTTCCCCCTTGTTGTTAATAATCTGGAAAAGCCCTTCTTCCCCAACAAACAGTTCCCCATCAATAAGTATAATCTCCAGTTCCTTGGGCACACACTCCAGGCCTATGCAGAACTCATCTGTTTCACAATCCGAATCCGAACAGCACTCATAATGATTGCATGCATGGTTCTGCACAACCCCGCACGGGCACACCACCTTTTCGCAGAACCCATTGGAACATTCCTCATCATCCGGGCAATCCGCATCTATTTCGCAAAGAACGCAAACCCCATTTTCGCACAATCCGCTCAGGCACTCGCAATCTATTCCGCATTCCTCTCCTGCCTCCT
>JAQBFN010000027.1:0-7255 GCA_032123335.1 Microcaldota archaeon
CCCTCCCTAAGCTCGGCCCTCCTCACCAGGCGACACACCGCAACCCCCTCGGCCGCAACCGCGGCGCGCAAGTCAAACCACTCCCATTCCTTTTCTTTTGTTTTCTCCCTGAACCTGTGCTCCAACAGGCAGAAAATTAATCTATCCACTCCCATCGAAACCTCAACAACATGCGGAAGGATCTTCTTCCCTTCATCCTGGATAAAGACTTCGAGTTCCTTTCCGCTGAACTTTTTATGCTGGGAAAGGTCGTAATCAGTCCGGTATGCATTTCCAGAAATCTCCACTACTCCATAGGAGGTTTCAACTTCCAGGTCCACGTTGCTCTGGGAATAATGCGGGGTTTCGTTCTCTCCAAGGTGCCTGAACCACATCTTCTCAGGATTAAGCCCCACATCCACATAATAGTCCCATTCCCTGATTATAAAATAAGCCATGATTTGGTTTGCAATCCCTTCAGTAGTCATCTGCGTTCCTGTGACCCACTCGGGCTTTTCCGCTCCCCTCCTGAGCATCTTTACCTTCTTATCCTTCACTCCATCAAATCCTTCCATTTCAATGTTTGAGGGGTTGAAGAAAAACTCCAACTCCATTTGGGTGAATTCCCTCATTCGCACCAATCCCTTGCGTGGGGAAATCTCGTTCCTGAAGCTCCTCCCTATTTGCCCTACGGCCATGGGGAGCTTGGAGCCTTGGTTCCTGAATACACGCGGGAAAGAGGTAAAGATTCCCTGGGCAGTTTCCGGCCTGAGGAATGCGTGCGTGGAATCCGCACCGATTCCAGTTTCAAACATCAAATTAGTATTATACGCATCGGAGAGCTCGCCTTCCTTGCACGCGGGGCACTTGAGCCCATTGTCCCGGATAAGCGTGTCTATTGATTCGAGCTTCATGTCCCATTTTACATTTAGTGCACGCTCCACAAGGTGGTCTGCGCGGAGCTTTGTGTTGCAGCTTTTGCAGGAAACAACCGGATCCGTGAACTTCTCCACATGGCCGCTCGCCTCCAGCACCACCTCCGGGGTTACAATCGTGCTCTCAATCTCAAGGAAACCTTCTTCAACCAGGAATTTTCTCCTCCAGAGGTTTTCCAGGTTTTTCTTTATCTGGCACCCGATTGGCCCGTAATCATAAAACCCGGAAACCGAGCCGTAAATCTCGTTTGAGGGCATGAAGAATAACCTGTTCAGCGCAAGCTCGAATATTCGTTCGTGAAGCTCCATAAGTATTACCTTGGAGTAGAATTAGGCAAAAATAGTTAAAAGGCTATTAGAAGTCCATCAGGCTCTTCTGCCCCTGTACTGAGTACGCGGGCTGCTCAACTTTGCTGAAGGAAAGCTCCCCAAATACCCCATCATAGCCTGGCCTCCAGTGCACTTTTCCTTCGCGCGCATTCACGATTGCATCCGCAAGTCCCTTATCCGTTGCAAGGCGCAATTCCTCCTTGGGCGCTTCAAGTGCCTTAAACTCGGTTCCGAAGTACTTTATGAGCTTGAAGTATTCATCCCGCACTCCCTTGGTCTGATCTCCCCTTTCGCGCACAGCAGCGATTACTGTGGTGAGTGGAACTAAACTGGTGAATGGGACTGCACCCTTGGGTTTGTACCCCTGCTCCCGATTCGCAAGGTCAACTACCCGGTGCATAACCCCTACAGTGAGGGGCTTGCCGCACTTGGGGCATTTGTTTCCAAGCTTCCTTGCATCAACCGGGTTCATCCATATGTCGCATTTCCTATGCCCGTCCCAGTGGTACTTTCCCTCATCCGGGTAGAATTCATAGGTTTTCTCAAACCCTTCCCGTGTGATGATTGCGTTGGTTATGGATTTGTAGGTGATTTCCGGAAGCTCGAACACGTTCGCTTCCCTTGCAATTTTCTGGGGGGAATGTGCATCGCTGTTTGAAATAAGGGAAACATTATCCAGGGAGCTAAGCATCCAGTTCATTTCCGGGTCGCTGGAAAGCCCTGTTTCGATTGCCTTTATGTGGGAGGCCTTTTTCCCGAATGCTTCATCCAGGGAATCAAACCCGCTCTTGGAGCCGAATATCCCGAACCAGGGAGTCCAAGCATGTGCGGGAATAAACATCACGTCCTTGGAGATTCCTTCAACTATATCCAGGAGTTCTGCAATATCCATCATGAGGATGGGCCTTCCATCCTCAGCAAGGTTTCCATAGGACTTGATTGCATCATTAATCTGCTCCACAACCTCAAAGGAAGGCGCAAAAAGAACTGTGTGGACCTTCTTTGTCCTCTCCTGCCCCTCCAATTCGAATATGTTGCTCACTTCCACCGTGAGCATGAACTTTATGCCCTGGTGCTCAAAAATCCCTTCCCCGGAGGGCTTGAGGCCCTGCCTGAGCTCCTTGAGCCACTTTGGATGCGTAAAGTCCCCTGTTCCAAGGAGCCCTACTCCCTTTATGCGGGCCCATTCCGCAAGCCCCCCTAAATCAGAGTGCGGGCTGGTGGCCCTGGAATATTTAGAGTGAAGGTGAAGGTCAGCAATAACCTGCATAACTGGATTTCAACGGGAGTTGTTTTAAAAGAACTGCCCCCCAAATTTCCACATGGCATTCAATCCTGAAACTTTCATTCCTGAAGCAGTAGAAGAAATAAAGAAAAAGGTCGGGGAAAAGAAGGCAGTTATAGCAGTATCCGGGGGAGTGGATTCGATGGTTGCTGCCGCGCTTGCGGCGAAAGCAATTCCAGGGCAGCTTACAGCTATTTTCGTGGATACTGGATTCATGCGCAAGGATGAGGCAGTGAATGTGAAGGAAGCCTCGGAAAAGGCAGGGTTTCCGCTTACTGTGGTGGATGAGAGTGAGCGCTTTATTGGGAAGCTGGTGGGTGTTTCCGACCCGGAGGAAAAAAGGAAGATTATAGGGGAGCTGTTTATTCGTATATTCGAGGAAAATGCAAAGGGAAGTGGGGCCAAAGTGCTTATACAGGGCACGATTGCGCCCGATTGGATTGAAAGTGGGGGAGCAGGAAGGGACACAATCAAGAGCCACCATAATGTGGGTGGGCTCCCGGAAGAGATGGGGCTGGAGCTCTGCGAACCTTTGCGCGAACTGTATAAGCACGAGGTGCGCATGGTTGGAAAGGAGTTGGGATTGCCCAGGCATATATTCGAAAGGCAGCCGTTTCCCGGGCCCGCACTTGCAGTACGTATTGTAGGGGAAATTACCCGCGAAAGGCTGGAAATTGCGCGTGAAGCCTGCGCAATTGTAGAAGAGGAGATTGATGCTGCTTCTGCAAAGGAACTGATGGAGAGGCCCTGGCAGTATTTTGCCGCGGTGCTTCCTACGAAAACAGTAGGTGTTGCGGGCGATGAAAGAATCTACAAATACACCATTATTGTACGTGCAGTGAGGAGCCTGGACGGCATGACTGCTAACTTTTCAGAGATTCCGCACCAGGTTCTTGGAGCTATTTCAACCAGGATTACGAATGAGGTATCCGGCGCTGGAAGAGTAGTATATGACATTACGAATAAGCCGCCTTCTACTATAGAAATGGAATAGTTTTTCAGAAAAATCAGAGGACGTTGTTTACTGTTCTTTTAAAGTTCTTGAAAAGCTCCATCTTGGGCATGTGATCCCCCTGATGGTAAATCGGGAGGGATTCCCAGTTCTTGGTAACAGTATAGTCCCTCTGTGCATGCACTGCGTACTTGTGGTGGTTGTCTGCATTCTTAGCCATAGTCACAGAGCGGCTTATGGATTCAAGAGTGTGATTAGTGCTGGGTGTGCCTTCTATCTTAGTTGGCACGACTGAGAGTTTTGGCTTTTTCTTTTTCGTTACAGGCATATTATCACTATCCAACTGAACGTTTATATTTAGGAGGGGAAGGGTTTTTAAACCTCACTATTTAACACATAGAAACACAGACTCTAGAAGACGAGGATGGCATAACGCGGGTTATGTTTTTATAAAATTTTTACCCTAGCTTAACACGGCAGCAAAAAATTTTAGCCCTGCCCGGATTCGAACCGGGGTTACAGGATCCAAAGTCCCGCGTCCTTGACCGCTAGACTACAGGGCTGACATTGGGAAGTGCGCGCACGAAGTGCGGCACAAGCGCTTCACAATGGCACTGTTCTGCTACTTTAGGCGTAAGATACTTTTTAAAACATAAAGAAGAAGCTATTTTTATGGAGTCAGTGCTCAAGAAGCTGAGGGAAGGCAAAGTCGATGCGGTGAGGAAAACTGCGAGCAGAAGACTAAAGACTGACCGTAACGACCCGGAGGGCTGGTTCCTTATGGGAATGGTTTCCCACGAGAAAGGAAATGAGGAGTATGCGCTGGAGTGCTTTGAGCGCGCCCTATATTTGAAAAGAACCGAGAAGTATCACAAGGCAAAGAGCATGTCACATATGGGGCTTTTTGAGTTTGAGGAAGCTGCCTCGGAACTCAAGAAGGCGCTTGTCCTCAACAAGAATGCGGAATCCCACTTTATGCTTTATGTTGCGCTGCTTTTCCTGAATGATGCTGGGGCAGAGAAGCACCTGGCTGCTGCGCACAGGATGAAGCCTGCAAAAACCAAAAAGATGCTGCAGAAATTCTTCAACTCTTTCTTCAGGGATGACCGCTCAATTCCTGAAAAGGAAAAGAAATTGATGATGAAAAAGCTGGGCATACGGAGTGCATAAAACCTGCAGGCCATATGCCGTAATTAAATACTTTTCCCCACATATAATATAGTGGAGGTGGTGCTATGGCTCCACGAGAGAAAGCTGCGGAGATTGCAGCGAAAGCACCAGGAAAAAATGAAAATTTTTTCCGCTTTGGATTTTGCCAAAAATCCAATCAACCTAAAACTGCTTCTGCAAAAAGCGAATTCAACAGGTTCAAAGAAAGGAAGTTCGGGAAAGCGCTTGAGCTGGCACAAAGCCTCTACGTAAGCGGATACGGGGCAATTGTAGGCTCCGAGTACATAAAGAAACGGCTGGAAGATGCAGGAATTGCGAATGTTGTGTACAACCCCTACCTTGCAAACCAGGACGAGATAATCCTGAACAGGGCAAGGGATAGCTCCGAATCAAATTTCTTCGTTTTCCTTAGGTTCAGCACTTTCAAGGCCAGCGCATTCTTCACAGACCCAACCTCAAGTGCAGAAGGAAGAACGCTTTCAAAGAAAGAGCTTATGCGAAGAAGGAGCGTCTGGTTTTCAAAGAAAAAGGATTGGGCGGAGAATGTGGCTTCCGAGGTCCTGGAGGTTTCAGGGAAGAAAGACTCCAACAAATTCTTTGCAGTTCTCCATGGGCACTGGGGGGAAAATGCAGATGAAGGCAAAAACAGGGACGACGGAGTATCCAGCAGGAAAGATGTGATACGCAGGTTTATGCTCTGGCATTATGATATTGATGCAACGGGTTACCACAACTGGATCCACTTGACTGCTTTGGATGACATAAGGGAGAGGGAGAGGGATGCAGGAATTGTGAAGGTGCCCTCACTGGAATTTACGATGCCGTTTACTCCCGGGGCAGAAAATGGGCCGCACCTGAATTTCTGGTTTTCATGCAGGATGGCTGCGATGAGCTTCTGGAAGAATTTCCTCAAGGACAAGAAAATTAATGTGATGCCCGGGCTGGCGCCAAACGTGGACAAAAGGAATGTGCTCAAGTATATCCAGCAAATGAGGAATACTGATGAGATGGCGCTGGGGATTGCGCACCCTTCGTGCATACTTAATGTAATAGTGGGCAGGCTGCCCGTTGGGCTGCTGAACCTGCTTTCGGAAAAGGATGAGAAAGGGGAGTACAAGTACAACTGGCAGGCGATAAAATCATTCGTAAAAACATATGCGGATGGGGTTGGGGAATACAACCCTACGCTTGTGGATTACCTCCTCAGGTTCGATGACCCGAAAGTGGAGGGGTACTTCCAGAGAAAGATAGGAGAGCTTGTTACTGAGAGGATAAAAGATGGGGGGAAGGAAGTTGGTGAGGTGCAGCTTGAGCAGGAAGGAAAACTCATAGAAGGAAAGAGGGAAGTCGGTGAGATAGCGCACGATGTTGAAATTGCAAAAGCAAAGAAGGGGAAGGAGGGGACTGAGCAGATAAATGTTGGCCTTGACGCGCAGGTAATAGAAGGCGCGCAGATGAGGGAAAACTGCATAAGCTACGCATTTGCAAGAAGGATGAATGAGAAGTATGGGACATTCCCGTACTTTGACCATGATACGCATGTATACGGCAGGATGAAGAGGTACGAGCGGCTGATCGGCCCCCTTGCATATGGAAGGACTGTTTTTATTTTGGGTGAAAATGCGATGGAGCACCTCTGGAAAAATGGAGGGATGGGAAGCAAGGATGTTGTTTACATGATGCGCCACCAGCAATACAGGGTACCTGTGCTGCCTGCAATGGGAGAGCAGGAATACATGAACGAGCCGGTAAAGATAGAAACCGAAACCTTCCTTGAGCTGGACAGGGGAAGGCTTAAGCCTGTTGCCCCAAGGAGGGACTTCGGATACAAGCTGAAGATAGTGAGGGATGAGATAAGGCATGGGGTACTTAACGCAAAACTGGTGTTCCGGGACCTCAGGAACAGGGCAGGAAGGATGTTCAGCACCCACACATAGCATTCTAATTCTTTTCATTTCCTAATCTAGCCTATGCGAATAACCCACTTCGACAGGAAACTGGGTGAGATGAAGCTTCACCTGGAAACCCTGGAGGATTTGTGGCATCTTGAAAGGGTGCTGCGCAAAGGTGACAAGGTCGAATCCCGGACCATGCGCAGTGTTAGGTTTGGGGATGGGAAAGAGGAAAAGAAACCCGTGCGCATTGTTTTGGAAGTGGAATCTGTTGAGTTTGCTGAGTTTGCAAACCGTTTGCGTGTAGGGGGAAAAATTGTTTCCGGTTCTCCTGAAGAGTTTATACAGATGGGAAGATACCATACCTTTGATTTGGAGCCAGGAGGCAAGCTCAAGGTTGTAAAGAACTGGAAGAATTACGAGGTTAAGCGCATTGAGAAAGCTGTGGAGCAATCGAAGCGGCCTCTCGTTCGCATCATTGTAATGGATGAGAATGATGCAACTACTGCAATACTTCGCGGGTATGGAGTTTCATATGGGCCTTCCCTCTCCTGCTCAGGAAGCAAGCGGGAAGGGAATTACGAGGAAAAGGTAAGGCAGTATTACGGGGAAATTGCATCTTATATTTCTAAACATCCTGAGAAGTTCATTGTTGCGGGCCCTGGATTTGCAAAAGATGGCCTGAAGAAGTTCATAAAGGAAAAATACCCTG
>JAQBFN010000028.1:0-32136 GCA_032123335.1 Microcaldota archaeon
CAACAAGAACCCTGAAGAAAAGAAGGCCACCCGTGACGGATTCGGCAAAGCTCTCGTAGAACTCGGCGAAAAAGATCCAAACGTATGGGCCCTCACCGCAGACGTTTCAGAATCCTCCCGCACCCACTGGTTTGCAGAGAAATTCCCAAGCCGCTTTGTGCAGGTGGGAATCGCAGAGCAGAACATGGCAGGAGTTGCAGCAGGAATTGCTTCCTGCGGAAAGCGCCCATTCATCTCCGCATTCGGTGCATTCTCCCCAGGAAGGAACTGGGAGCAAATCCGCGTCTCTATCTGCTACAACAATGTTCCCGTAGTAATCCACGCATCCCACACCGGAATCACCGTGGGCCCGGATGGAGCATCCCACCAGATTCTCGAGGACCTCGCACTCATACGCTCCCTCCCGAACATAAACATGCTCGTTCCCTGCGACATTGAACAGGCCAAGAAGGCCACCTGGCTTCTTTACGAGCAGAAGATGCCCGGCTATATGCGCACAAGCAGGGAAAAAGTCCCCACCCTCACCAACGCAGAAACCCCAATGGAACTCGGCGGCTCCAACATTTACAAGGAAGGAACGGATGTTGCAATCCTTTCCAATGGCCCAATCCTCTACCAGTCCCTGCTTGCAGCAGAGGAGCTTGAAAAGGAAGGAATCTCCGCAGCAGTAGTGGATATGTACTCCATAAAGCCCATAGATGAGGCAACAATCAAGGAAATGGCCAAGAACACCGGGCTCATAGTAACCGCAGAAGAGCACCAAGTAATTGGGGGCCTCGGAAGCGCAGTTGCAGAAGTGCTTTCTTCCTACAAGAACGATGCGGTTTTGCGCAGGCACGGAATCTACAACCGTTTCTGCGAGTCCGGCTCCGCTGCAGAGCTCATGGCCAAGTATGAATTAGATTCAAAAGGAATTGCAAAAATAGTAAAAGAAGAAATAAAGAAAAACAAAGGGTGAAAAATATGAAATTTTTCGTGGACACAGCTGATGTTGAAGAAATAAAGAAGGCAGTTGAGCTTGGGATGTGCGACGGTGTTACGACCAACCCCTCACTCATCATGAAGTCCGGAAGGGACCAGAAGGAAGTAATCCTTGAGATCGCGAAAATCGTTTCCGGCCCCATAAGCGTGGAAGCAATCTCCGAAGATACGGAAGGCATGGTAAAGGAAGCAGAGGAATTCGCTACCTGGGCTCCCAACATCGTAGTTAAGGTCCCCATGACCAAGGAAGGAATCAACGCGGTGCGCATCCTGAAGGAAAAGAACATCCCCACAAACGTAACCCTTGTATTCTCTGCTTCCCAGGCCCTCCTCGCCGCAAAGGCCGGTGCCGCTTACGTTTCCCCGTTTGTAGGAAGGCTCGATGACATTTCCGAGGACGGCATGGGACTAATTGAAGAAATTATGGAGATCTTCGACAACTATGATTTCGAAACCCAGCTAATCGTTGCATCCATCCGCGACCCAATCCATGTAACTGAATCCGCAATGCTCGGTGCAGACATCGCAACTATTCCCGCAAAAGTAATGGAAAAGCTCTGGAAGCACCCCCTCACAGATAAGGGTATCGCTCAGTTCCTTGCAGACTACGAAAAATCAAAGAAGTAATCCTACTTCTTTTTCTCCTCTTTTTCAGGCTTCAGCTCAACACTCATCCCGTCTTTTGCGCAAACAGAATTCCTGAAAACTTTTTTCGCTTCAGCTTCCAGCTCAGGCCCCCTATACCTCGCCCCAATATGCGTAAGCACCAGCTGCTTCACCTTCGCCTTTTTCGCAATGGTTGCAGCCTCCTTCGCAGTAGAGTGCCCCCGCATTTCCGCCTCCTCCTTCAAATCATCCCCGAAAGTAGAATCATGAATAAGCAAATCCGCCCCCTCCGCAATCTTCGCAGTCCCCTCATCATATATGGAATCCCCGGAATACACAACCCGCATCCCCTTCCGCACCCAGGAAACATCCTCCAATTTAATCGTTTTACTCCCAACCTTCACTTTCCCCTTTTCCTGTATCTCCTTGAACATCTTCCCCTTCAGCCCCAGCTTCTTCGCCTTCGCCTCATGAAACTTGTTCTTATCCTCCTCCTGGAAAACCAGCCCAAAAGCATCACGCTTCTGGTGCTTCACATGGAATCCGGATATGGTGTAATCCTTCCCTTTGTACAACTCCCCCTCACGCATCTCCCGGATATCCAGGAACGAGGGTTCCCAACCCATTGTGGGGCTTATCCCCGCAAGCATCCGCTCAAACCCCCTCGGAGCAAATACCGTAATTTTCTTCCTCTCCGTATTCATGCGCACAGTCTCAATAAGCCCAAAAACCCCCATCACATGGTCCAGGTGCAAATGCGTAATAAATACCGCTTCAACCCCCCCATACCCTATCCTATTCCTCATCATTTCCCTCTGGCACCCTTCACCGCAGTCCCAAAGAAACAACTTATCATACTTCAGCGCTATCGCTGGCATTGCACGGTAAGCGCTGGGAACTGCCCCACTGGTCCCAAGAAATGTAATATTAAGCATAACTCCAATTGGAGAAGAAGAATTTAATAAAAGAAGGGAAAAGACTAAGCCTTCTTTGGCTTAGCTTTGCTCTTGACGATCTTAACTTTTGATGGGGTCAATATGACAAGGTCCTGGGTAAGGAGGGCTATGTCCCCATTCGCTTTCTCGCAAGTCATCTTGAGCTTGCCGATAATCGTCTTGAGTCTGTTCGGCTGCTTTGAAAGTGCATGCACATTCAGGATAATGATGTTCTTTGCAGTGAGTTCCTTCATTGCAAGGTTTGCATCCCCTTCATTTCTAAGTTCAATCCGCTTCACATAAAAGTCCGCTGGGGGGTTTACTGCGTCCCCTTCATCTTCCAAATCGAGATAATGCTCGAGGTCAGGAACTTCTTCCTTTTCTTTTCCGCCCATAATTTTGTCGAATATACCCATTGTAACACCTTGTCTAGAGAGTTAGCCTATTTAGATAAACAAATTTAAATACCTTATCCCCCTTCCGAATATCCCGGGAATACCGGAAGCATAGTTTTATTAACCATTTCCACTAATCTAGTTTTGAGTTGGGTCTATGCCTTCTTTTGATGAATTTATAGTTGAATCCAAAATATTTAAAGACAGGGACGTTCTTTCCCCGCACTACATCCCGGACACCCTGCATTTCCGGGACCACCAACTCCGGGAACTGATGTCCTCCCTTGCCCCCGCCCTGATGGGCAAGAAACCCCGCAATCTATTCATTTACGGGAAAACCGGCACAGGGAAAACCTGCTCAGTAAAGCAGATAACCCAGAAATTCGAGGAAAAATCCGGAGACCGCTCCAGAATCGTATACATAAACTGCAGAATCCACAACAAGCCCTACCGTGTAATGCTCAAAGTAGCAAAAGCAGTAATGGAAGGCTTCGACAAGCAGGGCTATGGCCTCCCCCACATATACGAACGCCTCCTTGAATGGGCAGGGAACGGAAAGCAGCTAATCATAGTCCTGGATGAAATAGACATGGTGAAAAACCTCGATGAGCTCCTCTACATGATTACACGCGCAAACGATGAGCTGGAAGCAGGCGGCCTCTCAGTAATCGGGATCTCCAACAGGCTCCTCTTCAAGGAGGACCTGGACCCAAGGAGCAAATCCAGCCTCTACGAACGTGAAATGGTCTTTCCCCCATACACCGCAAACCAGCTCCAGACTATCCTTAAGCAGCGCGCAGAACTCGGCTTCCACCCAAATGCATTCACATCCGGCGCAATAAACCTCGCAGGTGCAGTTGCTGCCCAGGAATCCGGGGATGCAAGGTACGCACTCAAAATCCTCTCCCGCGCAGCCGAAATAGCCGAGGAATCCAAAAAAGATAAACTCACGGATGCGGAAGTAAATGCTGCCCGCGAGATGGTAGAACTGGATATAGTAAAGGAAGCAATCGAGAAGCTCCCGGAAAACCACCAGGTGGTGCTTTACGCAATTGCAAAGCTTTCCCTTTCCGGAAGCAAATACGCAAGGCTTGATGAAACCAACAACGGTTACCTTTTTTCAGGAGAAGTCTACGAAGAATACTCGGACCTCTGCAAGAGGCTCAAGAAGCCCCCCAAGACCGCCCGCAGCTACCGCAGCTACCTTAATGATTTGGAAATGCTCGGCCTGCTTACATGTGTGGAAAGCGGAAAGGGAATCCGGGGCCATACCAAGCTCATAAAGCTCGGCCACCCGCCCCAGGAGCTCATAAAAATAGTTTCCAAAAATCTGGAGGCATGAAAATGGACATAATTGATTTTCTCTACCAGGCCGGAGCCCTCAAGGACGTTGACCGCTCAGGCTGGAAAACAGTTGGAATCCAGCCGGAATCCGTTTCCGAGCACAGCTACCGCACCGCCCTTATTGCTTATTTCCTTGCAAAGGAAGAAGGAATCAAGGACCTGGAAGGCGTACTGCTCGCAGCCCTGCTCCACGACGTTCACGAAGCCCTCACCACCGATTTGCATTTAGTTGCAAAAAAGTACGCAAACGTAAACGAGCAGAAAGCCCGGGACGATACTTTAAGTTTTTTCCCGGATTTCCAGCGCCCATTCAAAGATGAAAAAATAATGCAAATCGTAAAGGATGCAGACAAGCTTGAATGCATTTTCCAGGCCAAGGAATACCAGGATCTTGGAAACCCCTATGTAAAGGACTGGATAAAAAACGCATCCGCATCCCTTAAAACTCATTCTGCGAAATCACTCTGCGAAAAAGCCCTCAAGCGCGATGCGTTCAATTGGCTTTTCGAGGCAAGAAAATGAAAAGATTTATGTTTTCCCTGGCGCTGCTCCTGCTCTTTTCAGGCTGCATCCAGATGAAAACAGATGAGGACTGCCAATCACTAACCCAGGATGAAATTGAAACCCAGACTGCATGGGGATATGCGCCTACAGGGGTGGATGAGCATTACTTTGTAAAAGCCAAGGTTACCTGCTGGCACAATGCTGCCCTTGCCCATGCGGCCATGAACAACCGCATCAATGCAACCCTTGCATGCAACAATATCCTGGAAGCTTCCACGGATAGCTTAGACCAGGATCTCCTTGCGCGTGAGCATGTTTACTGCATCGGTGCAATTGCACCGCGCCTCAGGGACCAAAGCATCTGTGAGGAGATAGATGGAGATTCTTTTGCATTTGAAAAAACCAGATGCATCTCAAACTCGGAAGTGGAGGAGCAGGTCTGCGTACTCACAACATTCGCATTGCTTGCGCTATCCATTCCACTTTTTTTCCTAAGGCGCAAAGAGGATTAATCAGTTTCTTCCAGGTCCATTATCTCTAATGCTTTCCTTACGCTCATTCCCTCCCTTATCCCCATATCATCTGCCCAGGAGGTAGTTTCCTTTATCTTCGCATTGAAAAATGCACCGTAATCTTTTACACCTGAAACAAATGCTGCAACGTCCCCTACTTTTTCTGCAGTGGTTTTGCTTACGTAGCTGCACGCAATGTATCCGCGTTTTGCGCGGACGATAATCAGTGTGAGATTTCCGATTTTCTGCTTTATTCCATTGTATGATTTTCCATCGAACTCAACGGGTTCCACGTTAGAACCTCCCTTCTTTCCTCTCTCGCCTTCGTTCGGCCTGTTGCTTTTTCTTCTCGAAAATCTTCCTGTGCTTTGCACAGCTTATGCAGTAGTATTCCATAGTGCTTGAAAATGCAGTAACGTTTTCCCGGTCCCTAAAATCGGTAGTAAAAGAACTCCTTCTTTCATAATCAACCGCCTTGTCCCTTGGAACAGCACGACCACAGGAAACACAAGTCATGAGCCTGTCTCTTCCACGTCTTTTTCCCATGTTTATAACCTCTTGAACAGTTTGCTCAGCTTCCCACTTTTTGTTCCACCAAACGTATATACTATTGCTGTATTGAGTTTAAATAACTTGTTCCTTAAAACCGGCCCAAGGCCTTCTGTTTTAACAATATTTGTGCCAAGCAGCGGATTAAATGAAGGAATCAAAACCAGTTTAATTCTCCTGTTGTAATCCGGATATTTCTTTTCTATATTCTTTTTTTCCGGATTCATGTCCACTCATGCAGGCTCCCTTCCCAACCAGAAATTGAACCATCTAATACTTCCAAGGCCTTATGAACCCCAATATGATTTTTCTTTTTAATAATGAGAATTGCACGGCCTTGTAAGGGTTACTTTACCTTAACCGCATATCTTCCCGGAGACTTCACATCCGAAATCCTTGCAATCTCGGACTTTTCCGGGTCAATCACAATAAGCAATCCGGAGAACCTGTCGCTCAGGTCATCGGACTGGCATGCAGGGCAGGTTTCCCCTTCCTCAACCATCTTCTTGCAGTTCCTGCACGCCTTCATTTTCTAGCCTCTTTCTTTGCTTTCTTTGCAGCACTCTTTTCATCCTTCTTTTCCTTGTCCCAGCGCATCACTCCAAGCCCTTCTGAGCGCATCGTAAGCCCGATTTTTGTATCCGAAGTAGTTCCTTTGAGGCTAACTGTTGAAACCTTGAGCAGCACACCATCTCCCTTTTTGAGGCTCATTCCCCTCTTTGTGCCGAGCGCCCTTGTTTTCTTATCATAGAAGAATTTCTCGTTCCCAATCTGGGAAATGTGTATAAGCCCGTCCAGCGGCCCTATTGATGCGAATGCCCCGAACTCCACAATTTCCCTTACCTGGGCCGCATAAACCTCGTTTACATGAGGCAGGAAAGAAATCGCATTAAACTGCACCTTATAGTATATCCCCCCATCTCCCGGGATTACAGTACCCTGCCCGCCTACATCCACATCTTCCACTGCAATAATCATGCCCAGCTCTTTGAAAATCCTTCTCTCGTATTTCTCCCTGAGTATCTTTGTAATCGCATCATTGAGCTTCATCACTAGCATGCTTGGTGGCAGCCTTACAGTATCCTCGGCCTTTAGTTCATAATACATAATAAGTCACCGGCAACCCACTATTTACATGCATAATATTTAAAAAGGGCGTTTAACCCCGCCAAACAATGCGTTCTATTGCTTCAGCAACTCTTTCTTCCTGCTCCCGAGTGAGGGGTGGCAGCGGAATTATGCTGTTCCCCTCCCCAAGCTTTCCCGCATTAAGAAGTATATCAGAAGTTGTTTTATGCCCCCCAGCCATTGCTTTTGTGAACGCGCACCTACTTGCAAAATCAGCAAGGCTCACTTCTACGTCCCCATCAACCATCATCTGCACAAGCTTGTCCTTCCCTTCCGCAGCAGCATAGGTAAGCGCGCTGTATCCAAAATGATCCCTTTCTTCTGCCTTCGCACCTCCCTCAAGAAGCAAGTCCATCCTTTTCCATTGCTTTCTTTTTGCAGCTTTCAAAAGATGGATATCCAGGGTCTTTTGGACCCTTGGGCTAAGGAATTTTGGCTCTGCAGCCACATCAGGAATTTTTGGTGCAGGCCTGCTTTCTCTTGTTGGAACTTTTTTCTGCTTTTGGACCATTGGGGATAATAAGGAAACAGAATAATTAAAAAGGTGTATTTTTTGGTGTTTTGTAGAAAAAGAACTCTTTTAAGCACCTGCAGAAATCAAACAGTATGCAGAAATTAATTGCAGTTTTCCTATTTTCAATTCTCCTGCTCAGCGGATGTACAAAACAAGAATCTGTTGATCCGATTACTCCTCAGCAGCCTCCAACAGAGCCATCACTTGAACCTGCGGCTGCACCCCCAGATTATCCATTGAAAGGAGTAAGCGTTTCCCCAAAAAGCTTCGAAGGAACTGATTTTGTGGACTTTCTGGAAAAGGTAAAGCAAACCCAGGATGTGCTATTGTGGGCAGGAGACTGGATGGGGGTGCACAATGAAGAAGCCCCAAAAACCTTTACCGAATTAGCACCCCAGTACGACTACGTGCCCATAATAGAGGTGGGCCACTACATCCAGGAATCCGGGGATTTACTCCGCCCCCTAAACGAAGAAAACAAAAAAATCTACATGGACAGCTCAGTGGCGTTCGCAGAAACATACCAGCCGGAGTATTTCGGAATCGGGGTCGAGATTAATGTTTTCGCTGAAAAAAACCCTGAGGATTTTGAAGAGTTCGTTGTTTTCTACAATGAAGTTTATGGTGAAATAAAGAAGGTTTCCCCAAACACAAAAGTGTTCACAGTATTCCAGCTTGAAAAAATGAAAGGGCTCAAGATGTGGGAGATAGAAGAAAGCGAGCCCCAATGGGAAATGATTGACAGGTTCAACTCGGATATTGTTGCCTTCACCACTTACCCAGGTTTATTCTACCGGGACCCTTCAGACATTCCCCCGGACCACTATACAGAAATCGAATCCCACACAACAAAGCCAATCGCATTTACTGAAATTGGATGGCACAGCGCAACCTCTCCGGAAGGATGGGAAAGCTCTGAAGACGAGCAGGTAGAATTCATTGAGCGCTTTTTTGAATTGACAAAAGGGATGGATGTGGAAATAGAGGTATGGACTTTCATGTACAGCCCGGACATATTTGAGCCTTTTGACAGCATGGGCCTGCTTAAGGACGATGAAGAAACATCCCCGGCATTTGAAGCCTGGAACGAGGATTGAAATGAAAAACTTCCTGATTTGCATATTGCTTGTTTCCCTTTTGCTTAGTGGTTGCAGTAAGGAAGAAACAGCCGAACCTCCGTTTAGCGAGCCCGAACCAGAACCTGAACCAGACTCTAATCTGATAGTCTATCCAAGAGAATCCACAATCCCTGAAGACGCAATTAAAATGACTCCGGAAATGGACAAGCTTCCTCCAATACTCCACTCAGATGAATATGGCGAACCCGTTCCTATGCCCTACCCAATAAACACAAAAGGAGCAGAGGATTCTGCATTTATTACCCCGGATGGAAATAATTTCTACGTTTGGTTTACTCCAGATCCGAATATTCCGGTAGTGGAGCAACTAACTGATGGGGTAACTGCAATCTACTGGTCCAAGAAAGTAAATGGGGAATGGCAGGGGCCAGAAAGACTAATCCTAAATGATGACCTGTCTTTAGATGGATGTTTGTTTGTGCAGGGAAACGAAGCGTGGTTTTGCTCAGCACGTATAGGAAATATCAGGGAACTTGACATTTATACTGTAGAACTGGTGAATGGAACATGGACCAACTGGCAGAATGCAGGAGAACCAATCAATATGGAATATTGGACTGGAGAACTGCATATCACTTCAGATGGAAAGCAAATGTATTATCATTCTGAGCGCGAAGATTCTCTGGGCTGCTATGATATCTACGTTATAGAAAAAGTAAATGGAGAATGGCAGCCACCAGAGCCGGTTCCTGCAGTAAACACGGAAGCATGTGAAGGCTGGCCATTTGTTACCGAAGACATGAACGAACTTTGGTTTACCCGGATCTATTTGGGCTCCCCTGCAATCTACAAATCAGAACTAATTAATGGAACCTGGCAGGAACCTGAACTAATCCTCTCCCAGTTTGCGGGTGAATCCACATTGGACATTGAAGGAAATCTTTATTTCACGCATCACTTCTATGAAAACGGAACAATGCTTGAAGCAGACATCTATGTAGCATACAAAAAATAATTATGATTTTACTTCCTTGTGCAAAACCTTTTCAGAAACAAATCTCCCAATCTTGTAAGCCAATCCTTCTTCAATCCATTTCTGCATTAATTTGTCTTTTGTTTCCTCTGGAAGCCATCTTGCCCAGCGTGCTTCATCCAGTGCAGTTCCCAATAAATAATTCCTGAGGCGGACCCTGGCACCATTTTCAAGAAGGGCATCTATCGTTCTTGTGTCCATGCTTCTGCGGACCGCAAGCATTAGCGGAGTAATGCCTATACCGTTTTTCGCATTGGGATCTGCCTTGTGATGAAGAAGGCACTCAACAGTTTGCACATCTCCCCATTCCGCAGCAAATATAAGTGGGGTATCCCCGTATTTTCCCCGTTCATCAGGAGACACTTTATTCCCTTCAAGCAACTGCTCAATCTCCTTGATTTCTCTGTGTTTTACGGCATGAAAAAGCCCCTGTGTCTCTTTGGAATTAAAATATCTCTCTTTGGAAGTTAGGAGCATGCCCATTGGGGCCTTTCTTCTTGATTGCGCTACTGGGGAGTTGGAGGTAGCTGTATGCAGTGCCCTGGATTTCATTGGGAAATTTAAGCGCAGTAGGTATTTAAAAGGTGCCCTTTCTGGTATTTCAAGTAACTCGTTGCGCTCGCCTTTTTAACCCTACATCCGTTATCCACACATGCCCGCAAAGGTGCGCTTCGGCTCCGCAGGAATCCCCATCCAGTGCAAGGGAGGCAGCTTGGAGGCAATAGAATGCTCACATAATTTGGGCCTGGGCGCAATGGAACTCGAATTCGTAAGAGGCGTAAAACTAAAGGAGGAAAATGCAAAAAAGCTCAAGCCCGCATCCAAAAAATTCGATGTACGGCTCTCAGCCCACGCCCCGTACTGGGTAAACTGCTGCGCCACAGACAAAATAAAACAGGAAACAACCAAGCGCAACCTTTTCCTCTCAGCCCAAGCGTGCACCTGGGCCGGAGCCCGCGTTTCCGTATTCCACCCGGGCTACTACCAGGGAAAAACCCCCAGGGAATGCTTCACCCTCACAAAGGACTTATTCAAAAAGCTCAAAACCCATATGGACAAACACAAAGTAAAAGGAGTAAAAATGGGCGCAGAAACCGTAGGGAAAAAATCCCAGTACGGCTCGCTGGACGAATGCATCGAACTCCACAACAAAATACCAGAAATAATGATTGTGATCGATTTTGCCCACCTGCTCGCAAGGGGGGACCGGCCCTGCAAAACCGAATCCGATTACTCCAAGCTCTTCGCGCACATAGAAAAACAAATCCCGGGATACATGAAGGATTTCCATGCACACTTCTCCTGCATAAACTACTCGGAAAAAGGGGAAAGGAACCATCTCCCCTTAGAGGGAAAAAACCAGCCCCCCTACAAACCACTCATGAAGGTTTTAGCAGAAAACGGATACGGAGGCGTAATAATTTCCGAATCTCCAAAGCTGGAAATAGATGCGCTCAAAATGCAGAAAGAGTACCTTAAGCATCTTTAGGCGCGCGCAACTCTTCTTTCAATCTTTCCAGGCTGTACCGAAACAGGACTTTTAGAATGCACAGCCCCCCGCATCTTTCCCTGCGGCTTCATGAGGTCCCTGAGGTTTTCCATATGTGAAATTTCTGCTTTTGATTCCCTTAGGACTATCGCCGCTTTCAGTTGCTCCCACACGCCCTGGAACTCCTTCCCATGCCCCATCTTGCGCAGGAGCTCCAAGAAGATTTCGTCCCTTATCTTCGGCGGATTTCCATCCCTGTGGATAACCGAAGCAAGAATCTCGACCGCATCAGCTGTCTTCCCATTCTGCACCGAGCTTAGCGCAACTTCCCGGAAGAACGTATCGTTTTTCCTTCCAGAGTACTTTTCAGCTTCCTCCCTAAGGCGCGGCAGGATGGTTCCGAATCCACAAAACTCCTCCACATGAAAAAGCACTGCGCTCTTTCCGCGCTCCATTACGGAGGAAAGCGTATTTACTCCGTTTTCATAATCCCCCATGTTGAGCATGCTGACCCCCGAATCTATAAAGAAGAAATCATTTACCCCGCCGTTGTCATTTTCAGCGGCATTCCGGATTTTCTGCAAAAGCCCGGCATCAGCACAACCTCCCTTGAGATATTTATTGAAAAGAATCTGGCAATCAATCCTGGTCCGGTTCCATCTGCTGTGTAATGCAGCTTCAAGTATTTCATTCCATACAGGAAGGGACTCAGCCCCATAATCCCTGACTGTTTTGAAAACGGTGCGGATTGCAGCAGTATGTATCCAGTTGCCATCGTTGCCGAGGCCTAATAATTCCCGAAGTTTTCCTAAGTTTACTGGAGGTCGCCCAGCAGTGCCCAAAATACTCATCTGGACAAGCTGTTCTCAGCAAATGTTTTTTAATTTATCCCAGGTTTTTGGCACCGGGCGCGCATTTTTATTACTTATACGTGTTCTATTTGCATGCGTTTCAGGGAGGTCGCAGAGGCATTCAACGAAATTGAAAAGCGCAGCGGACGCCTTGAAATGACCAACCTCCTTGCAAGAATTTTTGAAAAGTCCACACCCGAAGAGGCAGAGCGAATCGCTTACATAATCCAGGGCGAGCTCCGCCCCCCATACGAAGGCATTGATCTGGGAATGGGGGAAAAATTCGTGCTGGAAGCAATCCGAAAAGCTTCCGGATACCCAAAAAATGAGGTGGAACGCGAATTCGAAAAAGAAGGAGACCTGGGTTTGGTTGCAGAAAAGCTCTTTGGAAAAAAGAGGCAGCAGTCCCTTTTCCAGACATCCCTCAGTGTGCTTTCCGTATACAATTCAATGTTCAAAATCTCCAAGGCAACAGGCTCAGGTTCGCAAACCATGAAAATCAATCGTCTTGTGGAACTCTACAACAACGCAACCCCTCTGGAAACAAAATACATAACAAGATTTGTGCTCGGCCAACTCCGCCTTGGGGTAGGCGACCCAACAATCCTGGACGCACTAAGCGTTTCCCATGAAGGGGATAAATCCTGGAGGGAACCCATTGAGCGCGCATACAACCTCTCCTCAGACATCGGCTACGTTGCCCGCATTTTCCTGGAAGACCCATCCAAAATCAAGAAGTTCAAGATTGAAGTTTTCAAGCCAATCATGCCTGCAATGGCAGAGCGCCTTTCAACCCCCAAGGAGATACTTGCAAAACTCGGGAAATGCGCAGTTGAATACAAATACGATGGTTTTCGCATCGCAATCCACAAGAAAGGGAACCGCGTTGAAATCTATTCAAGAAGATTGGAAAAAATGACACATATGTTTCCGGACGTAGTACAAGCAGTCCAAAAACTCAAGCCCAAGGAAGCAATATTCGAAGGTGAGGCCCTTGCATACAATGAAGAGGATAAGCGCTTCTACTCATTCCAGGAAACCATGCACCGCAGGCGCAAATACGGCCTGGACAAAGCCGCAAGCAAATACCCACTTTACGTATTCGCATTTGATTTGCACTATTTAGATGGGGAAGACTGCACCACCCGTCCATATTTAGAGCGCAGGAAAAAGCTGGAATCTTTCATCTCCCAGAAGGGAACAATCAAGCCCAGCAAAATGCGCATCGTAAAAACAGAAAAGGAAATCGACTCCCTTTTCCAGGCTGCACTCAGCATGAAGCTCGAAGGGATAATGGCCAAGGACCTCAAAGCCCCTTATACCGCAGGAAAAAGGAAATTCGCATGGATCAAGCTCAAGAAATCCTATGGAAAGGAGATGGACACCATTGATGCAGTAATAGTAGGCTATTACCGCGGAAAGGGTTCCCGCGCCAAATTTGGCTTTGGAGGAATACTGGTAGCAGTGTACAACGATGAGAGCACCAGGTTCGAAACAATCGCAAAAGTAGGAAGCGGCTTCACTGAAGACGAAATGAGCAAATTCCAGAAAATGCTGGAGGAAGATAAAGTGAAGCGCCCCCCAGTCAATTTAGATTATGAAATGGAGCCGGATTTCTGGGTCCACCCCAGGCACGTTGTAGAAGTTGCATATGATAATATAACCCGCTCTCCAACCCACACCTGCGGAAGGGAAAAAGGCAAGGGTTTAGCACTCCGTTTCCCGCGCATGATCCGCATAAGGGACGATAAAGGCCCGTTCAATGCAACCACCACCAAAGAAGTAGAAGAAATGCACAAATTCTCTTAGTGCTTAAACTAATCTTATTTAAGCATTACTCCCCATAAATACTCACGGTTTGCGCGGGCGCTCAAAGAGAGCCCACACTTTAAATAATGCTTTTCTTGTTTTTAATTTTTTTATCTTTTTAGCATCTGTTAGTAAAAATGAGGAGGGGATGCACCGAAGTGCAGAGCCCTACTATGTCGCCTGCCTCACCTCCCACTTCGACCAGAAGTGGGTTGTCGCGTTGCCAACCGATTTAATGAGCTTTATACGAATTGCAGCTCCTTGATTCCTTCATATGGCTGCCTTTTTCCCGTCAATAGCAGCGCTTTATTGGAAATGCACACTGATGCAATCACCAGCTCCCTCATTCCGAGCTTCAAGTGCCCCTCGATTGCGTGTTTATACATTTTGGAAGCCTGCACCGCAGCTTTGCGGTCAAAGTCCAGCATTTCCATTTTTTCCACGATGTTTATGACTTCCCAACGGGGAGAGCCCTGTATCACCGTCAATAGCTCAAAGTAGGAAAGTGAAGTGATGCAGAGCTTGTCTGCCTGCGAATACTGCTTGATTTTCTGGACCGTTTTCATCTCGCCCTTGAAAAAATCAAGGACAACGTCGGTATCCATGCAAACCTTAGTCGCCACTTCCCCACCTCTCCGAACCGCGGAGGGGGACACCCCCTCCCTCTGAGAAACCTCCGGTTTCTTCTCGTGAGCAAAGCTCACGACAGTTTGAGGGTCCTCCTGACCCTCCCCCGGAGATATGAGGATAATACTTCATGGAATCAATCCCCACTTCCCCACCTTTTTAGGCGATACAATGCACGCCTATCGATATCTATCTCCTTGAGCTTTCCTGCATGGTCAAGCAATCCTTCCCGTGTGAGTTTGCTCTCGTTAAGAAGCAGGTCTATGGCCTCTGAAAAGCTCATTGCATGCCTCTTTTTGAGTGTGCTCAGGCGGTCATATACATCATCGCGTATGGTGATCACCTTAACCATGTAAATACATGCAGTGCATACATTTATATGCTTTCCGACGTTGCGTTTCTGCACCTGTTTACTTCACTCTAAGTTTGTGTAACTCCCATACCGACGTAAATCTCAAAGTATTTAAACAATCGTCCCCCGATTCTACAGTACTAAGAGGCGAATGTATGGACGACCTAGTAAAATCTGTAGTTGGAGAAAGGGCTCCCGAACCATCAACAGCTGATGATTCGGAGAGTTCGGAGACAATTAAAATTGTCACCGTCGGTGTAGGTGGTGCAGGAAACAACACCATCAACAGGCTCGTAAAATCTGGAGTGAAAGGCAGCCAGCTTGTCGCAATTAATACGGACAAGCAGCACCTCAAGCAGGTACACGAGAAAGCATCAAAAGTGCTCATTGGAAGAAGCATTACCAAGGGCCTCGGTGCAGGTGGTTACCCAGACCTCGGTGCAAAATCCGCAGAGGTTGACCGCCCGCTCATTGAAAGAGAGCTCGAAGGCGCACACCTCGTATTTATCTGCGCTGGTATGGGAGGAGGAACAGGAGGCGGAGCAGCCCCTATCGTTGCACAAATCGCAAAGGAGCAGGGAGCAATTACCGTGGCCATGGTCACCTACCCGTTCGCTTTGGAGAGGGCAAGGAGGAAGAAGGCAGACGAGTCTATCGCAAAGCTCAGGCAGAACTGCGACTCTGTAATTATCGTAGACAACAACCGCCTTGTGCAGTTGGTCCCGAACCTCCCGATGTCCGAAGCATTTGCAGTTGCGGACGAGGTTCTTGCAAGGGCAATCAGCGGCCTTGTATGGACAATTACCCAGCCATCACTCATCAACATTGACTTCGCGGATGTCCGTGCAATCATGCAGGGCGGAGGCGTAGGATTCATCGCAGTTGGTGAAGGAAAGGGAACTGACAAGGTTACCAGCTCTGCAGAAGCAGTAGTGAAGAACAGGCTCCTGGATGTAGACTTTGAAGGCGCAAAGGGTGCAATCATCCACATTTCCGGTGGAAGCGACCTCAGCCTCGGAGACGCAATCAAGGCAGGAGAAATCATCACTGAAAGGATGGATGCAGAAGCCAACGTTAAATGGGGAGCCCGCATTATGCAGAACTATGAGGGCAAGCTAGAAATCGTTGCAATCGTAACCGGAGTGAAAGGCGCTTCTATCCTTGGAAGGGACTATGAGAACGAGGAAGAATCCGCATTGCCTTCATTCTCAAGCGACCTTGAAATGCTTGGCTGAACGCGCCTGCGTTCATAAAAAAGTCCCGTTTTCTTCGGAAAGCGGGCAAACCCTTTTATTTCTTCTTTTCTATTTCTCTACTGGTGACCATAGATGCTTGACGGAATAGTTAAAGATGTGATTTCTGAAAGAGAGACTCAGAAAAAAGAAGATATAGTTCCTGTTTTCGAAGAGAAATCTGCAGAAAACGCAGAAAATTCTCTAGAAGAAATTTCTCTTCCAATTGAAGAAAAACCAAAGGAAGTTATAGAAGAGCCAAAAGAAATTGAAGAAAATTCCTCAATCCGAATCAAGGTTATTGGTGTGGGTGGAGCCGGATGCAACAGCGTAAGCAGAATCACAAAGCAGGGAATCAAGAGCGCAAAAACCCTCGCAGTAAACACGGACAGGCTCCACCTGGGCGTAATTGAAGCGCATGAAAAGCACCTCCTGGGCAGAACGGTTACCAAGGGCCTGGGAAGCGGAGGGGACCCCTCAGTTGCGGCAAAGGCAGCAGATGCAGACAGGGCAACCCTCAGAAAACTAATCGGGGAAAACGAAATCGTATTCGTATGCGCTGGTATGGGAGGAGGAACCGGAACCGGTGCCTCCCCATTAATTGCGCAGCTTGCAAGGGAGCAGGGCGCCACTGTAATCGGTGTAGTTACCTATCCGTTCAGGATTGAGCGCTCAAGGCTCCACCGCGCAAGGGATGGGCTGAAAGAGCTAATGAAGCACGCGGACACCGTAATCGTAATTGAGAATGACCGCCTTCTTTCCTATGCCCCAAATCTCCCAATCGACAAAGCATTTGCACTTGCAGATGAGATTGCCTCAAGGGCAGTCCGCGGAATTTCCGACCTCGTAGTCCTCCCAAGCATGATGAATGTGGACTACGCAGATGTAAGGGCAATCATGAAGGACGGTGGAATCGCAATGATCTCCATCGGGAAGGCTTCAGGAACCGGGCCAGGAATGGTTGAAAACTTAGTAAACAGCACAAGGAACAACCCTCTCCTGGAGGTTAATTATGAAGGCGCAAAGGGTGCACTCATCCATGTCGCAGGCGCAGGCGGCCTCACACTGGGCGATGCAACCCAGATCTGCATGGGCATTTCCAATGATTTCCATGAGGATGCGGAAGTGAAGATGGGTGCAAGAATCGATGAAGGCCTCACAAATGCGATAGAAGTAACCGCAGTAATCACAGGAGTGAAAGCCCCCCACCTTTTCGAGGACCAGAAACCGCAGGAGGAGATGCAGGGCGAAATGCTCAGCTCCATCCTCTAGTCCTGCCCCCTTTTAAATTTTTTCAATTATTACCTTTCTAATTCTATTCGATGTGGGTGCATCTATGTTTGAATTCGATCCGTTCTACCTATTGCTATGGGTTTTCCTGGGATTCTTTATCCCCGGTGCGCTGCTTTCACTTGCACTGCTCAAGAAAAGAGAGCTCCCGCTTTTCGATAAGGCGGCAATAGGTTTCGGCCTCGGCCTGATAATCCCTGCATTCTTCGCATTTGTGCTTTTCATTGCAGGAGTATCTTTCGATTACTCAATTGCAGTACTCTCCATAGCGCTTTTCTACCTGCTTGCAATCGCATTTTTCATAAAGGAAAAAGCCTGGGAAGGAATCTCCCTCCCAGCTAATTACAATGCACTTGCACCCTCCACCGCCCTCGCGCTCATAATGCTCCTTGCCTTCCTGATAAGGATGGTTACATACGGCCCCGTTTTCATGGAGCTCGACCCCTATTTCTATATCCAGCACACCGCACTCATCCTCTCTGATGGGGGCGCCCCTCTGGTTGACTATTCCGCATGGTATCCCCACGAATCCACCCACAGGGTTATACCAATGAAAGCGTACCTGGAAGCAGTAACCTATGGCCTGTACAATAGCAGCACTGATTTCGATAGGTATATGCTTTCTGCAGTTGCAGGAATGCTCCCACCAATTTTTGCAGCACTCGCAGTATTCTTCCTCTATCTCTTTGTTTCATCTGAATACAAGAGAACCTATGCGCTTGCCGCCGCAGGAGTTGCTGCATTCATCCCAATGTTCGTAATGAAGCTGATGGCGGGGGAATCCGAAATCCAGCCATATGCATTTTTCGGCCTTGCATTCTTCCTGGGACTATACGCACTCGCAGTAAAAAGAAAGGACCTTATGTTCGCAGTCCTCGCAGGTCTTGCATTCTTCGCAACCTTCCTGGGCTCAAGCTCCGCAATCGTTCTTGTAACAACCCTCCTGATATTCATTCCATTGCAGGCACTCTTCCTTTTCTTCATGAAAGAAGATCTGCTTGAAAACGCAAAAATAAACGGTATAATTCTCCTCCTTGGCCCTATCCTTTCCACAATATTCTCCAATCTTTTCAATGAAAGATTTGTAATCGATGGAATTTTCTCGAGCTACACACTCATCCTCTTACTTGTATATGCATTTTCCCTTGCACTACTGATTCTCCAGTCACTTGCAAAGGTATCCAAGCTAAAGCTCCCGATAAAGAATCTTCCGGAATTCAGCATGGATGACATGAAGAAAGCCTACCCCGCAATCCTGGGCTTAATCATTGTAGCTTTACTATTGATAGTATTCACCCCGATAGGGGACCCGATATTCTCCATGGCAAGATCTGCACTCGGAATAACTCAATTCAATAGCTCCCTTGACCGCACCATTGCAGAGCAGGGAGTTGCAGGGGCAAGCTTCCAGTCCGGCCTCGGGTTCATAGGAATGGATTTCACAACCCTTCCTTCCCTTGACCAGCTACTCGACTTCTCAAACAAAAACATCATAATCGCCTTATTTGACCTCATAGTGGGAATACTCCAGCACCTCTTCGCACTGGTCGCGCTTTTCCTTACCGCAATCTCCAACCTGCTCCTGGGGGCAATTGTCGGAATCCTTAACACAATTTTCGGCACAGACCTCCAATACCAGGACAA
Organism: Microcaldota archaeon; assembly: GCA_032123335.1. Classification (GTDB taxonomy): domain Archaea; phylum Micrarchaeota; class Micrarchaeia; order Anstonellales; family Bilamarchaeaceae; genus CAIKOA01. The sequence goes on from JAQBFN010000028.1 coordinate 18,875, forward strand.
GAACAACAGCATGCTCATGGTAATCTTCTTTGGGATGTTTGCAGCAGTATTCCATTCAATCTACATAAAATTCAAAACAAAAGAGCAGAGGCTTGCCCTCCTTTTCGCAGCATTCATATTTCCAATCTCAATAATCGGGCTCTTCAAAACCAAGTATGTAATCTACCTGGGTTTCGCAATCGCAACAGGCCTGGGAGTCACATTAGGGGAGCTTTCCCATTTCCTTGGAAACCTCATAAACAAGATGAAGGATGAAGAGAAACGGAAGGTTTACGCAAATTACCTGATACTTGGCCTCACCCTCATAAGCTTCTTCTTTGTTTATTTCGAATGGGACCAGGGAATTGCAGATACACTTTTCTTCAGTTCTTTCCAGCCCAGGTTCCAGGACAATCCCGAAGCGCTCCAGCCCAAGATGCAGGAGCTCTGCGCGCTCAGCGGATATGCTTCCGCATGCAGTGCAGCCGAAGACCCCCTGGGGTTCGCGTCCCAGGGAATAACCTCCCAATACGACCAAACCCTTTGCGTATACTCACTTTTCTCAGACCTATCTGCACCTACAGGTGAAGAGCAGACTGCAGCATCCCTGCGATGCAACATGATGACGAATTTCTGGATTGAATTTACAGAATGGCAGTTTGAAAAATCACCGGAAGATGCAAGGTTCACTTCCTGGTGGGACTACGGCCACTGGACCAACTACTTTGGGCAGAGGTCGACCGTCCTGAGGAACGACCATGCAGACCACGACATGATTGTGGAAATTGCACACGGATTCATTTACGGAACCCCGCAGGAGCTCAAGAAAGCAATGGAGGACTATGGCTCAGAATATGTATTCTTTGACCGGGAAATAATCTACAATGGGGATGGAAGCTTTGGAGGAAAATTCCATGCGCTCAATTACCTTTCCTGCTCAAGGAATGAGGAAACCTCCGTTGCATACTCTCCCGGGCAGTCCAGTTGCGAAGCAGAGCACAGGTGGGAGCAGATTGCAATACCCGCATCACAGCAGCCCTGTTCAATCTCACAGCTCTCAGGAAAGGCAGGCATAACCGCATACGATGCAATAACCGGCCTCCCGAAATACTGCATAGGGCAAACAACCCTCCTCACAGGAGAAACACTCGCAGCCCCGTACAAGCTGGATGAAAAATACGAAAATGGGGACCTTAAGCTCCACAAGGGCTTCATGAAGCAGGTGTTCACCACAAACGACGGAACAATAATATTCGACATGTACTACACAAAGGACCAGGTCTGGATGGAGAACGGAGAAGTAAAATCAGGCTGGGAAGACCGCGCAACCAAATTCTATGACTCCACCCTTTACCAGGCATTCGTTCTTGAGCAGCTTGATGGATTCACCCAGGTATACAAAACAAGCGATGGTGCAGTGAAGCTCTACAAAATATCAGGATGAGAACATATGGGGGTACTGCCCCTTCACTGCATCTATCGCATCCAGTATCGTCCTCAGCTTCTCAAGCGCCAAGGTATAATCCCCCCTACTAATCATATCATATAATGAAAGGAGCGAAGCCTCTCCCTGCCCCCCAACATTCTTCTTGAAATCGGAAACCATTTTCCTCCCATCATCCCCGAACGCATATTTTTTCTCCCCCATCACCAGGTAATTTTTCTTGCAAACCCGCAGCGCAAACCTGCACATGCGGTCCATCGCCTCTATCTCCTTCCCAACGCTGAAAAGTTTGTTTACTTCCTCTGCCTGAATCTCCGCAAGCCCATGGCTCTTGAGATACCCAAGGTAGGATTCCATGACATATTCTCCGGAAGGGGGCGCAGAAGCAACCTTTTTCCTTGCACCATACACAGTTTCCTTTAGGCCCAGTGTTATCCTGTTTGATTTCTGGGAAAGGTCCTGGAGCCCAAACTCAAACAGAAGGTTTGCAACCCGCGCAGCACGCTTTTTATTTTCAAAAGTAATCCTGGTAATCCCCCCATTTTCCACGTAATCCCTGAGCTTCCCCAGAACCGCATTTCCCACGTACATCCCATATATTGAAGAAAGTATGCTGGAAAGCGGCCCCCACCTGGCACCCTTTCGCATCTCTATAAGCTCCTTTGGATTTTTTGTGCTGAAAAATGTTGGGTATTCAGACCACACTCCCTCAGGAGGAACCTGGAATTCTTCAGCAAACCATCCGTAATATTCTTTCTCAATATCACTCTCTTTCTGGATTATTGCAACAAGCGAATCAAACCTGAATCCCCTGTGCTCAATTCGTGCATCCCCATACTGGACAAGGTATCCATAGAACTCACCGAGCCTTGCATCGTCTTCCGCCATTTTGCTTAGCATGATGGCCAGGTTTTCGCACCCAATCCTTTTCGTCCCCAGCCCATACATAAAGTAGATTAATGTTTTCAGGAAAAGCGTCCTCTCCCTTTTTTTTGCTTTTTTGTAGGAGCCCCTGAGCCACTCCTTCTCTTTTTTCCCAAAGTTGGAAAAGAGGCTAACCATGTTTCGTCTGTCCGCGTACTCAATCTTTACATTGTTGCCTTTCAGCCAGGATTCGAATGAACGCGCAAAAACTCTTGCGTCCTCCCACGCAATCTCTTCCTGTGCCTTCTCGGCCTTCTTGCCGTCCATCGGATTCCCTACTCAGCTTTTGTTTATAATATTGTCGGCAAAAATTCCTGCTGGGTTGAATCGTCGCAGGAAATTCTATCTGCGAAGGTAGAAGCCCCGTTCTTTAAGCGGGCAGTAGTCACAAGGGCTACATTTTCTGACGGGGCGCAGATAGCTTTTTATTTATTTCCTAACTTCCCATAATCGTCTGGGTCGATAAATATGATGTCATTCGATGGAGACGATGAATGGGAAGATGAAGATTTCGACGAAGAAGAGTCAGATGACTCCGTTGAAGATGACTTCTGAACTTTCCAGCCCCAAATATCGACTGGCGGCTCTGTCCGCCATCTTCTTTTTCTCTTGTTCTCACCCGAAAGCTTTTAATTCTCTATTTAGTAATATGTGGACACGGGCCCGTAGCGCAGCCTGGATAGCGCGGCTGCCTTCTAAGCAGTAGGTCGTGGGTTCAAAACATATCTTTGTAACCTCACGGTTACATCTCTTGAGGCAAGCTCAAGATCCGAGAAACCTTATGGTTTCTTCTCTTGAGGAAACCTCAAGATTTTGGCTCAACCAAATATGTGAAAGTCCCACCGGGCCCGTTATTTTAACTGAAAATGGGAGGTGTTGCAATGGCTTCGGTCGAAGAAATTATAGAACTTATAAATGGAGTAATTGAGGACTCATCTGTTCCAAAGAACATAAGGAAGGCAATGAGCGATGCAAAGGAACGGCTTCAAACTGACGATGAGCAGGTTGTGAAAGTAAGCGCAGCCATCTATTCCCTGGAGTCAGTTGCTGAGGACGTGAACATGCCCCCGCACGCGCGCATGCAGATCTGGAGCATAATGAGCGAGCTGGAATCCCTTAAGGAATAACCATGTCCATGGAGGGCCTCAAAAAGCACGGAGTAAGAATCGCGCTCGATGCAGAGGACTTCATAACTCAGCATTCCATAACCGAACCCGAAATCATTGCCCTAAGCAAAAAGTTTATCTTCAGGGAAGATCTGGAGCCCATTCTCAAAAAACGGGAAGAGGAAAAAGAGCTAAATCCCGAGCCTAAAAAAGCTGAGGTTTCCCTCCCCGCAAACTTCAAGCCGCTTGCAAAAGAATACTCCCCCGAAATAAAGGTCCGTGAATCCCTTGACGTGACCGGGAAATCCCGCACCGAGGGGGGCGTAGCTGATTTTGTAACCTATTTCCGCAACCGCTATGAACGGCTTTCCGCGCTCCTCCGTACCTATAGCGGAAAGTACCCCGAAGCGGATTTGGAAGGAATTTCCAAGCTCGTGGGCCAGAAGGTCCGCGTAATCGTAATGGTTTCCGAAATCCGGGAAACCAAGAAAGGAAACATTCTTCTCCAGGTGGAAGACCTCACCGGCCAGTTCAAAATAGTTATTTCCCAGCGCGATGAGCAGGTTTTCACCAAGGCAAAAAACCTTGTAAACGACGATGTAATCCTCATTTATGGAAAAGTTCTTCCCGCATTCATAGTTGCAGAGGACCTTGAATGGCCCGACCTCCCGATAATCCGCGAGAAAAAGAAGGCCGAACGGGACCTTGCAGCAGTCTACCTCTCCGATCTCCATTTTGGAAGCAAGCAATTCCTTGGTGAATACTTCAACCGCTTTACTGATTGGATGGGTGGAAGGGGCGAAAACCAGGAGCTCGCAGGAAAAGTAAAGTATGTTTTTGTTGCCGGTGATATCGTAGATGGAATCGGCATCTACCCAAACCAGGAAAAAGACCTGGACATACTGGATGTATTCAAGCAATATGAGCTCTTCACTGATTTTGTGCAGGAGCTCCCGGATTATGTAGAAGTAATCGTATGCCCGGGAAACCATGATGTTGTGCGCCGTGCAGAGCCCATGCCTGCGCTTTCCAAGGAAATCCTCAACTGCGATGTCCTGAGCTTAGGAAGCCCCTCCACAGTCCGTGTTGAAAACTCCGAGCACCTCCTCTACCATGGAACTTCTGCAGATGGATGGATTGCAACCCTTCCCCACCTGAGCTATGACCGCCCTGAAAAAGTAATGGTGGAATGCCTGAAGAGGCGCCACCTCTCCCCGATTTACGGGGGAAATGCAATCGTCCCGGAAAAGGTCGATTACCTGGTAATTGAGAAAGAGCCGGATATAGTCCACTTTGGCCACGTGCACAAAAACGGCTACACCCGCTACCGCGACACACTCATAATCAATTCCGGAACCTTCCAGGACACAACAGAGTTCCAACAGAAGCAGGGACACGTTCCCACCCCTGCAAAAGTCCCAATATACGAGTTTATGCACGACAAGTTGCGCACGCTGGATTTCACACGGTGAAAAGATGGATTATTTCGAAACACTCAGGAAAGACCTGGACCAGGTTTATGCCCTTGCCCAGGAGGCCCGCAGGCAGGGCCTTGACCCTGAGAACAAAGTCGAAATCCCCATTGCAAAGGATGTTGCAGCGCGTGTAGAAGGGCTTGTGGGCCCCCGTGGAATCGCATCCATAATCCGTGAAATGGAACAGGGGGGAATGTCCCGCCCTGAAATCGCATTCAACATTGCAGAGAAGCTTGCTTCCGGGGAAATACTCCAGGGGGACAAGCGCACTCTTATTGAGCAGGCAATCCGCACCAGCGTAGGCATCCTCACTGAAGGAGTACTCGTTGCTCCCACCGAAGGAATCGCGGACGTCCAGATAAACCAGAACCCTGATGGAAGCGACTACGTTTCCGTACTTTTTGCAGGCCCAATCCGGAGCGCAGGAGGAACCGTTGCAGCCCTCAGCGTAGCGCTCGCAGACCATGCCCGCAGGAAAGCAGGAATAGGGGATTTCCGCCCCACTGAATCTGAAATCGCCCGCTATGTGGAAGAAGTAAATGTTTATGAGCACAGGTGCGTGCACCTCCAGTACAAGCCTCCGGACGAGCATGTTGCGCACATAGTCCGCAACTGCCCGGTATGCATAGATGGGGACCCCACAGAAGAGATGGAGGTTTCCGTGCACCGGGACCTGGAGCGCATAAAAAGCAACCGCATTCGCGGAGGTGTGCCCCTGGTTATATGCGAAGGAATTGCCGCAAAAGCCCCCAAAGTGCTCAAATTCACCAAAAAATTCGGCCTGGGGTGGGACTGGCTCCAGGAAGTAATCAAGGTTAAGAAACAAGCAGACCAGATTGAAATCAAGCCTGATTTCTCTTACCTTGAAGGCCTTGTTGCAGGCCGCCCCGTATTCTCATATCCCATGACCAAGGGAGGCTTCCGCCTCAGGTACGGCCGCAGCCGCACCAACGGAATAATGGGCAGGAATGTACATCCCGCAACCATGTACCTCCTTGATTCTTTTGTTGCAAATGGGACCCACGTAAAGGTTGAGCGCCCCGGGAAGGGCGCAATCCTCACCGCCTGCGATTCAATTGAGGGCCCGGTTGTAAAGCTCAAGGATGGCTCGGTTGTAAAAGTAAAAACCAGCGAGCAGGCAGAAGAGCTCCATGATGATGTGGACCAGGTCCTCTTCCTGGGGGATATGCTTGTCACTTATGGGGACTTCTACAAAACCAATCACCCCATGATGCCCGCAGGCTATTGCCTGGAGTGGTGGGTGCAGGAAGCGCAGGAATCAGGTATCGAAAATCCCCCCGAAACCCCTTCCGCAAAAGAAGCATTTGAGCTTTCCAGGAAAAACAAAGCCCCTCTCCATCCTGACCATACCTATCCCTGGAACGATACCAGCAATGAAAATCTCCGTACCCTTTCCAATTCCCTTTCAAAAGGAATAATGAAGCTGGACGCTGGAGAAATTGTGGGCATCGAGCTCCCAACATTAGATGCAAAAGAAACCCTTGAAGAGCTCCTTGTTGAGCACAAGGTTTCTGATTCCAAAATCCTCCTTGAAGGGGACCCCGCATTCACCCTTCTCTCTTCCTTTGGAATGCTTTCCGGAAGGGAAATCTCCGTTCCCCCCCAGCTAAATGATGAGCTTACTCCCCTTGAAAACATAAATGCGCTCTCGGAAATCACGATCCGGAACAAGAACCCCACATACATAGGCGCAAGGATGGGGAGGCCGGAAAAAGCCAAGGAGCGCATGATGGACGGGCGTCCCCACGTGCTCTTCCCTACCGCAACCATGAAAGACCGCAGCATCACCAAGCGCTACAAGAGCCTCAAGGCAAGGGAAAAGGAACGCTCCATAAACGCTGAAATCGCCCGCTACAAATGCACAGGGTGCGGCATCACCACATTCTATGCGCGCTGCCATTCCTGCGGGGAAATCGCAAAGCAGGAGAGAATCTGCCAGAAATGCAGCGCAGTAACCACTGAAAAGGAGCACTGCGAAATGCCCACGCTCTTTTACGACCGCCGCCCGGTCCCGCTTGTGGAAATGTATGAAAAAGTAAAGAATGAGCTCGGTTTTGCCCCCGCAGAAGTGCGCGGCGTAAAGGGAATGATAAGCATGAACAAGATTCCCGAGCGCCTGGAGAAGGGGTTCCTCCGTGCAAAGCACGATGTTTATGTATTCCGTGACGGAACCTGCAGGTTCGATGCCACGGATGCACCCATGACCCATTTCCGCATTTCCGAAATCGGGCAAACCCCCGAAGGAATCCGGAAGCTCGGCTACACCCAGGACCATAAGGGAAAGCCCATATCAACCGCAGACCAGGTAATCGCGCTTAACTGCCAGGATATTGTTATCTCCACATCCGGAATGGACTATATGGCCAGGATGGCTGACTTCATGGATGATCTCCTTGTAAACCTTTATGGGCTGAAGCCCTTCTATGAAGTCCAGTCCAGGGAGGACATTTTCGGCCACCTTATTGTGGGCCTTTCCCCTCACACATCCGGAAGCGTGCTCGGCCGCATAATCGGCTACACAGATGCAAACGTATGCTATGCCCATCCCTATTTTCACACCGCAAAGCGCCGCAACTGCGACGGTGATGAAGACACAATCATACTCCTGCTAGATTGCCTCATCAATTTCTCCCGCGCCTATCTTTCCAACCGCAGGGGAGGAACAATGGACGCACCTCTCACAATTACGCCCGAGATAAACCCAAGCGAAGTGGATGATGAGGTGCACTGCATGGAAGTAGTGGACAAGTACCCCCTTGAATTCTACCGCGCCTGCGAGCGCAACGTATTCCCTGGGGAAATCAAGCTCAAAACAGTCCAGGACCTCCTTGGAAAGGATGAGCAATACCAGGACCTGGGCTTCACCCACGATACCGAAACAATAAACGATGGCCCGATGCGCACAAGCTACGTAACCCTGGGCTCAATTCCTGAAAAAATCAAAGCGGAATTCGAGCTCCACGAAAAACTCAAGCCCGTGAATATGCAGGATACTGCGGAGCGCCTCATTCTTAGCCACTTTATCCCGGACCTCTACGGAAACCTGCGCTCCTATTCCAGGCAGACCTTCCGCTGTGTGGACTGCAACACAATCTTCAGGCGCACCCCGCTTTCCGGGAAGTGCACCCGCTGCGGGGGCAAGCTCACCCTTACCATCCACAAGGGAGGCATAATGAAATACCTGGAAATCTCCAAGCGCATGGTGGAGGAGTACTCCCTTCCCTCTTATCTGGGACAGAGGCTCGAATTGCTTGAAAGGGAAATCGGGAGCATTTTTGAAGACGAGAAAGTCAAGCAGACCGGCCTCTCCGATTTCATGTAATCAAGTTTTACACTACTCCTGGAAGAATAAGAAAAAGAGAAAAAGAAGAAAAAATTAAAGGGCTTATTCGTACTTCTTCGCCATCGGTCCGAGGTATGGAAGCTCGTACTTTTCCCCGTTAAATGCCTTGTAGGCACAATAGAGGGCAGCTACGAACGCAACGAGCCATATTGCCAAGCCGGCAAATCCGAACACGCATGCGATTACTCCGATAACCGGAATCATCCCGACAATCGCGCTTAGAACAAACAGCACAAATGCAACAACACACGCCCCAACCCAGAGAAGGATTGACTGCATTGCGTGGAACCTGATGTACTTGTCCTCCTTTTTCACGAGGTACATGATAATTGCGATCAGTCCGACGATATAACCCACAGCTGCCAGAAGATTGCTTTCACTGGCTCCTCCGGAGGAAGCCGCTGGCTTCTTTTCCACGGGCTTGCTCTCCACAGGCTTTTCTGCAGGAGTCTCGGCTTTAGTTTCAGTTTTCTTTTCAGCCATTAAACCACCATTATTCGAACCTACTTGGAGCAGGATGTTTTTAAAGGTTTTCCAGTTTCCCGCTTCCTCCCCCCAAGAGGCATATAAGGAAACATTTATATTAATCAACCGTCGCAAGTTATATATGCAGTCCACGGCCACCCTCCGCGAAAAGAAAAAACCAGAAAGCAAGCTGGGGGGTGCAGTTCCTTCACGCACAGAGAAGCCCCCTGTTGAAAACGAAGCAATGAAAGTGATACGTGGAGAGCTCGAAACTGCAGTTGACCTTCTTGAAGGCAGAGTTGGCCCAGACCCCCTGGACGACACATTTCTCATTCTTCTCGGCAGGGACCCGCCGCTCATAAGCAGGGAATTCCTAAAATTTGAAAAGGGCTCCGAAGTCATTCCTCTCCCTCCAAAAGGCGAGGCTTTCCGCGATGACCTTGAGCACTATGCAAAGAAAAATCAGGGTCTTATTGAAAAGCAGCTTGAAGGGGAAAAAACCAAAGAGGAGCCCTCATACATAGACATCCAAGTTCTGGAGGAACGGAATATTGTGATCATCACCAATACACGTTACCTCCCGGAAAACATGAGGAAAAAAGCATCAAAGCTTGCAACATCCCTGAAACAAATACTCTCTTCAGGAAATGAAGAGCACATGCTTACTGCTTTCAGTTGCTGGGAAGAGCTCAAGTTCTCAATGGAGCAATATTCAGTGCACAAGGCAATGGCAGGGCAGGCGATTTCCATGAACAAGGTGGAATTTGCGGAGATTACCGCCGAAATCTCCAAAACTTATGGCGCAATCTCAGGGGAAATGCTCGACCGGATTGCAACTCTTGCAGAAGGAAAATCACTCTCCCAAGCATCGATGCTTGCCACGACCCCAATGCAGAAGAGGCTGGAGAAGCTCCAGACAAAAGCTGCAGACATGCAGATGGAGGAGGCAACCCGCACATTCACAGGAATAGATGCAATCGAGCGCATCGAGCGCGGAATCGGGCTAGGGCTCTACTCCAACATTGAGATTGTCATATACAAGCAAATCTCGGAGGAGCTCAAGGCAGCGCTTGGCAGGGTAAAAGGATTTTCCAAAACCGCGCTCAGCCGCATCAGCCTGGAGGGTTATGATGGGATTTCAGGCTGGCAGAAAAAAGAAGTTGAGCGGGCAATAGGCCTCGTAGCCCACCTTGAATGCATTGCATGGAAAGTTGACCTGAGCGATAGGGTGCACGCGTTGAAAGGAAAAGTGCGTGGAGCACGTGCAGGAATGGGCAGGATTATCTCATCCCAGCACATTCCCATGAACCAGCTCACAGTCCAGTCCAGAAAGGACATGCAGCGTCTCGGAAAGCGCGCAAGAGAGCATCTTTCCTACTTGAAATCTTTCATCAACCACGCAGACGACCTTACCAAAGAAGAAAAAGGCAAATATTCCGAAAAGATTGACCAGATGTCCAAGGACATCGTAAAGTTCCAGGTTCCTGGGGAGTTCTCCTCAACTTCTAAGAAGCTCACCAGCATGCTTGAATCAGTAGAGCAGCTCTTGGGTGAACGCCACCTAGAGCGCATTGCAGAAGATGAGCAGAATCCCTGGAATGTGCGCACCACAGCATACACCAAGCTTTACGTGCTCAGGCACAGCCTTGAGATAATCGGGGCATCCGCTGCGATTGGAGGAGCTGCAGGAGGGATAAGCACAAGAAACCCAGCGGGTGCATGGGCAGGAGCCAAGATTGGTGCATCCGCCGGAGGCGTTATTGTTGGGTTCGCAGGCGCATTCTTAACTGTAGATGCAATGCAGCGTTATTTCTCAGGCACTGGGGACCCGGAGCAGGCGCTTGAGGACATGCGCCTCGGCGCAACATACATGCTCTTTGGCCTTGGAGGTGGGCCAATAGCAGCAGTAAGCACCCCCATAAAGCTCCTGATGGGAGGGGGCGCAGCCCTTGCCAGCAGTGTACTTATGTATGAAGACATAAAGCGGGGCAACTATTGGGAAATTCCCGCAGATGTTGCATACCTCGCAATTGGAGCAGTTGCATTCGTTCGGGTTGCAGGAGGTGCTTTCAGGGCAGTCCGCCTTGCGAATCCCCTCAAGTCCACAATGGTAATTGCAAACTCTTCAGGGGTTGCACGCATAGCCGTAAAAGCAGGGCAGAAGCTGGAAAGCATCAGCACCCGTGCACTACAAGTTGGCTATACCCCTACATGGATTGGCCTGAATGCTGCTTTTGGGGGCCTTTCCCAGTGGCACAATATCTCCACCGCAATAGAAAACGGAAATTATGGAATTGCACTCAGCTACCTGAACCGCGGCTTTGCTGAAGTTACCCGTGGGATGGTGGGTTTTGACTTTGCGCTCTTTGGGGTTGCAGGCTCCACGCTTAAAGCAGGGGCAGCCCCGGTTGCACGCTATTTCCGCGTAGCAGTTCCCGCTGCACATGCACGGGCAGTTAACCTCCTGAGCTCCGAAGGTCTTTACGAGCGTATTTCAGACCTTGCGCGCAAGGCAGGCGCCAAGACCTTCCAGCCTGAAACCAATGCACAGATTCTTGAGCTTGCATTTGCAAGCGAGGGAAAAGTTTCTGCAGAATACGTACAGGTCACCCTTGGGCTGGAAAGCCGTGCGGCCGCAAGCACAATTTCCACTGAAATAAATACAAGCTGGCGCACTGCAAGGAGGATCCTCTCCAAGGGTAAAGCCGCAGGCAAGGCCGCATGGAACAAGGTTGGAAGGAACATGAAGCAGATTGCGAAGACCCGTGCAGCCAGGCTTGCTGCACAAGGCGCAAAGGGCGCAGTGCTTATTGGCGCAGTTGGATACATGGAATTCGAGAACATTGAATCCCAGAAACTTGCAACAGAGCTAAACAGCCTGATAAACAAGAGCGAAGCACAATTCCTCAATTACCTTCTTGCATCCCCGCTTCCTGAATTCGGAACTTCCCAGCTGGAAATGGGGAAAATTGTCAAGGCAATGGGGTTGGTCAATTCAATTTCAGATGATGTTGATGATGGCGTACACCCGCTTGCGCTCCAGCTCGAGCTTGGCGGGGACATCGAGAAAAGAAAGCGCCTCCTGCTTTCCGGAGCAGTTTCCCTGATGATGGAGGGGCACGACGTAACAGATGAAAACCTTTCTGCCCTCATGTCTGAAATGGGCAGCCTTTTCACAAGCACAGGAATTGAGTTGAGGGTACACACTCCCGTTGGGACGCTTGCACTCATGGGCTCAATACTCCTGGATGAAGGCCCGGAAAAGTTTGCAGATGCATATGCTTCAATATCCCGCAATGCCCCAGAGGAGCAGTACCTTGATTACATAGTTTCTTCGTATTACTGTGCTTCAACCCTTGGAAGAAGCGTGGGCTGGGCTTCGGATGTTTCCTTTGGAGTATTCCAGGCATTTGTGGACAATGATATGGAGGGCAAGGTGCTAGGCTGGTCCCTTGTGCGCACATTTCAGGAGCTGGGAGGCAAGCAGCATTCTCAGGAGGAGATAATTGCTACTGCAAAGCAGGCAAGATGGAACGTGACAACCGGGGCATTTGCCAGAGAGGAATGATTTATAAATAATTAATGACGCAATAATATTAACTGATGGTGATGAAATGGGCGAATTCAAAAAAGTAACTGATAAGAGGGCCGGTGCCGGAGGGCCAATTGTAAACGAGGCTGGGGAGCCAATAAGCGCAATCCCAAGGAAAACAATAACCCAGGAACAGATTCTTGACAAAATAGCAGCGCATTTCAAGGAAAAGCTTGAGAGGGTAGAGATTTCAACTGTAGGGGAATATGCAGACTTGCTCAAGAAGGAAATCGACTGGGCAGATAATCTGTTCCGGGATTCTGTGGAAAGACTCCCGGAATCAGGGATTGAAATCCCTACAAAGAAGCAGCTTACGCAGTTGATTGCTGAGCGCGCAGAACTTCTCTTTATTGCAGAAACTCTCGAAACCAGGGGTCTCCAGAAGATTTGCGAGGATCTAGTCTCAAGGGTAAAGGATGCAAAGAACGTTTCAAAAGCAGATTATGAGTCTTTCTTAAACAGATTCGTTTCCGGGGAAGAGCCAATCGAGCTAATCATCAGGGATGTCCAGCTCTCCAAAGGCGAGCGGGCGGGGGTAAACGCCTTGCTTAAGCAGGGGGAAACCAAAGACATTCTCGAGCTTGGCAGGCAATTTAACGCAGTGAAGGGCTTCGACTACCCAACAGCAGGCATCCGTGCATGGGCATGGAAAAAAGCAGAGCAGGTAGCCAAGTTCAACCTCACGGATTTATTCGGGAGGGCAAACTGGGCAGTGGACCTCGTTATGCACGGGAAGGAGGCAGCTCCGATTGGGGAGCATCTTGCGAAGCATTATGAGAAGAAGCATGCCAAATTTACCAGAAAAGTGAGCATCCTGAATATTGGAAAAGTTACTGTTGCAGCAGCCGTTGTTCTCGGAGCGGGATACTTGCTTTCCCAGTGCTCCAGCTGCGTTTTTGGAAGCAGTGAGAAT
>JAQBFN010000029.1:0-3519 GCA_032123335.1 Microcaldota archaeon
GGCACGGGCCCTTCCAGCCACACAGGCTTCCCCCTGCAGACATGGAATACACTTCCATGCCTAAGGTAATGGAGAAGCTCAAGGGAAGGTTTGAGCCAGTATAATAGGCCAGAAAACCCCAGAGGACGACCAGATGTTTCGGCTGAGCAATGCCAGGATGCCCAGGATAAAGACCATGGCGGTTGCCGCCAGGCAGTCTGCTCCATCAATTGGCCCTGAGCCCTATCCTCCATTCAAGGCCAGGGCAAAACCCACATTAAAGCTTATCCAGGGCGAAAAATCCGAAGGCGCAAAAGAGTTCGGGAAAAGAAAGCTTTGCACATTTTGCGCAAATGAACTTAGAGCTCAGGAACATGATGATTTGCTTGAGTGGAGGAGGGGCGCTGCACTCTTTTTTGAACATCTTCCCAACCCCGACAGAAAAGGGAAAAGAAACCCGGTGGATGAAGACCTGAGAAGGGATTCTGGCACGTGCTTGTGTTTCGGCTACTCTGGAGATAAATCTTTTAAATAATCCCCCCTATTCTTGTTCTATGAAGCGATTCCTGTTTGCAGTGCTCCTGCTTTTTTCAATTTCCTATTCCCTGGACTATTCTACTCTTGAAATGCGCATAATAGACCAGAATGCAAACCCGATTGAAGGCGCGCACTTCTTTCTTGAGTGCAAGATGAGCTTCACTACTGTAGACAGGTATCTTTGCACCAGCGACTTGAACGGAACCTGCAAAAGCGGGTGCATGGACTGTGCCCCTGGAGAAACAGCATTCGTGCGTGCAAAATATGCAAACAAAACATTTGAGCAGGAAATAATTGGTTGGGCAGGCTCGGATTCAGAGAGCTGCCTTTCTTTCCACCCTCCTTCAAACTCACTAGGAACCTTCATAATTGAGGTTGAATACGATCCGGATGAGCTGCCCCAGGATACTGGAGACGAGGATGTGAATGCCCAGGAAAACATCCCTGAGAATGTGAACATAGAAACAAAAGATTACCATTTCAGCTCTACAGATTCCTATGAGTATGAATCTTACGTGGAAGAAGAGGAAGAAATCCCGGAGGAAAGCTGCCTCCCTGCCTTCGCATTATTTGGATTATTCTTCCTCTATTATGCCAAGTATTCTCTCAACTGATTCCCTTGGGCTTTCATTTGCAATATTCAACTTATACACCGGAACCCTCTCAAACAATTCAGCAAAAAATGATTTGCGCATCCAGGTTTTCCTGGGGCTCCTGCTCAATTGGTGCGGGTTGCAGAAATCATTCTTAACCAGGTATTTTACTGCTTCTTCCGGCTCAAGCTCTTCAAATGGGGGTTTCTTCTCTTCATTAGTAAGCAATACTGCTGCCCCCATCACTGACCTGGAGAAAAGCCGTTCCTCCCCGAAAAGCATTCTTACATCTACGATGCTCCTTCCCTTATTGTCCTTCGTTCCTTTGCATCCCTTCAGGAATTTCGAGTATTGCTTCCAATCGTTGGAAAGGTTGTCCCTTACGTACGAATTCTTCTCAGATGAATTAACCAGCACATCATTTGCAAGCCTCACAAACATCCAGTCATCCGTAAGGAAATTAGCATATTTTTCCAGCATCAGCCCATAGGTAAGGGTGGTTTTTCCGCTCCTGCTCGGCCCGATAAGTGCTATTCCGTTCCCCCCGAAATCCACATATGAACCGTGGATGGAATATCTCCGGTGCTCTGAGCGCACATCCTCAAGGAATTCTGCAACCAATCCCAATGCAATGGATTTTATCCACCCATAATAGTCGCAATTTTCAATAATCACGGTTTTGGATGCAGGCTCATACTTTACCCGCATGGTTTTCCCGGTTTTTACTGAAATTATTCTTGCATGGGGCCTTATCGAATCCAGCATCGGGTGGAAGTTATCCTCCCACATCTCCTTGTGCTGCCTGGAGTCCGTGAAGAATTTTACGCACGCCCCGTAAATGTTCGCTTTGGATTCATAGAGCGGCTTTGAGTGAATCTTAGGGAAAAGCTTTTCCTTTTCCTCCAGAGTAATCTTGCGCACTTCGTACATACCCAATCTTCAGGCGGAACAATCTTAAAGGTTAAGTCCGTTAGTGGAACCGAGGGCCCATGATTCGGCTTGGATATGTTTACCCGGCGGGAAAGCTCCTGAAACCTCCAAGAAGGAAACTTACAGAGGAAAGGCTAATTGATTCCGGCAGGGAAAACCTCCTGAGGCTTGCGGATGCACTTGAGTGGAACGCTGAGCACGAAATAAAGCTCTTTAGGATTCCTCTTGATTCAATCCCATTCAACCCGAAAAACACTCCCAAATCCTGGAAAAAGAAGCTTGATGTGGAAGGGGAGGTTATTGGCAACTTCATCCGCAAAAACAGGATGCGCATCTTCATGCATACTTCCCCCCAGTATTACTTGAGCGCGCAGGACCCTGCAAACCTTAAGCAATCCATTGCGGAAATTGAGCACTGCTCCGCCACGCTTGACCTGCTTGGCCTGGGCTCCTCCGCAAAAATAATCACCAATATAGGGAGAATTCCAAAAAGGAGGAAGGCCACTGCAAAGAGGTTTATTTCCAATTTCTCCAGGCTTTCTTCCCCTGCCCAGGAGCGGTTAGTCGTGGAAAACGATGATTTGCACTGGTCATTCTACGATGCTTTTGGGGTTGCTGGAAAGCTCCACATCCCCATTGTATTCAATTACCCTGCATTCCTCAGGAATAAATTCACTGACCTTTCCCCGCAGGATATCGTAAAAGTAGCCGCAATAAGCTGGGAAAAGGATGATGGAAGGCAGAAGATACATTACTCGGAGAATCTGCGTGGGCAGAAGAAAAAAAGCACGATCTCCAAAAAGGCATTCCTCAAATTCCACGAAGAAATCCAGGGGCTCAGGGCAGACGTGGTCCTCCGCACAGAAGAAGGGGGGCGCTCCGTGCTCAAGGCCCAGGAGTTTATGAAGCAGGTGTAAGCATGACAGGAAAGAGTCTGGCATTGAAATATACTCTAGGCATTTCGCTATTTACGATTTTGGGAATACTGCTTGCAGTATTTTTTCCGGGAAAAGGACTAGGGATACTTGCTCCATTGCTTATGGGCCCGGGAATATCTATTCTTTTGTTTGGATTGTTCTATGATTCATCCATAGGGCCTTTCTTTGGCTTTAGTGATGATGAGTTTGTGCAAAAGATTAAGTATGCATATATGGGCATCGGGGGACTGTTTATCCTGATGGGTTTCTTTATGTGGGCATTTGCGTAGGTTTATAAAGTTCAAATGAGCAAAATAATAGGTGGAAACATGGGTCAAAAGGGAACAATGGTCAAGAAAGCAGAATCCCTTCGCGGGGATGCGATAAGGTGGCTGGACAAAAACCTCCACGGAAAAACCTTCAGCCAGAGGTATGGGGATGCCAGGGAATTGTTGCATAAAGCTTCTGCTGCCAGGAGCAGGCTTGAATACGGACTTCCAAAGGACATGAAGCTGAGGGGCCAGATTGCAAAGGAGAGGGAAAAACTTTACACCCATTACAAG
>JAQBFN010000030.1:0-4734 GCA_032123335.1 Microcaldota archaeon
GAAGCAGGAGGTTTCCAGTGTTTCCGGTGCATTCGCAGGTGTGCAATATTTAAATAAACTCCGCACGAACGGCACATATGATGGACGAAAAGATGATCATGCTGTTTATATTGGGAGTCCTCCTGGGAGGATTCATGGTAATGCTCCTGTGGCTTTCGAGCCCCGGATGCATGACGGTGGACCTGTTTTCCGAGCAGACAAGAGAAACAACTGTCCAGGAGCTTAATGTAACTCCGGGAATATTGGTTGCAAGCGACAGCTCAGGAAGGACAATCACAACAACAGGAGAGAGGGGAACTCCCGCTTCCTTCATAGACCCCTATGGAACCAGGAGGGACGTGGTTTGCTATACTTCAATTTACTGCATAGATGAAACCCCCTGCGACCCATGCGATGAAGAAGAGTGTGTTGACAACGGGCAGAGGTGCGGATACTGGCCCGGGGAAACAGGTACCCTGGCAGCAAATTACCAGGCAGAGGGAAGGGATTACGGGGAATGCTGCCCGCCCTATGAATGCACAGATGGATACTGCAGGCCTCCACAGGAGGAAGAATGCCAGGATTATGGGCTGCTCTGCGGATATGCATATGATTACAGTGACCAGACACCAATTGAGAAGTATTATGGGGAATGCTGCCCGCCATATGAGTGTGTGGATAACAAATGCGGCAGGGAAGGAACTGGGTGTGTTGAAACTGGGGACATCTGCGGAGAGGTGCAGCCATCAGCAACGCACGCAACCGATCCTATGGATTACGGGGAATGCTGCCCACCCGATGAATGCATAAACAACAGGTGCACACCTCCGGAAGAGTGTGTTGACTACGGGCAAACCTGCGGCCAGGTGCAGACTTCTGGAACGGTTACCAACGTGGCATACACCGATTATGGCGAGTGCTGCCCTCCATATGAGTGCGTAAACAACAAGTGCGAAGAGGAAGGCTGCCAGGAAGATGGGGAGGTGTGCGAATACGGCCCAACCTTTGCAACAACTGCAGCGCCCCCGGGAAACATCTGGTATGGCTACTGCTGTGACCCGCTTTCCTGCATTAACGGATACTGCGGAGAGGTCTGTGAAGACACAGGAGGAATCTGCAAGACTGACAATGACTGCTGCGAAGGTTTCTGCATGAACGGACTTTGCGCTGACTGCAAAACCTCCGGAAGCTGCTCCCCGGGTGCAGCCACATGCTGCGAAGGCTACAGGTGCTGGGAGTATGAGTGCGAACGCGAAGAAACCTGTGATGAAGAGGGGGACAGGTGCAGCAAGGATTCAGACTGCTGTGATGACCTTCTCTGTATCGATGAACACTGCGCAGAGGAAACAGACTGCGGTGATGAAGGCGATACCTGCGGGCTTGGAGTGGAATGCTGCAATGGGCTCTACTGCACTGAGAATGATGAGTGCGAGGAGTGTGCGGATATAGGGGACTTCTGCGGTGGTTACACTGCCCAGGGAATGCCCTGCTGCCCCGGAGGATTCTGCTACATGGAGTTCTGCCAGGCTGAAACCAATCACCTTTGTACGGACCAGGAAAATGGCCCGGACTATTACTCCCCTGGCTCAGCGACAGGAGACTATAATGGAGACTATGGCACATATGTAGACTACTGCATCAACGAAAATACTGTGGTGGACTACTACTGTACTGTGAACAATGAGTATGCGCCTATAGAAGCCGGAATGGTCACCTGCCCGCAGGGATGCTCGAGTGGTGCCTGCAACTAGGCATCTTCTTTTCTTTTTATTTTCTTTTTCTGAATTTAGCACAAATCATCAGTAATCAGGAGCAGCCAGCGCCTATAGCGAAGAAACGGGGCTGGCTTCTGTTACCTGGGGCAGGGAAAAGTTCCAAACTGCCTCTTTTTTCCCAGAAAGGAGCAGGAGTTTTATCGTGAGGAGGGCATTTCTCCATACTTTTACTTCAACCTTGCATTCTTCCAGGTTGTCAAGAAGCAGGCCCATGGAGGAAACATCCGTTTCTGTGGATGAAGACAGGTATTCCTTTGCATTCATGAACTCGATTGCAACAAGCTGCCCCTTATCATCCATATCAAGGACTACAGGGCCGATTTCCACGCCCCCTGCTGATTTTGCCCCCTTTTTGAATATAAACAGGTCATCTTCCTTCTTGTTGTAGCTGAATTCAAATTTTTGCATGGGTATCCACCTTCTTCTGCCATTTTTTCCTTACTTTGATTACAGTAATTACTAGGAGCTTTCCATTAATAACTATTACGTAGCGGTGTGCCCACCTTTTGCTTATGATGAAATAGCAATCGAATTTTCGTTCATTGGCTTCCCTTGCTTCCTGCTCCCTTGCAAAAAACAGTTTTGATGGGTTCAGGAGATTGAGGGTTACCTCCCCACGGTCTATTCCCCGGATGGCAGACTGCATCCTTGCATGGTCATCAAACAAGATGTCTTCTTTTTTGAATTTTTTCAGCAAAGCCGCAACTTCCCCCTTTACGTTTTTTTCCATTGGAGTGAACTGCAATTCTGCTGCTTAAAAATAACTGCAGGGTAGCTTTCCACTAGCCACCTAAGTTTTTTTTATTTTCTTTCCTTTTTCTGAAGGCTCAAGATAAATCTTCCCCTTAAAATTAGAATCAAATTCCCTCTCCAGCTCTTTTCCCTGCATAATGCGGTCTAAGCATATCGCCAAAGCAGCCACTTCTGAGTGGGGCTGGCTCCCCACCGCGATATTATGCTCCGCAAGCTCATAGATTTCCGGGGGGACCTTCTCCCCGCCTACAATAACCACGGCTTTCTCCAGCCCTGCAAGGGCGCCTTTTTTCTCCTCAACAGGCATCCCATACACAGTCATGTGGATAAGGGAAAACCCCTCTTTTTTGAGCATTTTGAGGCGTTTCAGGGGAGAAGCTTCATGCTCTATGGAAAACTTCCCGCCCCAATTCTCCACAACCCCGGAAACGCTTTTCTCAAGGGAGTGGTCCTTCTGCCCTGAGTAGTAAACAGAAGATGCCCCGAATGCGCGAGCAACCAGGCACACATGAGTAGTAATCCTTTCATCACGGGGAAGCCGGTGCCCGAGCCTGAAGACGATGATTTCCCTGCATCTCATTTTTTCAACTTCCACCCTTTAATTATCTCAAATATCTCCTTTTTCTTAGCGAAATTCAAGCTTACTTCCATACCATATCCCGTAGGCTTTTTGATAAGGAAGTTCTCTTTTATTAACTCTTCCGCGGCCTTATTTATCTTCGACCTCAGGTGTTGCGGGGCGCCCTTTGCAATGTTATCAAAACTTGTGTGTTTTGCCTTCCACCAGCCATGGCGTGCAAATTTGTCAAGGATCCATGGAATAAGGCCATTATCTGTCAAATCAGGCATCCATGTCCACCACAGTATACATTCAAAGTATATATTTATAAACATTTCCAATCTTTAAACATAGCATGGAAGAATCGTTATTTGTGAAGCTGTTCGGGGATACGCCTCTGATACGGGTAGTTGATTTCCTGATTGAAAACAGCATTTTTGATTACACAAAAACAGAGATTGCAGAGAACGCAAGCATCTCCAGGGCGTCTCTATACAATATCTGGCCTGTTTTGGAGCGGTTCGAGCTTGTGAAAACAAGCAGAAAAATCGGCAACACTACTTTATACAAATTAAACAAGGAGAATCCTGTGGTTCAGGAACTCCTCGAACTGGATTTGAAGCTGAGCATAGAATTTGCAGGTTCTTTGGAAGAGAAAAAAGAAGCTTTGGCTAAACCAGGGCCAGATAGTTCTGTTCCGTGAACCTACATCTTTATAAACAACAAATGAGTAATTATGTCAGGCGACAATGAGATGACCGTCCCAGAGAGAGGGCTTTGCCCGATGACCGCCGGAGTAGCTTTCGAGTCGCCCTTATACTTCTATATTTCTTTCCTTAGATAGTGTCCTCCATGGAGCTTGAAGAATGCATACTCAGCAGAAGGTCTGTGAGAAACTATCAGGGAAAGCCTGTTCCTGAAGAAGATTTGCAAAAGCTGTTGAAAGCGGGAGCAATGGCACCTTCAGCAATGAATAAACAACCAGTTCGCTTTATCGTAATAACAAACAAGGAGAAAATCAGGGAACTCTCGGACAAAGTGAAAGAGAAAGCAGGGATTCTGGGCTTTGGGGCAAAGCTTGTTGAGAAAGCAAAGATAAGCGAAGACGTAATCTTCTATGGTGCCCCACTCCTGATTCTGCTGGTTGGGGATACCGAAGACTGGACAAAGGTGGATTGCGCGCTTGCAGCCCAGAACATGATGCTCCAGGGCTATGATTTGGGCCTGGGAAGCTGCTACATCGGCTTCATGAACCTGATTGCAGATGACAGGGAAACCCTGCGCTCCTTGGGTGTAAAAGACGGCCAGAGCCTGTACTGCCCGCTTATCTTTGGGTACCCGAACCAGTGGCCCCACCCCAAAACAAGGGACGCAAACGTCCAGGAGAGGATAGAGTAGATGGATTTCTTAGGGATGCTAATCCTTTCAATAATACAGGGAATAACCGAGTGGCTCCCAGTTTCCAGCTCAGGGCATTTAGCTCTAGCGCAGCATTATTTCTTCGGAGAAATCCCGATAATTTACGATATGGGAATGCACGTGGGCACAATGCTTGCAGTGCTGATTTATTTCCGGGAAAAAATCTTTGGCATGATTTCCAGCTTCCTGAAATTCGACAGGAAATCCAAGGATTTCAGGTTGATTCTCCTGTTAATTCTGGGTTCAATC
>JAQBFN010000031.1:0-16332 GCA_032123335.1 Microcaldota archaeon
TGAGGACTACATCTATTACCTGGTTTTCCATGCAAACATCAAGAATACCTTAAACCGCAGCCAGTTCGTAAGTTACCCCAGCTTCTACCTTCTGGATACCCAGGGAGCCAAATACGATCCAGACCCAGTCCTCCCCCACTATTCCTGCAGGGACGATTACCAGGACCTTCTCCTGGAAACAAAGTACATCTCTCCGGACCAGGCCATCTCCGGGGAAATTTGGGTAGAAGTTGACAATGAGGTTGACCCGCTTGACGGCACCCTCCGCATAGTTTATGACCCAATCCCTGCAGATACCGGGGAGGAATTCATCTTCTCATTCAACTATTCAAATTGAGCTACTTATTTTCTTCCCGTATCCTACTGAATATCCCAGCAACATCATACTTCTTCTGCTCTATGGAATAAACCTCAACAAGCGCTTTCCAAATCTCCTCCATATCCTTCTTAAAAACTCCAAAATTCTCTTCAATCGGCTTTTCCTTGTACAAAACCTCTTCAGTCCCCCAGGCATGTGCAAACCCGTTCCTCACCTGCTTTGTCTGATTCACCATCTCTACGGTTTTGTTCTCAAGAACTCCCCATTTTTTAAGAAGCCTGAGCCTGCTGAAGAAATCAACATATGCAAGCACATCGTCCAGCTTCTCCGCCTCTTCCGAATTCGCGCCCAGCACCCTGAGCTGGATAAGCTCATTCACCATAAACTCCATCTTTGAAAATAAGTCCAGTATCTCCCCCCGCCCGCAGTTAAGCTTCCTTACAAACTCAAATTCCTCTGAAAGAAGTTTCCAGGTAATTTTCCCCCTGTATATCCTCACATACATCTTTTCGGTTATCATGAAAAGCCGGATATCTTCCGGAATTTTCATATTTGAAAATGTCTCCTGCAGCTCTTTTTCTGTAATTTCCATAGTGGGCCCGACGGGATTCGAACCCGCGTCCCAAGGTTTCTTCTGAATTTAAAATTATTCAACCGAAGCCTTGTCGGTTATCCAGGCTACCACACGGGCCCTAAGTTAAATTATTCTACCGCTACATTTTTTAAAGAACATAAAAAGAAAAAGGGATTAGGCTTGAGCAGTTGTTCTCTCAAAACCTTTCCGAATCCCAATTTTTGAAGCCAATCTCTTAAGCGGGAAGCTTTTTTTCTCATCTACGCCTCCCCTGAATCTAAATCGTTCCAGGTATTCCTCGCTTTTCTCTCTCCGTAAGGCGTCAGTGCTCTTATTTCCGCCTGCTCCTACTCCCCCCCGGTAACTAAGCCCTGTGTGTTTACCCGTTTTCTCCAGTTTCGAGGCCCCAGTATTCCTTTCGTGCACCCTTTTTAGGAGGTCAGGCAAACTTTCTTTGGACCCATCCTTCTTTTTGTTGTTGGGATTGCCCTTAGGTTTTTGTGAGGGGGGCGTAATCCCATGCTTCTCATAGGCACCCTTGTTCATCCCGCCAGTAATACTATCTGCCTCTTCCCGAGCTTCTTTCCTCTTCTTGCTCCTCTTTTTAGAAAGCTTCTTCCAAAAACCATCTTTCTTTTCCGCACTCTTGGCTCCATCCCGTCCGATCCTATCCTTTGTTGCAGTTTTACAGACGTCCTTCCTTGCCTCGTGTTTTCCTTCCTCAACTGCATTCTCCCAGGCTTTAATGAGCCTGCTGGAGCCCCGTCCAAGCAGTTTCGTTACCTTCTTCATGAATGCCTTTTCACTTGCTTTGCTTTCATCTATTGCTTCCTGTTTGTAGCCCTGCATTCCTGAAAGAACCCCCCTCATAAGTGAGGCTGATGTGCACCTTCCAACGGCACTGCCTGTCCCTTCGATATCACCCAGAAGGGTATCCGCATCAATCTTCGGAAGCGGAATTCCGTTGTTTCTTGCTGAATCTGCTGCCTGTGAGAAGTCATACTTCCCTGGGCGCCCAGCCCGTTTTCCCAGGAGCAGTGAAAGCCTGATCCCGGCAGCATACCTTGCTTCACTTGGAAGTTGTGTACTCCAAAGGTCAGTCATTATTGCCAGCTCTACAGCTATGTTTGGATATTTCATTTTTAGGAGCATTTTCTCCCAATCCCCAAGGTCATAAGGGTTGACACTTCCATCAAGCTGTGGCTCTATGGCCCGGTATGCTTCCCTAATCATTTCGGTCTGTACAAATGGAGACCTGTCCTCTCCCCGTGCTTTGGCCTCTTCCTGAATCTCTTTTAATGCGGCTTCTCTCTGTGAGCACCAGTTATCAAGTGCTTTCTCTAGCCCTTCAGGAGTTCTTTCGTACTCTACAGAATCGCTTTCTTCCGCAGGTTCTTCCTGAATTTCCTCTACGGGTTCCTCTTTCTCAGAACCAACATCAGAATCGTTGTTTACGCCAATTTTTTCCCCATCTTGCTTAATATCTTCGTCAAGATGAGCATCTCCTTCAGCAACTCCCGCAGGAAGCCTTACCTCAGTATCTCCTTCAACAGTTTCCTTTTCCACTTCTGCAGCAGCATCCTTTTGAACCTCAACCGCGCCCTTTCCGAACGGAAGTGTTATCCCGTTCTGGCCAAGCCAAAGCCCCCCAGCAAGTATCGCAGCACCCACAATCGGGAGGGTTGCAATTCCGATTCCTTTTGCAACTCCCCCTCCTTTTCTTGAATAGCGTGCCTGCTCCGCAGAATCCGTCTTAGCAATCCTTAGCTCCCAGTCCAGTTTTTCCTTTGCCTTCTTCCCGAGCCAGGCCCCAATTTCCCCCTCTCCCCTGAGTGCCCTGAAGAGAGCATTCATGTACTTCTCCCTTTCCCTATAATCAGGCTCAAGCTCCATTAGCGCATGCCTGATTTCCGGAACGTATTTAGCCATTCCTTCCTGCTTGCTGTCCGCTTTCTTCATATTCGTATAAAGGTTTGCAAGAATATCCACCATCTGGGATTCTTTCTGCTCGAATGTGCTTATCTTGAACTTAAGCTCCTTGAGTTCTGCCTCCATCCTCAGGATGCCCTCAACTTGGTTTTTCCTGAGCTCCCTTTCCCTCTTTGTCCCGAAGCCCACGACCATTTCGTAGTTTAGCTCCGCAATTCTTTCTGCCGCGAACTCATCTACCTCCCCCCCATTTTCCTTTGCTTCGAGCATTTCCTTAAGTGCCTGGACCTTCCCGGTATCCCCCGTATCAAGCCCCTTGCTTTCCAGGCAAACATCGCAAATCCTGAGTATCCCCCTCCTGCTGTACTCCCCGGGTGAAATCTCAAGGGTATCAAAAACATCTGCAAATTTATTGTAGGTGGCACTCTGCATCTCATGCCAGAGCAGGTACTGCTTAATGTCATTCTTAGGTCCTGTCTCTGGAACATCAACGAATTCTTTCTTGAATGCCCTGAGCCTCTGCACCCTCCTCATCTCCGGGCTGGCACCTGAGAGGTTCCCATCATAAACAGTATACCCTTCTGCAGCTATCCCTTCTGCAAGCTCTATCGCTTCACCTAAATCTTCAGCAAACTCCTTCAGCCCAACATCCCTCTTTTTTCCAGACTCCACAAACACTGTTTCCATTGCATAGAAAATGTCCCCATACCTGATGAAATCCTCAAGCGGCTGGATAATTGAGGTTATTCCAAGGTCCTTGTTAGTTGCAAGAGGAACTTTTACGTCTTCTGAAGGACGCGTTGAAAGAATGGTTCCTGCCCGTTCCATCTCTTTCTTTGTAGGCTCTTCCCTCCTCTTCTCAGGTTTCTTTTCCTTCGGCGCATTGATGCGTGTCCCTTCCATGTACGCAAAGTCCAGCCCCCCTGCCTTTAGTACGCCAGTATCCACCCTTTGCGACGCAGCATCTTTTTTAGGTGGCCTGGGTGATTCCCCTCTAAATTCTTCTGTTTGAAGGGGCTCTGCCGCTTTCCTGCGGTTGTCTGATTCTGTTTCAAGCGCATCTGCCTGCTCAATAAGCGAATCAAACGCCTTCGTGAGTTCTTCCCTCGCATTTTCTATGCTCTTTCCTTCCCACTCGAGCATTTCTAAAATTTTATCATACCAGCTGTAATTCTCCCAATTATCAATATCTCTATACGGCTTTGAAGAAAAGGGATGCACATCTTGGAGAGTCTCAACCTGCCATCTCCTTTCCAGCGCCATTTTTCTGAGGTCTTCAGCACCGAGTTTATCAAAATCACCAAGCAATTTTTCTTCCTGCTTATTAAGGGGGATAATCTCCACTCCCTCAAGTAGCCTGGTTTCCTCCAAAATCATTGAATCCCTTGCAGGCGTAGGGGCTTCACTTCCCCTTTCTTCATCTGCCTGCTCTTTTTCTTGGAACCATGTATCCTCATTTATTGCATCTGCACGGGTACTTTTCTGCCCCCACACTTGTGTTCCATCAAGCCCTGCGGGTGTTTGAGCACCTTTGCCAAGCCCCCTCGGCTCTGCTCCATCAGCTATTGCACCATCAACTTCATCAAGCTCCCCAAAGCCAACATCAATTCCTCCTGCCCCAACTTCGATGGGCTCTTCAGACTCAGGAATATCCATCCCCTCTGCCTCCAGCGCGGGCCCAATGCCGCCTGCGCTTTCCGAAGGCCGAGACCCATTCGCGAAGCTCTTTTCTATTTGGCTAACATCAAACATAACAGAGCTTCCGTCCAGCTCCTCATTCCCTCCCGGAGCAAGGAATACCTTCAGGTTTATGAGCTCAGAATCAATCTTCTTCACTTCCGCGTCCGCATCTCCCAGTTCTATTGCCATGTCCACACGGATGTCCCTCAGCTCGCTCATCCTGTCAAGAACCCTCTTCTGGAAACCGCTCATCTCAACAGCATCTACCAAACACATGTCAGCGTCCCCTTCCTGGGGCGCAAGAAACTCATTAAGTGGAGGAAGGCCTGAAATCTGGGAAACCTCTTTCTGCCTTGCATGCTCTTCTGCATGCATCTCTATTGCCTCATAAATATTGCTGCTGGAATCCTCGCTTACGCTAGGTTCAGTGCCAGTTGCCCTCTTGATAACGCTGTTCCAGCTTCTTGTTCCAGCAGGTCTTCCGGAAGAACCGGCAGCATCATCTCTAAGAGTTCCGCGGCCTTTCCCCAGTTCCTTTTTCGTATCTTCATCAGACATAACCATCAATTCCAACTATTAGATGTTATAATATAGTATAGAAACATTTATAAACTCTTTCTGCCACACCCAAACGCCCCCACAGACGTAAAACTCCCCGTATATATAAACACACCTTACCACATACTCCCGCTAAACGCGCAAATTTAAGCGTTTCCCACCACTCTATCCCCATGCAGAATGAAAGAGCCCGGAAAAGCCTGGAGAAGCTCGAAACCCGGCTAAAAGACATCCAAAACCTTGGCTTCAGCGAAAAATACCCTGAAATATTCGAGCTTGCTTCCCAGTACACAAAGGATTCCCGCCACTACCTGGAAAAAGGAGACAATTTTAGCTCATTCGGCTGCTCAGATTATGCATATGGCCTCCTCGACGCAATCCTGATAATTGAAGGAAAAAAAGGTGAATTCCCGGAATGAAGCTCATTAAATCCCTTGGCCAGCACTTCCTCAACAGCCAATCCACCTTAGAGTTTGAAGCCACCCTTGCAAACCCCAAGGGAAAGAATGTGCTTGAAATCGGCCCAGGTGATGGCCGCCTCACGGAGAAACTCCTGGAAAGGGAGCCCAAATCCCTCACGGTTGTAGAGAAGGATTCCCGCTGGGCAGAGCACCTCAGGGAAAAGTTCGGTGAAAAAGTAAATGTAATAGAAGGGGATTTCCTTGAGCAGAAAAACCTTTCCGCAGACGTAATCATAGGCAATATCCCCTACTATGTTTCTTCCCCCATACTCTTCTCCCTTGCCCAAATCCCATTCAAATCCGCAATCCTGATGGTCCAGCTCGAATTCGCAAAAAGAATGATCGCAGTTCCCAAAACAAGCGAATACGGACGGCTTTCCGTAACCTCCCAGCTCATCTTCGACACAAAATTAATCAAGAAAGTAAAAAAGGGCTCATTCACGCCTCCCCCCAAAGTAGACTCAGCTATAATCCTCCTCAAAAGAAAGGACTTTGAAATGGACCAGTTCCTGGAAGATTTTATCCGAATCCTTTTCCAGCACAAAAACCAGATGGTAAGGAATGCGCTGAACCACGGGGGAATCGAAACGGATTTAGAGCTCCCCAAGAAGCGTGCGCGCGAACTCTCAAAAGAAGAAATCCTCGAATTATGTGAAAAGCTCAGGGCTTCGCTTCAATAGTTACCTGTATTTCCCCCTCAGTAGTAAGCCTTGCAGGAGTATTCGAAGCAGGATACTCAAACCATATCTTCTCCCCGGAAGTTACGTTCTCTCTCACGAAAACAAGGTTCTGCCCCCCTGCCTTGTCCTGCACCATAATCCTCTTCAGGTTCACAAACGGCTGCACAAGAACCAGGCTGTTTCCCTCCACTATTTTCTTCCTGAACGTTACTGATCCTGCCCCCCGTTTCCATATAAGGTAAATTATAATGAGCATTACAAGGAATGAGAAAAACGCAAAGATTCCGATAAGGACCCACCCCATCGTATCGATATTCGCCAGCATATTCATCAAACAACACCTACCTTGGACCTGGAAAGGAGTGATATCACTTTCACGCGATTCTTTTTTAACTTAACTCTGAGCGCCCGGTCATTTGTGGCAACAACAACCCCCTTCCCTTTCGCATAATCCACTATCCAGTTATCCACGTTTCCGCTGCTCTCAACCGATTCATGCTCCCTGAGCCTCAGGAGCTTCAGCCCGAACCTCGCCGCTGCCCCTTCCTTTCCCCTCCCTTTGGAAAGCTTCTCAAGCTCCCCAACAACCCCCGTAGGAACAACGAAACTATGCGGGGCCTCCAGCATCTCCTCTATTTTAGTAAAAATATCCAGCTTGAACTGGTATGGCACAAGGAGAAAATTAGTATCCAGGAGCACCTTCCTTGGAATCAAGAAAGAATCTCCTCCACAATCTCCTCAGCCACAAACTTTTTCATGTCTTCATACCCTTGCCCCACACCCACATACAGGATAGGGAGGTTCGCAACCCTTGAGACCGAGATTACTGTTCCGCCTTTTGCATCGCAGTCCAGCTTTGTGAGTATCACTCCATCCAGCCCGATATCTGCATTGAACCTGGAAATCTGCTCCACCATTGCGTTTCCCGCAATGCTTTCCCCCACGTAAATCTTCAGGTCCGGCTTGATTACCCTATCCATTTTCTTGAGCTGGTTCAGGAGGTTTATGTTTGTTTCCTGCCTTCCGGCAGTATCAATAAGCACGATATCTATCTTGTTGGATCTTGCATAATTCACAGCATCAAATGAGATGGATGCAGGGTCTGCCCCATAGGCTCCATGTATAACTTTGACCCCAAGCTTTTCCCCGTGGTGCACAAGCTGCTCAACCGCTGCTGCCCTGAACGTATCAGATGCCGCAACGCAAACGCTGTGCCCGTTTTTCTGCAGAAGAGTAACTATTTTCGCAATCGTTGTGGTTTTCCCTGCCCCATTCGGCCCCACAACCATAATCTTGTACGGCTTCTCGCTTCCTTCCATCCTTTCCGAGAATTCAAATCCCGGAGTTTCCTTAAACATATTCAGCAGGATGTCCCTTAGGCTATCCCTCACAAATACTGCAGTCTGCCCCCTCTTTACTTTTGCCCCAAGAATCCGCTTTCTCAATTCCTCCTTTATCTCTTCAGCAACAGAAAGCGCAACATCGCTTTCCAGCATCCCCAATTCCAGTTCATCCAGGAGCTCAATAACCTCTTCTTCCCTGACTTCGCTTTCCCCGGTAATGGTTTCGGTTACTGCTGCAAAAAGCCCCTTCTTTACTTTCTTTTTGAGCTCCGCATCCCTTTCCTTTGCCTTCTCTTCTTTTGGAGGCTCAACCTTTTCGGGTTTTTCAGGCTCCGCTTTTTTCTCTTCAATTATAGGTTCCGGTTCCTCAACTTCTTCTTCCTTTGGAACCTCTTCAACAATAGGCTTCTTTTCCTCTTTTTTAGGCCCCAGAATCCTTTCAAATAGCCCCTTCTTTTTTTCTTCCTTAGGCTTCTCAGGAGGTTCAGGAATTTCTTTTTTCTCCTCCAGCTTCTTTTCCGGTTTTTTCTCAGGAGGCTTCTCAACTTCCTTAAGCTCTTCCTTCGGCACTTCAGCAGGTTTTTCCAGTTCCTCCTTTTCTTCTTTAGGCTCCAGAGGCTTCTCTTTCACAGGAGCAGGCTCAGCCTTCTTTACTTCCGGTTTTGGTTCTTCCTTTTTGGGAGGAGCTTTCTTTTCCTCCTTTTTAGGCCCAACCGTTTCTTCTTTCTTTGGAGCCTCTTTAGGTTTTTCAGTAACTTTCTTTTTTTCCGGAGGCTCCTCTTTGGGCGCCTCCTTCTTTTCAACAGGTTTCCCAACAATCTTTTCCTCTTTAGGCCCAGCCGGTTTCTCCTCCTCTTTTTTGCCCGAAAGCTTGTCTACAAAACCAGAAATCTTCTTTTTGAGGAGGCCAAACACTAAGAGCTCACCCTTGCTGGAGTTTCCTGAATGCAGATTCGAGCTTTACCATTTCATTATCGACCTTTCCCAGCTCGTCCCTCATCCTTTTCACTGCTTTCTCAGTAAGCTCAATCCTCTTTGAAACTTCTGCGGAAGCCCCTTTGATAGTGTATTCCTGTGAATATCCCGACCCAATGGGTATGATCACTTTCTCCCCTTCAAGCTTTGCCTTTACAAACGCCCCGCCCCCAATGGGAACAAGCCCTTCGCTATCCTTAAGCTCCTTGATTGTGAGGATAGAGTTGTTCAGCTCCATAAGCGAGATCATGAGCTTTTCCAGCTCCCTTTCAATGGCCTGCTTCTGCTGGCCGTACATCCTTGCATTTGCAAGAATTTCTTCCTGCTTCATTATGCCACCTTGGCAATTTCAGCAATCTTTACGTTGGTCCTCTTTACTCCATTCTGCGCCCCGAAAAGAGAGTAAACAAGTTCTTTCGCATGAGACTCGCTCTTCGCTTCAATCTCCTTCGTAAATGCCCTCTTCTCAGAACCAATCTTCATCTCTCCGCTTATCTTAAACTTCATTTCATCACCTAGTAATCATTCAATCAATCAATCCAAGCGCTTCCTCTACTCTCCCAAGCTCAAAAGAGCTTGTTGCTTCCCCCGCAAAGTATCCCTTGTCCGTTGCAAGCAGGCCGATGCCCACAAACCCTGTCCCCGTATTCACGGAGCCCGGAAGCCCCTTTGCCTTGAGCACATCACCCATCTCCGCAAGCTCCCTTTCGCTTGCAGCATAATGCGTTATGAACCCTTTGTTGTTTGCAACGCAAAGCGAGCCCATTGCAGTAAACCCTGCAACGCTGAAGGGCACCAGTTCTATTCCCAGGCACCCTTCCATCTCAATCCTTTCCTTCTGCTTTACGCATGGGTTCACAAGCCCGCCCATATCATTCAGGCAGATGTTGTTCCCGTGCGCGTTCATCTTTTCCCTGGAAACATAAACTGCAAGCCCTGTTTCTTTTTCCAGGAGCGCCACTTCCTCTTTGGAAGCAAGCGAAGGGAGCACAATCCCATTATCGTTCATTGCAACATACATCCCGTTCAGGTTGTATGCCTGCACATTAATCCTGATTCCTTCCGTGCCCAGGCTTGAACATATGTTCTCCACCAGGCTATCCTTTGCATCTATTGGGAAAAGCGTGTGCTTTCCGTTCGTGCAGAAAAACAGCCCGATGAACGGGTTGCCGAAATACGCGGCCCGCCTGTACGCCATCTTTATTCCTTCTTTTCGGGAGCCTCTGCCTTAACCTCAGGCTTTTCTTCCTTTGGTGCCCCAGCAGGTTTTTCCGGTTCCTTCTTTTCCTCAGCTTTTGGCTCAGGAGGCTTCGCTTCAGGCTTAGGTTCTTCTTTTACCGGAGCAGGCTCAGCCTTCTTCTCTTTTGGCTTCGCATCTTCTTTCTTTTCGTCCGCTTTCGGAGACTCTCCCTTCTTCGCCTTAGGCGTCTCAAGCTTTTTCTCCTCAACCTTCTCATCAAGGAGCGAAACAACAACCCTGTCACCGCTCTTCACGGCCCTTACCTTGATTTTCCTGGGAGGCTTTTGTATCCCTCTCTTCCAGATAAGGCTGTTCACCCCTTCGCTTATTGCAACATCAGCCTCTTCAGCTTTCATGTGCCTGGAGATAAAGCTCCTGAGTATTTTCACTGCCTTCCTGCTCCTCTTATTGCGGGGAGGGCTATTGTAGGCTGCCCTGAACGGGACAACATAAATTCTCTCGAGGTCTGCCATGTTAATCACTAATGTATCCGATCTTCTCGGTTCTCCAGTTCCTGCTCTGGTTGTTCCACATTACCTTTCTCTTCGTCCTTACGGTTACAAAGACAGGCATCCTTTTGTTCTGCTTGGTCTTCTTCCCGAGTCTTTTCTTTTTGTCCGAGCTTTTGTGCTTGCTCATTAAAACCACCTTATTTGAACGTTATTTTCGTTTCCCTCTGGCTTCCCTTTATCGCCTTCAGGAGGGCAATCAGCTCCTTTTCCGAGAGCTTTCTTCCAGCTTTTTGGTATAGGTTGAATACCTGGTTCGCGGCCATCCCATAAAGCTGCGAATTCGCCAGCTTCACATTCATGAGCCGCTCATATGCATTTTCGCTGAGCGCCATCCGAAGCAGGCTTTTTACCTGCCCCTCCTTTCTTTTCGCTTCAGCTTCCTGCTGGTACTGCGTGTGCTCTTCTGCCTCCCCGAGGCTTTCAGACAAAAGCTTCACCCGTTGAGTTCGCTCGCGGTCTTGTCCAGGAGGGACATTCCCTTTGCGGTGAGCTTCCTTCCCTTAGAGATCTTTTCCATAAGGCCTGCTCCCTCCAGTGCCTGGAATGCCTTCCTTATGGTTGAGCCTCCCGCCGGAACGTGCTTCCCGGGCCGTACTCCCCGATTTTTCCTCCCGCCGTAGTGCCTCCTCATCGCATGCACACCCACAGTGCTGTTCACGTAGGCCTGCCTCATGAGCGAAGCGCACCTCACATACCAGAAGCCCTCATCCTGAGGGGGCCTGTCAGCATGCGACCCGCTCTTCACAAGCCCAACAAAATCCGGCTTTGGGATGCCCATTTTCTTGAGCTTCTCCGCCGTTTTTTCTATGAGCGCATTTGCATCAGCATCATATACCCTAACCATATTTTCACCTGTTTTTGTTGCTTTTTCAATAAAAAGCTGGATACTTAGGTTCCAATATTTAGGTTACTTATATATTTAAATGTTTGTAATTGGCCCAACCGGCAAGAATTACCGGGATTTCCCACTCTTGCTGTAGTGCCAGAACATCCAGAGCGAGGCAACCAGGAACACCATGATAATCTCATTTGAGGGCAGCAGATAGTGGGTTACCCCAGTTTCCTCCAGCTCCGGCTCCCCTGGCCTGTAGTACTCTTCACTTCCCGCAGGCTCCCCGGTTTCGCTTATTCCCTGCCGGGTAGTTTTCCTGCTCAGTATCTCCCGGGCATAGGTGTGCTCCCCCAAGAAGAAATCCGTAACCGTGATGTTCATCCAGTGCGGGCCCCACCCCTCATAGGTATGGTTCACCTCATAGAGATGCGAAAAAGGGTTATCCTCCTTCACCACCGGGTTGGCCCAATAGGAAATCTCATAATTCTCCATGCTCGCATTAGTGAAGTCCTGGGTCTCATTTGCGATTATGTGCCATGCGCCCATCGGGTCCTCAAGCACGCTGAAATCATAGATGCGCGCATAGGCAGTTTCGTTCCCATCCATGCTTATTTCTGCTTTGTATATGCTTTTCCTGGAGAAAACAAGGGTATCGAAATGGTTGTTCTGGTACCACTGCTCCCCAAGCACGGGCCGCACAAGGAAGAAGCTTGCCTGCCCAGGCTCTAGGAGGAATTCGTTTTTGTCATAGACAATTATTGAGCTTTCATAGGTTATCGTTCCGTTTCCAACCGGGCAGTCATATGCATAAAAATAATCCCCTTCCAGAGTAATAGTCAGGTTTTCTGTGCCATTTGCAGTTCCAAGCAGGGCATCATCAAATGGGATTTCAATTATCGGATTTACACCAGAAAGGTTTACTCCCATAGTTTCGTTCCTGAATTCAAAATACATATTTGCTTGCAGTGAGTGGTTGGAAATTGAACAGGAATATCCACTGATGTTTATTTCTTCCTCATAGTCTTCCTTCCAAGCCCAGAGAACTCCTTCTGCATCTGGAGGGATGCGGTTATCCACTGCAGGCAAGATAGTTATGATTTTTGCCCCTGCCCCGGTGCTATAGCTTCCAATACTAACGTTGATATTCGCATTTCCCATCAGTTCCGAAGCATTTAGGTTCTGGTTGTGCTGCACTACCTCTTCCACCGGAGGGTCTTCCAAAGCAATGCAAAACCCAAGAATAAGCAGGAGGAGAAAGATCTCCCTAATCATAAAATCTCTTCCAGCTGGTCTATGGGGACAAGTTTCAGCAGATCGTTGCTCTTCTTTATTTCAAGCCTGGCCCGCTCTGCTCCCTTGAGGGCACTCATGAACCTCCTCAGGTCCTCCTCCCCATCGAACACAAGGATAAGCTTCTTTTTCAGGTCAGCATATTCCGCGGAAATAATCGCGGACCCAATATCAAATCCATTCTTCGTTTCCTTGAACCTTACCCCGTTCTTTACAATGATGTCGCGGACTTCACGCATAAGCACGTTCGTCTTTACGTCTCCCCACCCGCCCAGCTGGTAGTAGTCCCCATACCTCTCCACAATTCCTTTCCCCTCAAGTGATTTGAGTATTGCTTCCAGGTCCCCATCCAGCACATCAGCCCCATCAGTTACATTCTTCCTTACGCTGTATGCAAGTTCACTGAGCTTGATTGGGACATGCTCCCATCCGAACTTGGTTTGCACGTGCTCAAAGCATTCGGTTATATCCTCCACGGTTACTTCCAGGATGTTCCTTTCCTTTCTCGCAAGCGCCTCTATCTTGATTGTGTAGCCCGGCTTTTTCCTCATGCTCGCAAGCACATAAATTACGATGATGAATACAAGGATAAATGGCCCCCACCTGAGGTAGGTTTCTATCGTTCCCGCCTGCTCCCTGGTATAAATGATATCTTCCTTGTATTCAAGGTACTGCACCCTGAACACATTCTTCCCACCCTGGAGCTTTTCTGCAACAGTAACATACCCATCTATAATCGGGTATTTCTTTGCTTCCTCATTATTTACGGATACGTACATGTCCCCGCTCTTGAGTGGTTCCCCATCCACTGTTACCGTGAACACAGTCCGTATATCGTATGTTCCCTCCCTCATTATCTCAATGCCCTTCACATGGATGTATGTGGACCCGAGCATCCCCGAGCTGTCATACACCTTTACGATGTAGTCCCCCGGCTCCTCAAACTCATAGGTGTAGTAGAATGCCTTTTCCACCCCAATCCTCCCAAGGTCCTCGGAAAGAAGAATAACCCCGTTCTTTTCCACAGTGTAGAATGCCTTCCCGGTTGTGTTTGCAATGGTAAACGAAACAGCTGCCCGGTCCCAGGGATACACCTCCCCGTCCGTTTCCATGTTCACGGGCTCCATTGGAAGCAGCCCTGTTGAATCCACCCCCATTTTCTGCCCTGCATGGTACACCAACCTGAGGTACCCGGTTTCCTCAAGCGGCACAAAGAGACTCCTTTCCGCATTAAAATTCTCAAATACGTGCTCAGCTTCAGAAACCACTGCCCACCTGTTTTCCAGCAGCTCCCTCTTGAACCCCTCAACCAGCGCAGGGTCATCCATAAACTCGTCCAGGGTATACTCCTTTATGATAATTTTCTCCTTGGTTATATCATCCAGCTGAGTATACCAGTAGTCTTTCCTGAGGCTGCTGGCCATCTTCAAATCCGTTTTCCCGATATAGATAAGCGTATTGAACGTGCCAGTAGAGCCAATCGTGTTCAATATATAGTCTGGTATCGCACCCGTAGGAACAATAAGTATCGAATCCCTCACATTCCGGACATCACTCCTCCCTATCACTTCCACAGTCATCCCGTATTCCTGCAGGGTGTCCATCTCATCCATGAAAGCATTGAAGGATTCCATCCCGATTCCGGTTTCGCTCAAAACATAAATCCTGTCCCTGGGTTCCTCATCCAATCCAAAGAGCGTTATGTTCCCAGTTCCATTCGCATTATACAAGTAGTATCCGAAATCCCCCGCCCTTCCCTCTGAAATAATTTCCACATACCCCCGGTCCACTGCTTCCTCCTGAAAAGTAAATATCGTAATTACAAAAGTGGCTGCAAGCACCAGAAGCACTACAGCTATGATGGTCAGGACTACCTTCTTCATCTGTTCACGCTCGGACTCCTCAGCCAGTCAAGGTCGTTTTTGTAAAACGTCCTTATATCTTTTAAGCCTTCCATAAGCATCATCGGCCTCTCCAGGCTCAGGCCCCACGCCAGCACAGGATACACGTCGCAGAGCGGCTTTGTCATCTCCGGCCTGAACACCCCCGCACCCCCCAATTCCATCCACTCTTTCCTTTCCTCAAAAAACACTTCCACTTCCACACTCGGTTCCGTGTAAGGGAAGTAGCTCGGCCTGAACCGTATCTTCTCAAACCCGAATCTCAGGTAAAATTCTTTCAGCAACCCCAACAGGTCCCTGAATGTTGCACCCTCCCACGCAACTATCCCTTCAACCTGGTGGAATTCTGCAAGATGCTTGAAATCAGTAGCCTCATTCCTGAATACCCTCCCCACTGCGAAATACTTTTTCGCTTCCTTCCCCTTCAGCTTATGCAGGTACTGCGCGCTCAGCACAGTAGTATGGGTCCTCAATATCCTCTTCTTTGCTTCCTCCGGATCCCACGTGTATTTCCATCCCTTTTCATGGCTCTCCTTCACTCTTTCCACAAGAGCTTTTTCCGGAAGCTTCTCTTCCCCCTCCAGGTAGAACGTGTCCGCAAGCTCCCTTGCAGGGTGGTCCTGCGGCTGGAAAAGCGCATCGAAATTCCAGAACGCGCTCTCCACCATATTCCCTTCCATTTCCTCAAAGCCCATGTCCCTGAACACGCGCTTAACCTTCCTCACCATCTTAGTCATCGGGTGCACTTTCCCCAGGGGTGCATCCTTTGTAGGCGCAAGCGCATAGGGCCTGAACTCCGCCCCTTTCCACGCCCCGCTTACAATAATATCTTCAGTAAGCTCCCCAATTTCCTCCCTGATTTCCCCAATTCCCTTTGCCTCTTTCTTCCCCTTTTCCGTAAGCTCAACAACAAACTCCTTCCCAACCTCTTCCCTGACAAGCTTCCTTTTGAGCAGAACCTCCAAATCCTCCTTTGAAGCATTCTCCGGGTTCTCCGCAGCCTTCACAAGCGAATACTCGCCCGCATCCTCCAGCTTCTTTATCTTCCCCCCATCAATCGTTATCCATCCATTCTTTTTTGCCCAGATGAGCCCGATTCTTTCCTCAGGCCCAAATTTTGCAACCTCTGCCCCGTCCTTCTCCAAAATCTTAATTTCAGGAAAACCTCCCTTTAGATATTTCCCGCACTCTTCACTCCTCACGAATGTTTTGCTTTCCTTTTCAGACACTTTTGCAAGCCCCTTTTCCTGGAGCCAGAACGCAGCCCTTCTCGCAGAATCCGCATTCATCTTAATCTCCTCAATCCCTGCCCCTCCTTTTTCAAGCTCCTTAAGCAGAACTTTCTCGTGCCTGTGCAGTATCATTTCTTCACCTTTTTCACTTTGCCCTGCAGGTGCAAGTATCCCCCAAGTATGATTACAATAAGAATTATCAGCGCAGGCCCCTCAGGCCCTGAAACCAGCTCGTTCATCCCTTCCCGTGCATCCAGGAAAAACTGGAGCACTTCCGCATCCAGGCTTTCCTCCCTCTCAAAAACAATATTGAACCTTGCAAGCACAGTATTCTCCCAGCTCAGCTCCTTGAGATCCCGTATCTCGCCTTTGGTTACCCCCTCAGGAAGCGGCGCCACCTCTATAAGCGTGGTCATCTCCGAAAGCACAAAAGTGAGCCTCTCATTCTTCCCCAGGATTACGTCCCCCAGGTCACTTTCCTCAAAGCTCAGCGCCCCACTATTCAGGGAATACCTTGTCGTCCTTGGCTTGTACTCATCCGCCAGGAAAAGCCCAGAGTTATTTACTGCGTTCCCATCCTTGCTCCTGTATGCATCCACCCTGTAGCTTATTTTCAGCTCCCCGTGGCAAAGGTCTGCAAGAGGGTTGCACCTTGAAACCGGCTGCGGCCTCACCACTACATTCTGCACATCCACAACCCGGTTGTCCACATGGTACCTCACGTCACTCAGCCCTGTAAGCGAGCCCCAGCTCGCCAGGTCATTCTGCGCCAGCCCGTTCGTATATACAGAAATATGGTAATCCGT
>JAQBFN010000032.1:0-4071 GCA_032123335.1 Microcaldota archaeon
CCCTGATGGAACTGGGGTGGGAAGAGTGGGGCCGGAATGCGAGTTTGCCCCATGCCCGGATGGAGGGGATACACAAGAAGACCTGCTTGGGCATAAATGGAAACTTCTCAAAATCGATAATGAAGTGGTAGGAAACAGCCCGGTGTACCTCCAGTTCGATGGGGAAGATGAGACATTCAGTGGGAATGCCGGATGCAACCACATGGGCGGAAGCTACACCCTGGATGGGGACCAGATAGAGTTTGGGCAAACTGCAATAACCCTGATGTACTGCGAGCAGTATATGGAGTTGGAGGGGAAGGTGCTTGAAAAGATAGGCGGGGGCCCGTACAGATGGGAAATTACGGGGCAGGAACTGAGCTTCTATGAGGGCAGCCAGCCCGTGATGGCCTGGGAAGCTGAAGAATAGTTTTATGAAGCTTAGTTTAGATAAAAGTTGATAACATGGCAAAAAGAAAGATGCCCAGATGCATGAGCACCCAGCACCCGGATAACGCTACAACACCGTTCTTCAGTTCAGGGCAGGTGATGGGCGGGGAAGATGAAGTCAAGGAGGCATTTTACGTTTATTCTACTTTGGGGTGCACTGAGCAGATGTGGGATTCTGAAGGGAAGGAAGTAGATAACTATGTGGTGAAGAAGCTGCTGAGTAATTATGGGTATTATTTTTCCAAGAATAAGCTGGGGAAGGATTTGTACCTTACTATGCGTGTCCCTAATCCTGAGGTGGAAAAAACCGAGGGGAAAATCCTGCTTGAAGCACTGGATGCGATTCCGCGGAATTTTGATGCAGCAAGCGCGTTTTATGGGGAGGAAGTTGCACCAATTTTTGAGGTTATTTTGCCTATGACTACGAGCACGGTTTCGCTTGAGCGAATACGGAACTACTATGATAAGTTCGTAGTGGGGAAGGCGGGAGAGAGATTATCCCCAAATGATATTACGCTGGAGAAATGGATTGGGAAATTCGGGCCTAAGGGAATAAACGTGATTCCGCTTGTGGAAGATTTAGATTCAATGGAGAATATTGGGGAGATTGTAGGGGACTTTGTGCACGGGAGGAAACAGGAATACCAGCGTGTGTTCCTGGCGCGCAGTGACCCGGCGCTGAATTATGGGTCTGCTGCTGCGGTTTTGATTATCAAGAATGCGCTCCAGCAGCTCCATGCTCTGGAGGAAAAAGAATCGATTGATATTTACCCGATTCTTGGGGCGGGAAGCGCACCCTTCAGGGGGAATTTGCGCCCGGACAATATCCATTCATTCCTGAGCGCATACCCGAGCATGCAAACATACTCAATCCAGTCCGCGTTCAAGTATGATAATGAGCCTGCGGAAGTGATGAAGGGGATTGGGGAGCTCAATGAAACAAAAAAGGGGAAGCCCGTGGAAGTGGATGAAAACCGGAGCTCGGAAATTGCAGCAAAAATCTCCAAGGAGTACAGGTCGCAATTGAAGGTGCTGGCTCCGCTGATTAATACGGTTGCGAAATTCACCCCTAACAGGCGGAAGAGGAAGCTGCATGTGGGGCTGTTTGGGTATTCCAGGAAAACAAGTGGGGGCGTGAAGCTGCCCCGGGCGATTAGATTCTGCTGCTCGCTTTACTCTGTGGGGATTCCTCCAGAGATGCTTGGGCTCAATGCGCTTAATGAGAAGGACCTGGATTACATGCGGGATGTGTATGCAGGGTTTGATTCGGATTTGAAGGATTCGCTCAAGTATTTGAATATAGATAATCTGGCGAAGTTCCATGAACTGCACAAAAAGATGAAGCCGGTTTTGGGCCTTGTGGATTATGATGTGGATGCGGAGCACAAAAGATGGAGCAAGCATATCCTGGGGAAGGTGCATGAGGCGCATCCGGGGCCGGTTGAGGAAGAGATTCTGGAAGCGGCAATGAGGAGGAAGTTTCTAGGGTGAGATGGATGAAGGTGGCTAACAAAAAGGATTCGGAAAAAGCATCTGTGATTTTTTCTTCTGCGGATTTCTGGCTGGACCAATACCAGGAGAT
The DNA here is from genome assembly GCA_032123335.1 of Microcaldota archaeon. Classification (GTDB taxonomy): domain Archaea; phylum Micrarchaeota; class Micrarchaeia; order Anstonellales; family Bilamarchaeaceae; genus CAIKOA01. Next base: position 2,012 of record JAQBFN010000032.1, read on the forward strand.
GTTTTCAGATTTTGACCCTGCCCCTTTTGAGCGGAGAATGATTTCCCAGGATTTTATTGGGGCGGTGACGAGGAGATTTCCTGAAGGTTCAGAAGAGGACATCTGCCTTAGGATTAGTGTTCCAAAATCCAAGCGCTCAACTAAAACTGAAGCGGTAATTGTAAGGAGACTCAAAACGTATTTTAGAAAAATGGCAGATAGACATAACGAATCCCTGCGGGCAGATCAAAAAAGAGGCGCGATCTATTTCATAGCAGGCTGCAGTCTATTGCTTGCTTTTGTCTGGGTGGGGCTGAATATGGAGAGCTTCATCTCCCAACTACTTGGAGTTGTGTTCCTGCCCCTTGGATGGTTTGGGATATGGGAGGGAACAAACAGAATTTTGAGCGCACCTGAGAGATACCAGAAAAAACTACGCCTCTACAAAAAACTAGCAGAGGCAAAGTACGAATTTTTCTCGGAAGAGGAGCTTCTCAGGAGAATAAAAAAAGCTGAGCAGGAGAGAGTCGGGGGAGCAAAAAAATAGCCTACTTGAAAAGCTCTGCGGCCTGGAGTGCGAGTATTGCAGTGGGAAGGATGTATTTTACCATTAGGTAAACTGGGGTTACGAACGGGGCAGGCACGTTTTCTTTTAGCGCTTTTTTGCAATCCTTCCAGCCCCAGGTAAATGCGACCAATGAAGCTACTACTATGAGCGGAGCGAACCTCCCTATGATGTGCGCATCCATGAATTCAAGGAAAGGAACTCCATCCAGGGTGAAATCTGAGGCAAGGGGGCTGTAGCTCAGTGCAGAAGGGATGAAAAAGATTAACAGGAGGGCGAGCATGGCCCAGCCCGCCTTTGCGCGGGAGCTCAACTTTATTCTAAGGTTATCTATCAGGACTTCTGCGAGGGATACTGCGGAAGTGGCTGCTGCGCTGAACAGGAGCATGAAGAAAAGGAACATGATTATTGAGCCATATGGCATGGAAAGGAATGCGAGCGGGAGGGATTCGAATGCGAGTTCCGCACCCGCGGTTGTGGGAATTGCAAAGGTGAATGTAACCGTGAAAACAACTATTGCACCGATTATTGCGATTACAGTGTCTGCTGCTACAATTGCAAGGGAGGAGTGGAAAATATCCTCCTTTTTGCGGAGGTAGCTTCCATAGGTGAGCATTACTGCCGCCCCTACGGCGATGGAGAAGATTGCCTGGGTAATTGCATTCAGGATGTTTATGGGGGAGATGAGTGCTTCTGTTTCTATTGTGGTGAGATAGGCGAGTGCATCGTTTATTCCCGGGAGGGTAAATGAGTTGAGGAATATCAGGACCAGTGATGCGAAAAAGATTGGGAAAAGGTAGACGTTTACTTTTTCAAGCCCGGATTTTATGTCTGTGCGCGCAACTATCCAGACAAGCATTAAGGAGATTAGGCCTCCAAACGGGAGGGCCCAGTCCCCTACTGCTGATTCAAAGGGAACGTATTGCCCTCCTAATGAAGTGAATGTATAGAAGAGAGTCCAGCCCATTACTACTAGATAATATGAGAGGACCAGGAGGCACATTCCCAGGGGGAATGCAACCAGCCACCATCTTTTCCCGAGCATTTCCTTAAACGCTTTTACTGCGGAAGTGCGTAGCTTCTTGCCTACTGTGAGCTCTACTATGAGTGCGGGGAGGGCAACAAATAGGACTGCAAGGATGTAGAGAAGCACAAAGGAGCCACCCCCGTGCAATCCGGTAATGTAGGAGAACCTCCAGATATTGCCGAGGCCTACTGCGGAGCCGATGCATGCGAGTATGAATATGTTATGGGAAGACCAGCTCTCGCGCTTGGCGACTTTCTGCATGGAAAGAATTCAGGAGATAGGGATTAAAAACCGCACTCTGTGCGCTGGAAATTTTGCATAAAAATTAGAGGGGCGGGAAGAGGTTTTGACACCGGCTTCCGCGCTTCCCCCGATTTCCTCGGGAAGGATATTCCTTGGGGAAGGAAATCCTGAGGAATATGATTAAAAGAAATCTTCAATGCACTTCTCGCCGCGGGTAAGCTTTGGGTTCTTGACCCGCTCACTTAT
>JAQBFN010000033.1:0-26542 GCA_032123335.1 Microcaldota archaeon
TGCACAGGGCCACCGTTGCCGAGCTGGAGCACCAGGCAAACATGAACAAGGAAATCGGGTTTGCAGGATTTTCTGTGATTGGGAAACTGAGGGAGATGGAGAAAAATTCGGATATCGAGATTGTTATTGAGGGGGAGAGGCCCCGGGGGGACCAGGTAAGGTATGCGAAAATCGGGGGAACCCTGGACTTCATGATAAGGGAGCTGGCAAGGGGGATTGGGGCCACGCTGATTACAGGAGACCGGGTGCAGCATGAGGCTGCGCTTGCGGAAGGGGTTGAAACTTTATACCTGGGCGCCCATGAGGAATTCAAGAAGCTGGAATTTGAGAAATATTTTGACCTTCCGGACGTGATGAGCGTGCACATCAAGGAGAACTGTATAGTTGTAAGGAAGAGGGGAAGGCCGGGGGATGTGCTTGTGGAGGAAATGGGAAAGCCAATTGCGCTGGACTATATCCGGAAGATGGGGGAGGAAATAATTGAGGCAGTAACCAGGAACAGGAGCTACTATTTTGAGATAGACAAAGTTGGGGCATCCGTGATACAGATGGGGCTGTACAGGATTGTGATTGCAAAGACCCCGTTTTCGGATGGGTTTGAGATTACTATTGTGAGGCCGATTAAGAAACTCAAATTTTCGGATTACCATGTTTCTGCAAAGCTCAAGGACAGGATTGACAATATGGCTGAGGGGATTCTGATTTGCGGGCCACCCGGGTCCGGGAAATCAACTTTTGCTGCTGCGCTTGCGGAATATTACTATGGGAAAAAGAAGGTTGTGAAAACCATGGAGAGCCCGAGAGATATGCGGGTTGTGGATGCGATTACGCAGTATACTGCATTGGACGGGGATTTTGACAATACAAAAGAGGTTTTGCTGCTTGTGCGGCCGGACTATACCTTCTATGATGAGGTGCGCAAGATGAAGGATTTCCAGATTTTTGCGGATATGCGGCTTTCGGGAATCGGGCTTGTGGGGGTGGTGCACGGGCACCGTGCGATTGATGCGGTTCAGCGCTTGATTGGAAAGGTGGAACTGGGGATGATTCCGCAGATTGTGGATACGGTTATCCTGATTGACAAGGGAGAAGTTGGGCAAGTGTACGAGCTGGAGCAGGTAGTAAAAGTGCCCACAGGCATGAGGGAGCAGGATTTAGCGAGGCCTGTAATTGAGGTGCGCGAGTTTGAGGGCGGGGACCTTGAGTATGAGCTGTACAAGTTCGGGGAGGAAACCGTTGTGCTTTCGATGGAGAAGGCTACTCCTTTTGGGGGAAGCGGGGGAAGAAGAGGGAGGAGCTCTGGGAGAGGCGGGGGGCCCGGAAAGCTTGAGTCCACGCTTTCAAAAATAATGAGCTATGAATTCAAGCTGGAGAAGCAGGGGGGCAAGTTTGTGCTTCATGCGCATCCGCATGATATGGCGTACTTATGTGGGAAGGGAATCAAGAAGCTGAGGAAGCTTGAGAATCGGTATGGGTCAATCCAGGTTGAGGAGATATGACTGAAGTAATTTCCATTGAGAAGGATTATGAGAAAGCGTTTGCGCGGGCAAAGGAAGTGCTTTCTTCCGGCGGGGTTTTGGTTTACCCTACGGATACTGTTTATGGGATTGGCGGGGATGCGAGGAATCCGGAAGTAGTGGAACGGGTGAAGAAGATTAAGGGGAAGGAGGATTCTATATTTTCAGTTTTGCTTGGGGGAATGGGGATGGTGAAGGAGTATGCGAAGGTTGAGGGGAAAACGCTGGGCGCGATTATGGATGTGTTTCCTGGGGCAACAACACTGATTTTGAAGGCGAAAAAAGAGCTTCCGGTTGTGAAGGAGGGGAAGATTGGGGTAAGGGTTCCAGAGCATATATTCATGCGGAAATTAAGTTTGGAATTGAATATGCCGATTATTACTACTAGTGCGAACAGGAGCGGGGAGAAAGCGCCCGTAAGTGTTGCTGAGATTGATAAGGAAATTATTGTGGAAGTTGACCTGGTTCTGGATGGGGGGGAAACCCTGCACAGGATGAGCTCAACTGTAATTGATGTTGAAGAAAAGAAAGTAAAAAGAGTGGGAGTTGGGGAAATTACTTTTTAGGCTTCCCCTTTTTCTTCCCGGAAACAAATTTTGAAATGTCCAGTCCTTCCATCGCCCTCAAGACTTCCAGCGGTGTAACAAACACGATTGTGTTGGACTGGTCTGCGCTCACATCTGAAAGAGTCTGGAGAGTCCTCAGGTGTAACCCTCCAGTGGATTTTGAAAGGTTCTCCGCGGCCTTTCTCAGGTTCTCCGAAGCTTCCAGTTCTCCCCCTGAGAGGATAATTGTTGCTCTCTTTTCCCTCTCAGCTTCTGCCTGCCTTGCCATTGCGCGCTTCATATCCTTTGGGAGCTCCACGTCCTGTATCTTGATTGCGGTGATGTCTACTCCCCACTTGTCTGTTTCCCTGTCTACAAGCTCTTTGATGTCCTTTGAGATGGATTCCCGCTCTACGAGCAGGGTATCCAGCGTTATTCCTCCAATTACATCTCTGAGGGCAGTCTGCGCGTACTGGGCAACCGCATAGGTGTAGTTCTGGATTTCCAGGATTGCGTCCTTGGTTTTCTGCACGCGGAAATAAACTACTGCGTTTACGGCTACGGGAACATTATCCCGGGTCATTACCTCCTGCTTGGGAATGTCTACTGTAGTAATTCTTTTGTCCACCGTAAGGAGGGTGTGAACGATTGGGATTACTATGTTGAGGCCGGGCTTCACGTCTTTTGTGTATTTTCCGAAGGTAAGGAGGACTCCTTCCTTGTACTGGGGAACGATTCTTACGGCGGCAACCAGGAAAAAGATTCCAATTACTGCTGCTATTGGGATTACCCCACACATAATTTCGAGCATGGGAGTATTTTGAAGAAAAGGAATAAAAGGAGTGGGGGAATGCGGGGAATAGGTTTTTATTTCTGAATTGAGTAAATTAGAACTATGCCAAGGGAAGCAAAGATAAGGAAATCAAGGCTTGCGGGGCTTTTGATTGGAAAGAATGATGAGGTACTGAATAGGCTTGCGGGCGCGAAATTCGCAAAAACGCAGGCGAGGAGAACACCCCTGTACAACATGAATGAGGGGGAGAGGGAATCTCTGCTTTTCCCGCTTAAGTTCCTGGAGGGGATGGGGGTCGATGTACCCAAGATGGATGAGAAATCCATTTTTGTGAAGACCGGACCGAACAACGGGCAGCTGGAAAGCAAAGAAGGAACTTTCTCATTTGTGTTCAGCGGCAGTAACATTTTGTATTCGGTAAATGGTGGGCCAAGGAAAAAAATGAATAAGAGGGGCCTGCAAGGCTGAGATGATTGTATGGAAGAGTTCAAGGATAAACATGATATTCAAACCGAAGAAAGGATGACTAAGGTTAACCCGCTTTCAGAAATACCTGAGAGGGTAATGGGAGTACGGGAATATTGCCTGCGTGCATTTGAGGAAGCGCATAAAGCATTCGGCGAGCAGATGGGTTCTGATTTCGAGAGGGCCCTTGCCCGCCTGGAGGAAGCGGATTTCTCAGTGAGCGTTGATGAGGCAACCCATACAATAAGCACAAGGGATGCGCACGGGTACCTTCTTTCCCTGAGCGTGGACCATGAAACTGTAACGCTTATGCTTTCAAAGGAGGGGAAGCAGGACACGATTACCTACAAAAATGGGGAAATAAGCAGGAGAAGGCAAGTTTAGCTTTCTTCTTCAGGCTCCCCCTTTTTGGGTTTTACTGATTGACTTGGGGCCTCCTCTATTTCTGCAGGCTCGTATTTTTCCTCTTCTTTTCCCAGTATTGCATCCACTAGTTTTTGGAAAAGGCCTTTGTCCTCAGATTCCACCCGGGTTATTTTGATGGGGGTGGCTGAGCCTCCCGGGCCCCTGGAAAGGAAATCCTGGGAAGAAAGGTCATAGCAGATTTTGCAGAGCTTCCTCCCCCCGAGCATGTAGAACACATCTGTGGGCCTTCCGCAGCGCTCACATTCTCCCACGGAAGTGCTGGATTCCTCGCTTGTTTCGGATTCACGGGCAGCTTCCTCCATTTTTTCTTCTTTTTCCCTCTCTTCTTCCTGGAGTGCACCACGGCAGGAGGGGCACAGAAGCTGGCCTTCAAAATACTGGGCTTCATCTGCAGGAAAATAGCTTCCGCACCTCTGGCATTGCTTGTGCGTGGCCGTGAAATCATCCATAATATTCTATACAAATAAGGGGATATATAGGGTTTTGGGAGAGGTGTGTTAATAAATGGAAGAAAGTATAATATTTAAAAGGCTTTCCCTTGAAGAATATATACCATGAATACTATTCAAAAGCCACCCAAGAGGGATAAGACTAATCCAGGGCATGAAGTTCCTTCAGTTCCAAAAGCAGCAAAGATTACTATGGACATCATGGACAGGGGCGGAAAGGCGATAACGGCAGCACTGTCAGGAGTAGGCACGAACAGACCTGTGCCAGGTATCAAGGAACCGAGCATGATGATGTGGAGGCCAACGTCCGGCTCAAGTGAGATTCCCACAGAGAACGAAGCAGAACTGCTGGAGCATGAAAATCAAAACAGGAAATTCCTTCCATACGCAAATGTTCACACGCTTATTTCTGAAACACTCAACAGGAGCAAAGACGAATGGCTGCACAACCATAAGAAGACGAGGGCAGCTGTTGCCGAGGCTATTGGGATTCTTGGTGAGCAGAAGGAAAGGGACATTACTGATGATTATACCCGTGCAAAATACGGGCTTGTGAAAGGCTTTGGAGATATTACAAAGAACAACAAAGCGCTTTATGCTTTTGAGATGTGGCTTATCAAAAAGGAACGCCAATATGAACGCTTGAGCGGTGCATACCCTGAACTGAGGATGCTCAGTTTTGCGCCTTATGGGCAGGTTGTGGACCGCTGCAGGGAGATGATACCGACTTCTGAGATTGCAAGGGAATACTACATAATGGTGGGGCACACCTCAGGGATGGCTGGCGCTTCTGCAGAAGATTCAATAGAAATGGAAGATGGGCTTACAGGAAAATCATACTCGACGGTTGGGGAGCTGGAAAAGCTTAGATTTGATGTTTGGCTCCAGACCAGAGTACCCCTGAAAGAAGAGGACCTACTCAGGGAAAGAGAAGGAGCGCTCTACAGGGTTGGAGAACTTCTGAAAACCATTAATGAAAATGATGCTGCGCATGAAGCAAGGGTAGAAAGGGCATACAGAATGCTTGAGCGCACGGATGCAGATAATTATGATCTTGAAGCAATTGATGAAAAAAGATATGCACTCATGACCCAGCAGGCAGATGCACTCACGGCAGTTGCTGAAGAGATGGCTAAGGTCAGGGCAGAGAACAGTACTCTTATTGACAGGATAAACAACATGGAAAGCACCATTGTAACGCTTACTGCGAAGGTTGAGGGAAGGGATTCCGAAACGTTTACAGCTGATGATTATACGAGGGAAACAGTAGTTTCTGCAGAATTTCCTGTGCCCCATGAAGTAATAGAAGCAGAAATTAGTGATGCTATAGCTTCAGCCCTTGGGGAAGGGGTGGAAGACCTTACGGGTGATGAGGTTGAACCCTCTGTTGAAAAGATGTTAGACAGCGAGGTAATGGATGGGATTGCGGCACTGCGGGCTGAAGCTACAGAAAAAGCAGAGGTCACGGGGGACCTGGCCCGGGCAGCACTGCAGGCCAAAGCAGATGCGGCAGCACTTGTTGCGGCTGCAGAAGCAGTGAGAAAAAGTGAAGACGTTACTGGAGACATTCTGCTTGAAGAGATTGAAGAGCTTCCTGCGGCTCCAAGGAAAGAGAGGGGCAGGTTATGGAAAACCGTCCCTGGCAGAGTCGTCGACAATATTTTTGTTTATGGAGTTGCTGGAAAGGGAGACAAGATGTACCCGCCCAAAAAAGAGAACTATGCGGGCGACCTTGAGCACGCGAGGGCCGGAAGTGATTACAATTCCTGGTATGGGCAGACTGGAAGGAAGATACGGAAAACGCTTGAAGGCACACGGAGGAACTGGAAGGCTGTAACCGCAGTTGCAACCGGGGTTGCAGTTATTGCTGCAGCTACTACCGGATACTTCATGTATGCACCTGCACAGGAGAAGCCTGAGCAGAGGGCGCTCAGTGAACTTAACAAGCCTGCAGTTACGCAGGTTGCGGTTGTGGATGACACCGCTCCAGAGAAGGCAACGGAAGTAAAGAAGGTTGAGCCCAAGCCTGAGCCTCTTGCAAAGCTTGCGCTTGCAGATGTGCTTGCAAAGTACAATCTGGAGCTTGAGGATGGCACCAACATGGCCAGGTTCTACAGGGACCTGAATGTTGAAGATGTGCAGGAGAAATACGTAATATTGGAGGAAGCGCTCAGGACTGATGAGCAGCTCCAGAAATATGAGAGAAAATACAGTGAAAAACCAATCCTTGAGATGTACGCAGACTTCCTGAGCACTGCAATGGCTTATGCAGAACTTGCAGGCCAGACTGATGCTGAGAAGGCTGGTGCAAAGGCAGTTGGGGAAAGGGTTGCAAAGAGGCTTGAGAGCCGTGTCCAGCAGAAGAGAATCAAGAAAAAGATTGGGGTTGAAAAAGCTTCTGAGCTGAGGGAGCTTGCGGTCCAGTTTACTGAATTTGCGGCTGCACTTCCTGTTGTTGCCGAAGTGGAAGACCCCGAGGAAACGCTTGTGATCACCCCAGAGCAGTTCGAAGGGATGAGGGAGGCAGGCGACGAGCCAGAAATACCTGTGATTATCCTGCCTGATAAAACAGATGAAAAGCCATTCGATGTTGAGAAGGAAATGGGCAAGGTAGTTAAGGCAGAATTCGAGAGCCTTGATTCCCCGTCCAGCGTGAATGAATTCAACAGGAAGGCAGGCAAGGCAGAGAAACTTGGGGAGAAGTTCCTCATGCAGGCGCACCTTACTGACCAGATTATCGAGCATGGAATGGAAACAAAGATGTCCGAGAAGAGGGTGCTCTTCATGCACATCGATACGATGAATGCAGCAATCCTGTTTGCAAGGGCTGATGGCCAGGGCATGACTGCGATTGCAGAGGCGCTCAATGCATTCGACCTTGCAAACGGGGAAGTGAAGAGGTTCCTTGGTTACAAGAAGATACAAAAGGACCTTGGAAAGAAGGGAGATGCAATTGAGAAGAATATTACCTGGCTCAGGAACAGGGCAGAGGAGCTGAAGAACAAGGTAGATGCTTATGGGAGGAATAAGGACGTGGCAGTTCCGCTTCCCGGGTCTCCGGCTGTGGACAATGAAAATGGAGTTCCTACTGCAGTGCCTGCGACGGTGCAGCTAGACCGCAACAATGAATATGTTGCAATGCAGACGGTTGTGTTCTCAAAGCACGGGCTCAGCATACTTGAGCACCCGCTCAAAGTGCGGAAGCAGATGAGGGGCATGAAGCTCAACAGCTTTGACAAGTTCATCATCCTGGAAAACCTAGTGGATAAGGTGATGAACAACTCCAGGTGGATGGAGGGCCTTACAAAGGCAGAGCAGTTCGATATGCTTAAGCTGCTGGCAAAATACCTGGAAGCTACCACTAGGGCAGCCAATGAGCCCAAGAACTGGCCCGATGGCCACAAGAGGGAGGACATTATGCTGAATTCCCTGGCAATCGATGTAAGCGACCGGATCAAGGAACTGCGTGAGAAAAGGAAGAAGGATGCGACGCCGCCAAAAGGCAGTGAGCATCTCTACTTCCCGCTTGACGAAGGAACGTTCCAGGTGATTGGCGCAGCAGCAAAGAAATTTGATGAGCAGCTAAACTACGAGTACAGGCAGAAGCAGAGACTGAAAGGCGATGATGGGGAATAAACCTCCCCAGGCATTATTTTTTAGATTGGATTTTTATTGCGTGCTTTATTGCCTGGTAGACTGCTGCTGATTCTAATTCTTTGATTCCTTTTTCAGTTACTCCTCCCTTTGTTGTTACTTTTTCCATTATTTCTTCGCAGGAGGATTTGGAAAGGAGTGCACCGGTTCCTGAGAAGACCTGGGATAGGAGGAGGTTTGCGGTTTCTTCCGGGACTCCCTGCTCCTTTGCTGCTTCGCGCATTGCACGTGCGAAATAAGCAAAATATGCCGGGGAGGAACCAACAATTGCGGTGATTATGTCCATCTGGGATTCTTCTACTTTTACTGTTACGCCTACGCGGGAAAAGAGCTCGAGGAATGCCTTTTCTTCCTCTGGGGAAACGTGCTTGCCTAAAGTATAGGGAAGCGGGGAGAAATTTTCCGCTGCTGCAATATTGGGCATTATGCGGATTATTTTTGAGCTTGGGGATGCCTCCTGCATTTCTGCAAGGGTTACCTTTGCTGCAGGAGAAACCAGGAGTTTATCTGTTGGGTTTTCTTTGAGCACGAAAAGAATTGCGTCCGGCTTCAGGGCAAGGAAAATCATTTCGGATTTTTCAAGAACCTCTTTGGGGGAAGAAGCTTTCTGGACTCCTTCCATGCTTAATTTCTCTTCTGAAGAATCGAATACAAGTACTTTGACACCGGCGTTCAGGAAACCCTGGGCAAATGCGCTCCCAAGCTTTCCAAAACCTATTATGCCAATCATTGTTCCAACTCACACTCTGTAAGGATGCCGAGATTTTCAAGGCTTTTTGTGCCGAGGTGCTTTTCCCCATCGATAATCCAGGTGGGGTAAGCTTCTATGCCTGCAAGAGTGCACAGCTCCCTGCTCTCGTCACAGTTTACAAACTTCACTTTTTCAAAATGTTCCCCAAACAGGCTCTTCTGGTCCTGGCAGTGGGAGCACCAGTCTGTTCCATAGAATACTGCACCACTTTCGGTGAGGCAGGTTGCGAACTCTGCAGTTGCTGCTGTCTGGCCACTATAGCCTACGCTGCCGCTTCCATATCCCGCACCAAGAGCAAGGAAGAACGCGAATATCACTGCTATTGCTATCACGATTATCTGTATCCAGCCCTGGGTTGTAACTCCCAGAAATTCTTTCTTCTTTTTTTCTGCCATGATTATCACCTTAGAGCTTTGCCCTTTTCAGGAGCAGTGAGTTGGTCACTACTGAAACCGAGCTGAATGCCATTGCCGCTCCTGCAAACATAGGATTGAGCAGAATCCCATAAAAGGGATACAGGAGGCCTGCTGCAACCGGAATCCCTATTGCGTTGTAGATTAGTGCCCAGAAAAGATTCTGCTTGATTTTCCCTAGGGTTTTCCTGGAAAGCAGGATTGCCCTGTAAACGTCCATAGGGTCGCTTTTCATAAGCACTACTGAGCCGGTTTCCATTGCAACATCCGTGCCTGTGGCCATTGCAATTCCTACATCTGATGCTGCGAGCGCAGGGGCATCGTTTACTCCATCCCCTACCATTGCAACTACCAGGCCCTTTTTGCGGAGCTTCTCTACATGCATTGCTTTTTCTTCAGGCATTACTCCTGCAAAGTAGTTTTCTATTCCCACCTGAGAAGCTACTGCCTTTGCGGTAAGCTCATTATCGCCCGTAATCATGTAGGATTCTATCCCAAGTTTTTTTAGGCTGGAAACGGTTTGCTTTGCGTTTTCTTTGATTAGGTCTGAAACTCCTACCAAGCCGGCAAGCTTGCCTCCAATCTTTACTCCCACTACGGTTTTTCCCTGTGATTCGAGCTTCTGCAGATCTGGAATCTTGTTTGCTTCTGGAATAAGCTTGGAGTTCCCAAGAAGGCATTTCTTTCCTTTTATTGTTCCTTCCACGCCTTTTCCGGGGTGGTTTTTGAAGGAAGATACTTTAGAGAGCTTTGCCTTCTTCTCTTTGGCCTTGGAAACCACTGCGCGTGCAAGCGGATGTTCGGAAACGGATTCCAGGCTTGCGGAATATGAAAGGATTTCAGATTCCTTGAAGCCGTTGAGCGCAACAATATCTGTAACTGCGGGCTTTCCCTGGGTAATTGTGCCGGTTTTGTCAAAGATTACTGCGTTTACCCTCCCGGAGATTTCAAGCGCGTCCCCTCCGCGGATAAGAATTCCGTTCTTTGCGCCTTTTCCTGTGCCGACCATTACTGCTGCCGGGGTTGCGAGACCTAAAGCGCAGGGGCAGGCGATTACAAGCACTGAGACTGCTGCAATTAGTGCAAAGGAAAGGGGCTCCCCTGCATAGAAGTACCATGTGGAGAAGGTAACGAGCGAGATCAGGATTACCACGGGAACGAATACTGCGGAAATGCGGTCTGCATATCTTTGGATAGGTGCCTTGCTGAGCTGCGCATCCTTTACGAATTTAATTATCCTGCTGAGGGTGGTGTTCTCGCCAACTACTGTGGCTTTCATTTTGAGGAAGCCATCTCCGTTTATTGTGCCTCCGGTTAGCTTGGAGCCCTTTACTTTTTCTATGGGAATCGGCTCTCCGGTAATCATGGATTCATTTACGCTGGAATTGCCTTCGGTTACGAGCCCGTCTACGGGAATCTTTTCCCCTGGCTTTACGAGGAGGATGTCGCCTTTCTTTAGTTCATCAACATCTACAAGGAGTTCCTTGCCTCCCTTGAGCAAGAGGGCTTTCTGGGGGGAGAGGCTCATCAGTTCCTTTATTGCTTCGCCTGTTCTTCCTTTGGCTCGCTCCTCCAGGTATTTGCCGAGCATTACTACGGTTATGAGGACGGCTGCGCTTTCAAAATAGTTTTCAGCCATTGGGTTTTGCAGCACAAGAAACACAGAGTAAAAGAATGCAGCACTGGTTCCAAGCGCAATAAGCGTGTCCATGTTGGCGCTTCCTGCGCGGAGTGCACCGATTGCGCCACGGTAAAATGTGTAGCCTACGTAGAACTGTACTGGGGTTGCGAGGGCAAAAAGTACCCAGCCCCGGTACGGAATGTCCAGCATGAGCATCCCGATTACAAGGGTGGGGATTGCAAAGATTGCACCGATTATGAACCTCCTTAGGTAATCGTTCGCTGCATCATATTGCTTTTTCCCGGGTTCTTTTGAGGGCTTTTCCCCTTCAGGAGTGGCTGTGTAGCCGAGGTCACCTATTAGTGTTACTACCTTGGTTTCTGGGATTATTTTTTCATCAAATTCAACAAGCGCAGTGGAAGTGTTAAAGTTGACAACTGCCTTGCTGACACCTTTTGTCTTGCCCATGTAGCTTTCTATGTTGTTTGCGCAGGAGGCGCAGTGCATTCCGGTTAGTTTGTATGTTTTCTTCATGTGTACTCACCTTTCATCAGTACAGAAAATAAAGATTGCGATAGGGTCAGCCCCCGCATGTCCCACTGCAACCTCCTCCACAAGTTCCCCCGCAGCTCCCTCCACAACCCGCTTCGGCTTTGGGCAATGCAGCTACTGTTATCTTTTCAATTTCCTCTTCAGTTATGTCAGAGTCGACTACTGTAAATGAACCGGGTATCATGCCCATCCAGCAGCTCCACCCAAAGGTGCCTTCGTTTTCTGGGGTGAACTCGATTACCTGCTCACCTGGCTCTATGGAAAACTCAAGGCCATACTCTGGAACCACTATTCCGTTGTTGCAGTAGCTGAGCTCTTTTCCATTTATTATCCAGCGAACCAGGACTCCTTTCTGGAGCACAAAGGAGTTGGGTTCATACCCATATTTGGTGACGTCCATATGGATTTCCTGGTATTCTGGTTTCTGGGAATCATCGCATAATTCTGAATCCAGCTCGCACGCATCCGCAGAGATGGCTTCTACAGAAACTTGTGCAGAGGAAGGTGCCAGTAGCGCGGTTCCTGAAAGTGCAAGGCCGTTGTTGAACATCAGGAACCCAAGGAAGATTACGAGGACTCCTGCATACCGCACGTATTTTTTTAGGGAGTTCATGCCTACTGCACTCCCTACAACTCCAAGTACAAGCATTGCGGGAAGGGTTCCAAGGCCGAATGCGAAAAGCGCGGTTGCGCCTGCGAGGGCATCCCCTGTGGCTGCTGCAAATATGTACATTGCCTGGAGCGGGCCGCATGCGAGCATAAGGCCGTTCGCAAGGCCTATTGCTGCAGGGCCCTTGCCCTGGATTTTTGCAGTGATTTTCTGCAGGAACAGTGGGGTCTGGAAGCGCACTGCAGTGAAACGAGGGAGTATCCCAAGCATCCCTACTCCATATAATATGAGGAATAAACCTGCAAGAAATGCTGCTGCTGCACGCATCTCTGGAGTAAATGCGATTACTGAGCCCACAAGGCCGAAGATTGCGCCGATTATTGTATATGAAAGGAGCTTTCCTCCGTTATAGCTTAAGTGATGGAGAAGGGAATTCTTCCCGGAAAGAGTGTAAGAGAGGATGAAACCGCCGCACATCCCTACACAGTGGAACCCGGTAAGGACTCCGAGGAGGAAGAGAGCTACGAAGCTTGCATCGGATTCAGGGGAAAATACTGTTGCGGAATCCCCCGTAAGGAAGTATAATGCTACCAGGACTGCTACCAGGCCCAGGGCAAGGGCTATGAAGCCCTTGTCCTGGCCTGTTTCGTACCCGGCGTCTTTTATGGCGGAATAAACCACTTTCTCATCAGCATTGTCCTCCATGAATACATATACTTCTCCATGCTGGAGGGATGCCTTGGCGCTCGTTACCCCTGGGAGCTCCAGGAGCGCGTTCTGTATGATTTTTTCGCAGGAAGAGCAGGTCATCCCGCGAACTTTCAGTTTCAGCTGTTTCATGTTGTCACCAGCACGGTTTTGAATGCTGAAACCATACATATCATTTTCTGAAACCAAAGCGGGTTGGGGTGAAACCAAAGCGGTTTTAATGGGTTGTTTGCGTAATCTGGGTGATGAAAAAGAACCTGAAAATGTTAGTGGGGCTGGCAGGGATATTCCTTGTGTTTGCTGCAATGATTACCATTCCTGCGATAGTGGAGAGCTCTGCTCCAGATGTTTGTTTTGAGGATGGGAACTGCCTGCATGAGGCATATGCAGCGGAGATATCCGCGCTTATTCCTGTGTTTATCGGGGTGGGGGCCATGCTGGGCGCAATTGCGCTGTATATGTTTTATGAGAAGACTGCTGCAACGGGCAAGAGCGAGACTGCACTTTCCCTTATGGAAAGGGATGAACGCGCGGTTGTAGGGAGGATTGTTGAGGAGGGGGGACGGGTTACGCAGTCTGAGATTTCCAAGGTGAAGGGGCTTGGGAAGGTGAAGGCACACAGGGTTCTTGAAAGGCTGGAGAAAAGAGGAATTCTGGAGAAAGAGCAGTATGGGAAGACCAATATGGTGAAGCTTTCCGAGAAGTACCGTTCATTGTTTTTTGAGGGGAAGTAGATGGCTACTGTTGAGGACATTGTTACGGCTTCGGACAAGAGGAATGGAGGCAGGAAAGGAGCAAATGAGTATACGCTGAAATCCATGAAGGAGCATGCGGATGAGATTGCGGAGCTTTTTGGGAAGGGGGACGAGCACTGGAAAGCGGAATGCGCAGATATGATGATTCACTGCCTTGTTTTGTTTAAGCGGGAGGGAGTGGATGAGATGAAGGTTCTTGAGCTTCTGGAAAAGAGAAAGAAAAGGTTTATGGAAAGGATTGGGGGAAGCCCGGAAATCATCTAGATTTCCAGGTTGAGCTGGATGGATTTGCGCTTGGGCTCTAATTTTCTGTATTTTACCCCGGACATGTCGAACATCCTTTTTGCTGCTTTTACTGAATCGGTTTCTGCGTACTTGTCTTCTAGGTAGATTATTTCCTTGACTCCGGACTGGATTATTATTTTTGAGCATTCGTTGCATGGGAAAAGCGCTACGTACATCTTTGCATCATGCAGCTTCTTGGTGGAGTTGAGGATTGCATTTACTTCTGAGTGGACTACATAGGGGTACTTGGTGTCGTTTATGTTTTCTGCTTTCCTGCACCATGGAAGCTCATCGTCCGAGCAGCCCCTTGGGAAGCCATTGTAGCCAATTCCCACTATCTTGTTGTTCCGGTCTACTAAGCAGGCACCCACTTGGGTGTTTGGGTCCTTGCTTCTCTGTGCTGAGAGTATCGAAACGCCCATGAAGTAGTCGTCCCAGCTTATGTAGTCTTCGCGTTTCTTGGCCTGGCTTCCGTCAGGTTCGTTTTCTTCGAATGCAGTTTTTGCGCCGTTTGAATGTGTAGTATCAGTCATGAGAATCCACCCGGATACGTTATTCTGGGGAAATATTTATGAAGGAAAGGGATATCTGGGGCGGATGCAGGAAAGTTAATTATAAAAGGATGGCTGAAGAGGGGACAGCATGAGGGCAATTATTTTTGTGGTGCTGGCATTTGGGCTTATTGTAAGCAGCAGTTTCGCATTTGAGCAGACAAAGGAAACCTGCTATGCTTATTGTGTTGGCTGGAAAGCATACTGGCAGAACGATTCCATATGGGAGGATATGAAAGACGGGTGCAGCGCAAGCGTTATTTCAGAAGCCAGGACAGCATTCAAAGTGCAGAAAGCAGCAATTTCAGAGGGTTACAGGATTGGGCCTCTGCTGGAAAAGTTGTATTGCAATGAAGGCATCAGGACCGGGATGGAGAAGAAGCTTGATGCATGCGAGCTTGCCTGCAGCATAAACCCCTGGTCATACGGGCCAGACCTGAGGGTAACCTACGAAGAAGGGATATACGATTCCCCTGCGGTATGGTATGACAACGAAACAGGGAAAGTTGGGATTAAAGTGCACAATGCAGGCACGGGATATGCAGGTAATGTCCTGGTGCAGGTGTTTTCAGGCTCTGCAGAAGACAGCGACTGTGATGTTACTTCCTGGGAAAAGATTTCTGAATACAAAGTCCCTGCGCTTGCACCCAGGGGAGCAAAGAGGAATGAGGAAGCGCTTCCTTACTCCGATACAAAATACCTGGAGTGGGTGCCTGAGGAAGGGAAATGCAATAAACTCAAAGTGATTGTGGACCCATATAACGAGAATCCGGAGATGGGGGAGCCCAATTTTGTGGGCGGGGACAATGAGTATGTGCTTATAGCGGATGAGATATTGGGGGAGCCTCGCTTTGCAATAGAAGATGTGGGACACATCTTTGTGGGGAACGGAACTGATGATATCTTGCTGTGGTTCACGGTGAGGAACTTTGCTGGGAATACGGCTACCCCAACCGTGCAGCTGAAAAGATGCGAAAGCGGCATGGTTATTGCAACAGAGGAGATAGGCATAGATGCGCAGGGAACTGCAGTAGTGGAATATGAACTCTTGGACCTTTTTTGGCTGGATGAATACACTTCGCAGAAAACAAGGTGCATAGTGGCAGTGGTCAGTGATGGGGCGGGCTCAGTCAGGGAGAGGGTTTACCCTTCAGTATATTCTGAAACGATACAAGGGACGGTATATGATGCGGAGGGGAAAGAAGTTGAAGGCGCAACCGTTACCCTGAGCAACGGCAAGAGCACAACAACAGATTCTGGGGGGGTTTACGCTTTCAGGGGGATAACGGAAACAGGGGATTACCTGGTTGTTGCGGAAATGCCTGGATCTGTGGAGAGGGGGGAGGCAAGGGTAAACTTGCGCCTTGATGAGGAGGGGGGAATTTACAGCCAGGAGCTGCACCTGTACACAGTGGACATTACGCTAGAGGCTGAGCCTGCTGTTATTGAAGAAGGGCCTGGGCCTGAAATTAACGAGAGTACTCCTGAAGATGTGGAGCCAGAACCGGTGGAAGAAGTTGAGAAGCCGCAGCCTGGGTTTATTGAAGGCATACTGGGCTGGATTTCTGAGTTCTTTGCAGGGATATTCGGATAGAGTCCCTGAAAACTCATTTCTGGAGAACGTTGTTCAGGGCAATGCTCACTGCAGTAGTTACCTCTTTCTGCTTTTTTGAATCATCAATCCAGAACAGGAGTTCGAGAAGCCAGTGTGCTCTACCTAGGCGCTCTATGGGGCTCAGATTCAGGATTACAGGGGTTTTGTCATTTACAATGCAGCCAGGAATCCCCTGGGGGATTTTCTTTGCGCGTTCGGTTATTTTTTCCAGGTCCTTCCTTGGCTCAACCGCAACAGAAACTGAAATCATGCATTTGTTTTGGCCTCCTGTGGAATTCACGAGCGCTGAATCAATAAGGACCGCGTTTGGGACAACTATTGTGTTGCTGTCATAGGTGGAGATGGAAGTTGAGCGAAGGCCTATTGTGTCCACCCATCCTTTCCCACTCTCAAAACTGATGAAATCCCCTATCCTGAAAGGCTTTCCTGCTATGATTATGAAGCCTGCGATTATGTTGGAGAGGAGCTGCTGGGCAGCAAAGCCGATTGCCAAGGCGGCAATTCCCAACCCTGCGAGGAGGGTTCCCACTTCCCATCCAAAAATATAGAAACATACGATGGCGGTGATGGAGTAGAGAATAAGGTTGAATACCCAGGCGGCACTCTTTCTTGTGTCCCTGGAAATCTTGAGCGGCTTCGCGGCGCTTCTAACGGAAGAACGGAAGATGGCGGAAACTATGAGTGCGAGGATTATTACGATTGCTGCGTAGACTATGTCCATGCTTTCAGCAATAAAGGTTCCAACATCAATCAAGGAAATACCTATGCTTTCTTTACTAACTCCTTGACCTTGTTTGCAACCTGGGCGTTTTTCTTGGCTACAAATGAGATTATCTTCCTCTGCAGGTCAATTATTGAGATTACGTCCTTTTTCCCTTCTTCCTTTACCCATACTGCAACATCTATTGCGGTTTCCCCTGCAAGGGCTGCGCTTCCTCCTGCCTTTTTTACAAGGGATTCTACCTTGGAGAGCTGGAGGGGCTCTTCGGTTCCGTCCTTCTTTTTTACCTTCACCATATCCTCACCTAACTCTAGTTGCATCTTCACCTTTTAAAGGCTTGTACAGGGGTGAAGCTTCTTATTGGTTTTCCGGGAAAGGGAGGGTGATGCTGGAGATTGCGATAGCGTTGGGCACCCTTGCCGTTTCCCTGGCCGTGCTTGGCCGCTCTTCCGAGATTGTGATAGACAACATTGCCAAACTCTCCACGTACTTCGGGATAAGCCAGCTTGCAGTAGGTTTTTTGCTGCTGGCGATTGCGACAAGCCTTCCTGAGCTCTCGGTTTCACTTATGTCTTCGGTTACAGGGGAGGGTGCAATTGCTGCAGGAAACATCTTCGGCTCGAATATTGCGAATATACTTGTAGTTATTGGGATTTCCGCATTCCTTTACGGGGTAAAGATACGGGGGAAGGACCTGAAGGAGATAGGGGTATTGCTTTTGCTTACTACCGTGATTTCAGTATATATTGTTTTCAGCAGCTCAGTGCAGGGGCAGGCGCTTGGGTTTCTTGAGGGTGCGGTGCTGCTCTGCATTTTCGGGGTTTATGCATGGCACGGGATGAGCAGGGAGAGGAAAGCGGATCCCAACCATCCAAAGCCTGTGAAGAAAGAGCAGGCCCTTAATGCGTTCCTTTTCTTTGTGGGGGCAATGGTGCTTGTGCTGGTGAGCTCAAGCTTTGTGGTGGATTCAGCTGTAAGGATTGCTGTGGGTGTAGGGGTTGCGGAAAGCTTCATTGGGGCCACAGTAATTGCGCTGGGCACCTCGCTTCCGGAATTGAGCATAGGCTTGCAATCTATACGGAAGAAGAAATACGGAATTTTCCTGGGAAACGCGATTGGGAGCAACATGATAAACCTCACGCTTGTGCTTGGGGTTGCTGCGGTGCTTAATCCGATTGCGGTACAGCTTCCCGTGTTTATTGCTGCTTTGCTTTTTGCAGTTGTGGCGAATATGCTTTTGCTGTATGTGGCTGCTGTGCATAAAGGCGTTCATAAGATTGGGGGGGCTGCGTTTCTGCTGTTTTACTTGTTTTATCTTGGAGCAATATTTGTGCTGCAGCTGCAGGAGCTTGGAGTATAGAATACTATTCAAAATTTGTTTTCTTTTGGGTGCGCCTAAGAGCAATATTTCGAAAATGGTTTTTCTTTGGGGTTCGCAAAGACCTTTCTCCGTGAGCTTTGCTCACGGGAAGAAATCGAAGATTTCTCAGATTTTCTCAAAAAGAAAGGGGTTTGGATCAGAGCTCCAGTATCTGATTACTAGAGTGATGAGTGCTCGGGATGCTAGGTGACTACAACCAGGACCTGTGTAGTCACCCAATTTTCTTTAGCGAATTTCTTAACTTCTTATACTCTCTGAGCATCAGTTCAATCGTGGGCCGGATATCATGGGCAGTATGGTATGCCTGGAGCGAAGCATAATACTCCTGCCTGTTCTCCAGCTCGATATTGACTGGGGGCAGACCGTGCTTAAGTAAGATGTTATTTAGCAGGAGGCGGCCTACTCTCCCGTTCCCGTCTTCAAATGGGTGGATGTTCTCAAATTGATTATGAACCACGGCAGCCAAGACTAAAGGAGGGTAGAACTTCTTGTTTTCTTCATACCATTCAATCAGTTCCTTGAGAAGGGGAATCACCTGGGAGGAAGGCGCGCCCCTGTGAACTATGTTTCCTGACCTGTCCGCTATCACTACTTCCTTTCCCCGGCGCCTGAATTTCCCTGCAAAGGGCTTTGAGTTCTCAAATACTATCGTGTGCAATTCCTTAATCAGGTCCAGAGAAATGTGGCCTTTTGTTTTTCGTATGTATTCTACTGCTTTGGCAACCCCGTATGTTTCTGATATTTCTCCTTTTGCTTTCTCAGGCCACCTGTCCTTTTCCAGGATGTTTACTACTTCTTTTTCAGTTACTGTGGAGCCTTCTATTGCATTGGTATCATAGGTGAATGCTTCGGTGAATTTCAGCCAGTCCTCTTCGCTCAGGTGCGAGAGCTTGATATTGCCCGAAGCGCCTAGTTTTTTAAGCTGGCCGAGTTCCTTTGGTGAAAGGACGGTGTGGTAGGGGTCCCGGATAACCTTGAGCGCCTTTATTTGTTTCTGGATTTCTTTTTCTGCCTTTTTCCGTTTCTTTTCAAGCTCTGTTTTGGAGAGATTCGCTCCGAGGTATATGCGGAGTTTTTTAACCTTCTTTTTTTGCCTATAGGAGTAGGATAGATAGTACTTTTTCTTTCCCTTTTCGGTTCTGGCTTCTATGTGCATGTATTAATTTAGGTGACTACATTTTATAAATGTTTTGCAGGCATGTGACTACGTATCCGATACTATGTAACCATGGTTACATAAAGGAGGATGACTGAAAAATCGTTTTCTTTTTGGGTGCACCTAGCCAGAAATAATATTGGAAAATCCTTTTTCTTTGGGAGAACCGAACCTTTCTTTTTGGAAAAAGAAAGGGTCGAGTCAGAGCTCCAGTTTCTCATCACCGCAGGATTCCCGAAAGAAAACGCTCAGGTAAAACGAGCTCATCATCAGGCGCAAGCGCCCGTATTGGTTATGCTAGAGGAGCCTTATATGCCTATCTGCAAGCAGGTGCGAGGTGTAGCCTGCAAATCCTGCGAGCGCGAAGTTCAGGTCAGAAAAGATGTAGATAAATAACGCGAAAATCAGGGCGGAGAAAATGGTGTGCGTGATGCCGCGGTGCTTGGGCTTGAAAAAGGTAATTAGTATCATATATAAGCCGGTTATTGCGAGACCGAGAATGACTACTGAGCGCATGTCGTCCAGAGTGCACATGAGGCCTTCTGAGCAGGTGGCGGCAAAGGAGAAGCCCAGTGCGGCTATGGGAACCGTGATATTGGAAATCTTGCGGATTTTGGAGGAATCGTGGTCTATATCCGGGGCAAGGGCGGAAACTGCGGCCACCCCTGCAACAAGCCCGCCCTCGATTATGGGGAGCTGGAGGAACAGGGCGAGAATAAGGCCGAAAAGCGCTCCGATAAGCATGTGCTCTGGCCAGTTCATATGCAAATTATCCAGAAAGAAAATTTAAAGAGGGGGGTTGGTTCCACTAGGAGGGGGGACGCTCCCCCCACATGGTGGGTTACACATCCGGATGGTTCTTATCCTTGAGGAAGAAGTGATAGATTCCGAATACGGAAGCGATGCTGGCGCCAAGGAATACGAGCAGCACTTTCCAGGCTTCCAGGTCAAGCGGGACTGTTCCGAAGTAAGTGGAAAGTGGGGTGTAGAGCACCAGGAGCTGGAGGAGGATTGATGCGATTATTGCAATCACGAGCCATTTGTTGGAGAAGAGTGTGAGTTTGTCCTTCATGCGGATTACGATGAGGCGGGTTGCTTCAGAGAATACAAATCCTGTAAAGACCATTGTGCGGGCGTATTCCTCTCCAACGGGAAGGGAGTAGAAGAACAGGCCTAAGAGAAGGATGGTGTCGAGTATGCCGATGGAAACTACTGCCTTGAGTACCCATTTGTCTATGATGCCTTCGTTCTTGGGGCGGGGTCCCTGCTGCATTACGTGGGGGCGGGAAGGGTCGGCTCCGAGCACGAGTGCAGGGGCGCCATCGGTTAGGAGATTAATCCAGAGGAGCTGGGTTGCACGGATTGGAATGAAGCCTGCAAGCGAGGCAAAGAACACTACGAATACTTCTGAAAAGTTGCTCATCAAAAGATAGGTTACGAAGTTGCGGATGTTGGAGAAGATTGTGCGCCCTTCTTTTATTGCTTCTACAATTGAGGCAAAATTGTCATCCAAAAGAACCATGTCTGAGGCCTGCTTGGCGATGTCTGTGCCACGGATTCCCATTGCAATCCCTACGTGGGCGTTGCGGAGTGCGGGGGCATCGTTTACACCGTCCCCGGTCATTGCTACGTTGTGGCCGTTGGCCTGGAGGGCCTGGAGGATGCGGTTTTTATCCAGGGGCGCGACACGGGCAAAGACGTTTATTTTTTCCACCTGGATGCGGAGTTCGGAATCAGACATATCTTCTATCTGCTTTCCTTCCATGGCATCTCCATGGATTCCGATTTCGCGGGCGATTGCCTTTGCGGTGTCTATGTTGTCCCCGGTTATCATGATGATGCGCACTCCTGCGATGAGACAGCTGGCTATTGCATCAGAAACTTCCTTGCGGGGGGGGTCAACCATTCCCTGCAGGCCAAGGAAGATGTGGCCGGATTCTGCAACCTTTTCGGAAACAGTGGGCTTAACCAAATCCTTGTAGGAGAAACCCAGGACCCTGAGGGCATCCCTGGCCATTTCCTTGTTCTGGACAAGGATGTTCTTTTTCTTGGAATCCGTGAGCCTGTTCACCTTGCCTTTTTCCAGGATGTGGGTGCAGTGCTCAAGGATTGTTTCGGGTGCGCCCTTCATGCATGCAACATATTCCTTTCCCTTGCGGGTGATTACAGTCATTCTTTTTCTTTCGGAGGAGAAGGAGATTTCATCAACGCGGACATATCCTTCTGTGGAAACATTTCCCTTCTTTGCGGAGATGAAGAGCGCGGCTTCCGTGGGGTCGCCCAGATATTTGTCCTTGCCGTCTTCCTTCCCGGTTACTACGTTGTTGCATACCAGGCCGCACCAGAGCAATTCTTCGTAGGAAGACTTGGGCATGGGCTTTCCATCCTTGAGGAATTTTCCTTCAAGCGTGTGGCCCCTCCCGGTTAATTCCACAACCTGGGAATCGTAAAAGAGCTTGCGCACGGTGAGGGCGTTTTCAGTGAGCGTGCCGGTTTTATCTGTGCAGATTACGTCTACGCTGCTTAGGCCCTCAACTACTGAAAGGCGGCGGACAAGGGCGTTCTTGCGGGCCATGCGCATCGTGCCCATGGCGAGGGCGAGGGTTACTACTGCGGGAAGGCCTTCCGGGATTGCGGCAACCGCAAGCGCAATTGCAGTTAGGAAAATCGTAATGGGGTCCATTGTGCTTACAAAGAACTGGACCAGGGCTATGAAAGCGATTACCCCAATGAGGCCGGTGCCGATTGTTTTTCCCAGCTTGTTGAGCTCAATCTGGAAAAGGGTCGGGGGGTCTTCGGACCTGTGGATTTCCTGGGCAATCAGGCCGACTTCAGTGTGGAGACCGGTGTTTACTAGTACGGCTTCTCCGTTGCCGCGGCTTACGTATGTGTCTGCGTAGAGCATGTTCTTGCGGTCGCCAAGGGAAAGATCCTCATTGAGAACTGCATCCATTTTGGAAGAGGGGACACTTTCTCCGGTGAGGAGGGATTCATCTATGAGGAGATTTTTGGATGTGATGATGCGGGCGTCCGCGGGAACCTTGTCGCCTTCGCTCAGCATTATGATGTCACCGGGAACGAGTTCGATTGAGCTAAGTTCCATTGGGGTTCCGTTCCTGCGGACCATTGCGTTGGGGACTGCGAGCTTCTTGAGGGCTTCAAGGGATTTTTCTGCTTTGTAGTTCTGGAAAAAGCCGAAGAGGCCGTTGAGGACTACGATTGTAATGATGAGGCCGGCATCGAAAAGGTATTCTTCGCTTTGCTCTATGTACCCTAGAGCAAGGGAGACGATTGCGGCAATTATGAGGATGAATATGAGGAAATCCTTGAATTGGTCTAAAAATATGGAAAGCATGGAGATTTTTTTCTTCAGGGCAATTTCGTTTTTTCCGAATTTTTCGAGGCGCTCCTTGGCTTCCTGGTCCGTAAGGCCTTCGGTGCGCGTATTGAGGCGCTTGAGAACATCATCTCTGGAGATTGCATGCCAGGGAACACGGGTTGCCATGGGGAGAATTCTATATTAAGAATTAAAAACCCTCAGGGAGTGATGCCATAGAAATAAAAGGATTACCACACATAAAAATCCAGTAATGAATAGGCAGGCAGTCCGTTCCTTGCATGTTGCAAAGCGTGTTCCGCGTTCTCGGATACAACGGGAGAAAGTAAAAAACGAAATTATGGAGTTTGGGGGAAAGCTAAAACCTAACTTTGTCGATAAACGGTGCGCTGCATTCCATGTGGAACTTTCTACAATTACATCAAGGATGACAACTTCAGAAATGCGAAAGTTCAAAAAGAGCATCCAGAAGGGTAAACAGGATTCAATGTTTCCGGTCTCGGCAGTGATGGGCAGGAAGGGGAAGGCTGCGGAGCAGGTTGCTGGTTTTCTGGGGGAGGAATATGTGGACATTATGCTGGGAATTGCAAGAAGTGGTGGAGACGTTCACAACGTTGCGGTTGGAAAGCAATATCTGGAATGGGCTTCGGAATACGGAGAAGGGAATATTAGGGCCCGGGCGCTGGCAGGGGTCGCAAAGGTTGCTGCAGACGAAGTAGCGCAGGGGAATGGGGATTTCCTGGGGAGGGAGAGGATAAAGAACAGGGGGATTATGAAGGTGCTGAGCAGGCATGTGGGGGAAAAGAACGCATGGGCGATCGTGAGGGAACAACTAAGGGAAGAGCAGGCAACTAGGAAGGTTGCTGCAGTTGTATCCTTCATGGCTGGAGTATGCGTGGCCGCATCATACTTGATTTTCCAGAGCCTGGTGCAGGCGAGAGACTTGGGAACGGTGCAGATTGCAGTGATGGGAGCTTCAGCGATTACCGGGATTGTTGCGGGGCTGAGTTTCCTGGGAACGATAAATATGGGGATGCTGCAGAGAAGGATTGGGAAGCTCCTGAAAGCAGAAGAGCACGTTTAAAAACCTTATATCCTTATTCTAACCTGAGAGGTGCTTTATTATGTATGGAGTTACACCACAGGCATATGACAGGACGATTACTGTATTCAGCCCGGATGGAAGGCTTTTCCAGGTTGAATATGCAAAAGAGGCAGTAAAGAGGGGCGCTACCGCGATTGGGGTCAGCTGCAACGAAGGAGTTGCGCTTATCGCATACAAGAGTGCGCATTCAAGCCTTATTGTTTCAGACTCACTAAGGAAAGTATTTGAGATTGATGACCACATTTCAGCTACTGCAAGCGGGCTTATCGCAGATGCAAGGAAGCTTATTGAGGTTGCAAGGGGCAACGCACAGAGGCACAGGATGACATACAATGAGCCTGCATCCCCTGAATCAATTGCAAGGGGCGTGTGCGATGTGATGCAGCTTTACACTCAATACGGAGGAATTAGGCCGTTCGGAGTATCCTTGCTTATTGCAGGGATTGGGCCAAACGGGCCTGAGCTTTTCGAGGCAGAGCCGAGCGGCGCAATGACCGGGTATTATGCGGACTCCATAGGGAACGCAAAGAAGGAAGTGGATGATTACCTTGAAGCGAAATACTCTCCGACTATGCCACTGGAGGAAGCAATCCGGGTAGCAGTGAGCGCATTGAAGAAGTTCAGTGAAACAAAAGTTGTGCCTTTGAATATGGAAATTACTTATGCATATACAAAGGACAAGAAGTTCAGGCTTATGGAAGAGAAAGAAATCGTGAAGATTCTCAAGCCTGGAAAGTAATCAGATTAAGCAGTCCTGGGGGCAGTTGCACTTATTTTCATTATTTTTTATGTCGCAGGCTCCGTTCCCGCAGTCTGCACATGTGTAAAGCGCAGCGGAAGGCATGGGAACCGTGCAGTCCCCTTCATAGCCCCCGATTCCGGAAAGGGAAGTAAGGTTGCCGCAGCAGGTGCGGGGCAATCCGTATTCGCCTATTTTTCCCCCTTCTTCAGCGCATTTGTGCTCTACCGGGCCATAAACAAAATCCGCAAATGTTGTAAAGATAATAAGGCCGGAGGCAAGTCCGAAAATAAGCAGGAAAAGCATCGCTACAGCCATCAATTCGTAGATGCGGTCGTTTTTTCCCATGAAGTAGTGGAGGCAGAAACACTATTTAATTATTGTCCCGTTGTGGGCGGCTCCTTTCATCGCCTTGGGCAGGTCTGAGAGATTCTTCCCGCCTACGAAGTGGAGCTCGAGCTTTGTGCGCGCTGCAAGCTTGCAGGCAATCACATCGAATACGAAATTTGTGCCGGGCGTGCGCTTATCGGAAGCGTTTGCAAGGGCGAGGAGCTGATTGAACTCCATCTTTTTGAACATCTTTGCTTTCTTGTTTTTGCGCGGGTCGGAATCATAGATTCCATCCACGTTGCTTACGTTCACCAGGCGGTCTGCACCCATTGCCTCTGCAAGCAGGACTGCATCCGTATCAGTTGTGATTCCTGGAATTGTGCCGCCCATTATTACGATCCGGTATTCCTTGGAGGCGATTGCAGCGCTTTCAAAGTCCTGGAAAACAACCGGGCAGGCCTCATCTGCGAATGCACGGGTTACAATAGCTGCATTGAGGCGGGTTGCATATACTGCGAGCGTGTCGCCCCAGAACTGGTTTTTAGAGAAATTGTATGATGCTTTTACGTAATCGCGGGCAACCTTGCCTCCTCCTACTACGATTCCGATCTTTTCCTTTCCTTTTAGAAGGGACTTAAATTTCTTCAGGAATGCAATGTCCGGGTCACCGGTCCCGTTGACCATGCTTCCTCCGAGAGAGATTACGACTGCCATGTGCACTCTATCAAAGACTAGATTAAAAAATTAATTGGTGGAAGGCTAATCTGGTGTTGCCATATGAGAGGACTAGGATTACCAAAACCCGAATATAACATATTGACTGGAAGGAGAATAAAAAGGAGAAAACCATTCAAAATGTCTACAAAAAAGAAAGAGTGGAATAAAGCTGCAGGGCGCGATGCAGACGACTTTAAAACTACCTCTAAGTGCCATAATCCAAAATGTAGAAAAAGGCTGGTGTGGGGGAAAAAAGGATTTAATTTTGACCACAAAGACAACAACTCATCAAATAATTCACAAGGGAATTGTTATCTTGTATGCTGCGATTGTCACGATAAACATACTGTAATCAAGAAGAAAAAGGTAAGGAACCTAATCACTGGGAATGTAGTGGGGCATAAAACATACAAAAAGAAAGTTGGGTACAAAAAGAAACCCAAGAAGACAACTAAGAAAAAGACCAAAAAGAAGAAGACTAACATATTCGGAATGCCCATAGTAAGAATGCCAAAAATCAGATTCTGACTAGAATTTTACTCTAGTCCTTCTTTTTGGCTTTCTTCTTGCGTTGAAATTTACAGTTTCTCCGCTTTTCGTTTCGAAAGAAACGGGCCTTTTTGTCTTGGTTTTCTTCTTTTTCGCTAGAAAATCTGGCATAACTGGATATAGAGAGCAAAAATATTTATTTTTACCTGGTAAAGACTAATCATGGAAGAAAAAACTTGGGGGATGAGATTATTTTTTATTGGCTTAGTCCTGCTCATGGCCAGTAATTATGGGCCCATCGTGGATGCTTTGGGGATAACTCCAATTAAGGGCATAATTAGTTTTATCGGAGTGGTACTGTTTGTATGTGGAATATTGCTCTATAGATTTTTTGGAAAATAATATCGGAAAATCCTTTTTCTTTGGAAGAACCCAGCTAACAATAAACCGATTGCAGAAAATGAAATCCGACAAGCGGAGGATTGAATTGTGAAGAACACGTGCTGGCAAACAGCAGAAAACAAAGAAGTAGCTTAACGCGGGTTATGTTTTTGAAGAAATTTTTACCACTAGCGTAAAACAGCAGAAAAAAATTTCAATGAGCCCGCCCGGGATCGAACCGGGGATCTCCAGCGTGTAAGGCTGGCATCATGACCGCTAGACTACGGGCTCTTAGGAACGTGAGCATTTATTGGATACAAAATGATTTAAAGAATAAGCATCTGCGGTTCGGCTAGTAGGGGCGCATGGGCTTGGTGAAGAGAAAATAGCGCTCCTTGCCTTCAAGCTCGGAGATGATCCTGTGCACGAATATGCCTGCAGGGTCGGAAACGGTGTGCACCCTCTTCTTCAGGTCA
>JAQBFN010000034.1:0-15617 GCA_032123335.1 Microcaldota archaeon
TCGTTCTGGTCCCTTACCCCCAGTTTCTCCACAACCTCAGCTGCAGGAACCGCAGCAGAACCTTTAAACTCAATTATGGGAATGGGCGCAAGCTCCTCCAGCTTCCCCAACTCCCTCAAAGCAAGATAATCATAGGGTGCATGCGCAGGAACGCTCATCACAATCCCTGTTCCCGCATCCGCATCAACAAACGAAGCAGAAAGCACAGGAATCTTCTTTCCCAGAGGAGATTCAACCTCCTTTCCAACAAGCTCCCCCCCATCAACTTCCCCAAGAACCTCCCCGCCAAGCTGCAAAGCGAGTGCATCCCACGCACCTTTCCCAAAGTAAATAGTTTCCTTCCCAATCTTCACCTTCACAAGAGTAGATTCAGGATTAACCCACACATTCGTAACCCCATAAACCGTTTCAGGCCTATACGTGCTAACAACCATGAATTCATTTTCAGAAAGCCTAAACTTTACAGCAGTAACCTCTTCAATTTCCGGGTCAACATCCCCCTTTGTATCGTGCGAGCTCACCACATTTTTATCCGAAGGGCACCAGGCCAACCTATGGCTCCCCTTGGTAATGTACCCAAGCTCCTTAAGCTTCCTCATCTGCCACTGGATGAACTTATTGAAATGCGCATCAAACGTATAGAATTTCCTCCTCCAGTCTATTGAGTACCCCATCTCCCGCATTCCTTCCTCAATTTCCCTGGAAAAGTACATCACTAGTTTCTCAGGGTCCCCAAGCTCCTCAAATTTCGATTCAGGAATCCCATAGATCTCCTTGAAAATGGAAAGAAGCTCAGGGTCCTTTTCCCGCACCTTCTTCGCCATTGCAAGAATCGGAGTCCCAGTAACGTGGAAAGCCATGGGAAGGAGCACATTCTTCCCGGTAAGCCGCGCATAACGCGCATGGATATCCAAAATAGTGTAAGTGCGCCCGTGCCCAATGTGCTGGGGGGAATTCGGATAAGGAAACGCAGCTGTATAAAATCGCTTCTCCCCTCCGGAGTCCTCAGGCTCATACACATGTGAATCAGCCCATTTTTTCTGCCATTTCCCTTCGTTTTCCCGCAAATCCATGAATATTACCCCGAATTCAGAATAATTCAGAATAGAACATTAAGAGAATATATTTATATTTGTTAGTCGCAACAGATACCCGTATGACTGGGATGCCCCTAGCGATACATGCGCTACCCCTACTGCAATCTGTGGACGTGCAAACACTGGAAGGGGCAGCAGGAAGCGTTCTTGTTACCAACCTGCTTCCAATCGCACTCATTACCTCAGCATTCATCGTAACTCTCTACTACATCCTTGGCAAGTTCCTGAGCTCCCCCCAGATAGATGCATTTGCAAAGGAGGAATTATCCCAGTGGGTAATCTCAGTTTTTATTGCGGTTACGTGGTTTGCAGTATACGCAATCACGAGTGGGCTGGTCTCAATTGCAGCATGTGGAGGGGAATCATGCACGCTTACAGCCGTTGCATTTTATGCACTGGATTCGCTCAAATACCAGGTGTTTAGCGCATATGCAGGATTCCTTTCCATGGAAATTTTCATTGGTGTCCTCTCAAGTATCGGGTTCAGCCTTCCAATGGGCACCCCAGTACTCGCAGTAAAATGGCTAAGCTTCCACCCCTATGGTGGGATGTCCATGCTCAGCAATTCAGTGGTGGGCATAATCGAGAGCATAGGTATGCTCCTCGGCCTTGTTGTCGCCAGGGAGCAGCTCCTTGAATTCCTGTTCGACATTGTACCTACGTTTCTCCTTCCAATCGGGCTTTTCCTGCGTTCATTTCCATTTACCAGGGTAACCGGCTCCAGCCTTATTGCAATTTCCTTTGCAGGCTTCTTCATATTTCCCGCATCAATAATTTTCTCCCATTACCTGATGTACGGCCCCCAGGCGCATCCCACATACATCCCAATGGCGCCTACACCGCTCGGCCTTTGCGAAACAGATGACACAAACGTAACAGCATCCCTGGCATACCTCGATGAATCCAATGTGGAAATAAGGGATGCCCTAGCCACGGATCTGGGAAATCCTATGGCCTATGAATCCAATTGGTACCATACCTCCGGCTTCATCGGTACTGCAAAAGGCCTCATCGGCGGGGTCGTGTCAGAACTCTGGGATTTTGTTGGGGGCAAATTCTCTTCATTCACATTTCTGGACATAATCAAGCCTACAACTTTCGCATATTTCTTCTATTTCCTTACCCTGGAAAGGCTCCAGGGCTTTGCACAGATTGCAGTGATGACCTTAGTTACTTTCGTGATTGAAATCATAATCACGATAACCGGATACCGCGCAATAGCGGCAGCCCTTGGAGGGGAGCTTGAAATCCTCGGGCTAACCAAGGTGGTTTGATGCCGTCAATGGATGCATATATCCAAATCATTGGGATAACAGTCCTTGCAATCACAGGGTATATTGCGCTTGTTTTCATGGCCGCATATGCGTTCAAAAGGCCCCAGCTTGCAGCATATGCAAAAATAGAAACCGAGCAGCTCCTTATCTCAATACTTATACTTTTCACGGCATTCGCTGCGTGGGAATTCGCATCAGTGGCCACAACTGCAATTGCAGGAGACAATCCAATAGACATCTCAATAAAGTTCCTGAACATTGTAATCAATGAGGGAGTCCTGCCCATCTACCTCAAGCTTGTCCGAATGGAGGTGCTGCTCACCTACTTCAATGCAGTTGAATACAGGATGGGGCCGGGAGTATGGAACTGGGTTACAAAGGCAGCCCCTGGATTGGACCCCCTTATCTCCATAATCCGCATGCTTATTTTCACATTTACTGCGCTTTACGGCACATTAAGCATTCAGGTAATAATCTTTTACCTTATCGACGCAGTGGCCTATTTTTACCTGCTTCCTGCAGGCATAGTGCTGCGCTTTTTCCCGCCCACGCGTGACGCCGGGGTATATCTCGTAGTGTTAGCGATAGCTTTCCAGTGCTTTTTCCCGATGCTTTATGCGGTTAATTTTGCTGCCCTGAATGAAATGTGGGAAATCCACGGCTGGGCGGACCATTACACCCCGAATATAGAAAGTACAAGTTATTTCAACAGCATGGATGAGGCAATAGGGCTAGCCACATCCAAAATGGACACCTATTTTTCCTCATGGGTCCTTCCCATTTTCCAGCCCTTTGCTTTTGCCGCGCTGGTCCCGTTCATGGACCGCATTGCGCAAATCTCCCTGGTGGGCCTTTTCCTGCCCGCCCTTACCATGACACTGACAATCGCGTTCGTAAACGCAATCACAAAGTTCCTTACGGGGAAGGGGTAGGAAATGATTGGAATTGACGCCGTGATGGCAAATCTCTGGGATGAATGGGGCTTCATTGCATTTGCAGCAATCCTACTCTCAACAGCGTTTGCTTCCCTGGTATATATGCTCGGCCATTTCCTGAGCAGCGAGCGCATGATTGCATTCGGAAAAATGGAAGTAGTGGAATCCATCTACTCCGCAATACTCATCGTTGTAGTGCTTGCAATCCTTGCAACCGCAACGGATGCAACAGGGACATTAATCAAGAGTGTTTACCCCGGAGGCCCAGGGGGCCCTGCAGGCCACATCTGCGGAGACACCTTCAATCCCTATTTCAATGATTTCAATGGCCAGTTTCCCTGCCACATGAGGATGGCCCGCTACTACCTGGATACCCTTTATGCTGAAGGAAAAATAT
Source organism: Microcaldota archaeon (assembly GCA_032123335.1). Taxonomy (GTDB): domain Archaea; phylum Micrarchaeota; class Micrarchaeia; order Anstonellales; family Bilamarchaeaceae; genus CAIKOA01. The sequence goes on from JAQBFN010000034.1 coordinate 3,704, forward strand.
TCAATTATGAGCTCCTCTCAATCCACATGTGGTATTCCTTTTTCCAGAACATAGGAATTTCCTCTGATTTCCATGAGCATACAAGCGGCTCGGTAAGCTTCACCCCGCTGGGCTCAGCCCTTTCCCTCCCATCCTCGATATATTCCTATATGTTTGAATTCGGGATGAAATCCATGGTGATTATCCGCTTCCAGCAGTTCCTGCTTGGTTTCATAAACTATTCCATCTACCCCGTATTCGTTATAATGGGCCTCATCCTGCGCACCTTCCCGTTCAGCAGGCGCCTCGGCGGCCTTCTCATGGCAATCGGAATTTCACTGTTTTTCATATTTCCCATGTTTTATGTATTGGGTGCAATCGTATTCAAGAACATAGCAATGAACAGCCCCTATTATGATGCGAGTGCCTCGGATGTCCCGAGCGAAAGGATGCCGCAGGTAATCACATCCCTGGATTTCAACCCCGAAGACTTCTATTCCAAAATAGGCTTCATACATGAGGATGAAACCTTTATCCAGCCCGATGAAATTCCGGGCAGCAATCAGGACGAAGTAACTACGGATTACCTTATGAATGAGCTTTACCCTGCAACCGCGAACTACTGCCAGAGCACTGACTATGGGGTTGAGGAAGGCGGGGAACTGCTCGCGGACTGGGGAGTTCTTTTCCTCTATTCCGCAGATTTCATAAGCCCGTTCATCCCGGGAGACAGTGGATATGAGGATGAGTATATAGACGGGCTGATAGGCCCAGGAGGAGTTATTGACGCAACAGCGAGGCTCGTGTTTTTCTCGATGTTCTTTACCCTTCTTTCGGTTTTCTCCACCATAGGAGCAATTCGCAGCCTTTCCCCGCTTCTTGGGGGAGACATAGAGCTTGCGGGACTTACCCACCTGATATGAGGACTGATGCATGATGAATATGAAACTGGTGTTGTTCCTGGCGCTGCTCCTTTGCTCAGTTGCATTTGCACAGCCGCCCGAGCCAGCCACCAGCACAGATGTGGATGATTCAATAGATGAGCTCCATATCGCATCAGAAGGAGCGGCAGATAATGCCGAGCAGATGCTGGACGACATTGGAATAACCCAGGATACCTGTGATGCACCATCGGAACCCCTGGACACTACGGTTCCCGCAGCAATAGTCCTCCTCATCATAACCGCCGGCCTTGCAATTTTCTACATGGCAGGGAACTTTCTCAACTCCCCGCAGATTATTGCAATGTCCAAGCAGGAGGCATTTGAACTCGTCCATACCGCACTCATCGTAATCCTCTTCTTTGCGTTCTACGTCCTTGTACAGGACATAATGGGGGTTGCCAGCGTAGGCCCGGAAAACGTATACGACAAAGCAATGGAATATTCCATGATAATGGTCCAGAAAATAACCAAGGACATGTTCTGGCTTGCAATCTTCAACACATTTATCTACATGCTTTATAGCGCACCCCTCAAGATGGGGGGGGCACTCCACATGGCCATACACTTCAACCTGGGGGGAATCCTTAAGCCCCTTGTGGATGGTGTAGGCACAATGGCATCCCTGCTTTCTTTTGCAATGGGGGAATGGATTGTGAACCTCATACTCCTCTGCTACATAAAGAAATACATGCTGAGCCTGATTCTCCCCATTGGAATCCTGCTCAAGGCGTTTCCCCAAACAAGGGGAGGGGGGAATGCGCTGATTGCAATATCAATAGCATTTTTCCTGATTTACCCATTTATGCTTGTAGTAAACTACCAGGCATACCAGAATGAGTACGGGGTGCTTCCCGAAAGAAGCGGAGTGGAATCCATAATCAGCGACTTCCTGGGATCCATGGGTTTAATCACTGTTTCGATTTACGGAATATTCCTGTTGGGAATGGTAAAAACAATTCCCGGCATAATCGCCCTTTCATGGGTCATCACAAATGTTTTTGACCTTTATACTGATGTCGTATATACCGTTTTCGTGCTAAGCATATTCCTCCCCTTACTAAACATATTCATTACGCTCACGTTTGCGAGGGAACTTGCCAAGTATTTCGGAACAGAAATAAACATAGCAGCATTTTCAAAACTTGTATGAGGAAGATAAATGAAGACCTGGCATCTATTGGCCCTGTTCGCAATACTCCTTTCGGGGTGCACCTCACTAGGCGTAGCCACGGAACCTGACGAAGGAAACAGGATACTTGCCTCAGACATCTGCCCCTCGATATCAGACGCATTTTTTATACCTGAATGGCAGGCACTTGCAGTTGCAGCAATGGCAGCCTCGGTTGCGATACTTGTGATATTATACTTAGTGGATGTATTTTTCGGGAATGAGCAGGGGATAGCTGCAATGAAGCTGGAGCTTTTCGAGCTTTTCACAACCGCATTCATAGTGTTAGTTGTAATTGCACTCCTGGATGCAGCCTGCATTGTTCCTATTGGTGCAATACTTGCGCCTGATGAAGTTGCGGAGCTTAACCTGTTTGAAGCCGCAGCGCAAATCCTGGATGACTTCTCAAAGAGCATTGTAATCGTGAGCACAATTCTCCACGGAGTATACATCCACCTGGATTTCCTTACCACGACCACACTTACGCAGCGCCCAATGGGCATGGGTACCGAATTCCAGCCCACAGCAGGAATAGGGGCAGTAATGAAGCCCGCGTTCATCAATTCCCTTCAGATGCTTGCAGTTTCATTCATCATAGTGAGGGCCCAGCTGGCAATCCTGGATTTTGTAACCTTTGCGATGCTCAAGTTCTACCTTCCAATCGGGATAATACTGCGTTCATTTACCCCCACACGAAGAATTGGGGGAACCCTGATAGGCCTCACCCTGGGTCTCGTACTTGTCTACCCCTACCTCATAATCCTCAATGGGCTTACGATCTATGATATGGACCCGTTCTACATAGATGAGTACCTGGGTTCCATTGGAGGCATGCTTGATGCCGCCTGGGAGCCATTCAACCAGTTCCAGGGCGGCGCACTTTCCCTTGCGGGCGGCCTGGACATCCTCACCATGATTAAACTCTTCATAAGCAGCCTGTTCGGTTCCCTGCTGGGAATCTACCTTGCCCTTACGCTGCGCACTGCAGCCGTAGCTTTCATGATAGGGCTTTTCTTCCCTGCATTGAATATGCTTATACTTGTAACTGTGGTAAGATATCTCACCAAATCATTTGGAGAAGAGATTGATGTGAGCAACCTTTCGAGGATGATATGATGGAAGATTGGGTATTGATTTCGATTATCGCGGTGATGCTCTCCTCCATGCTCTCAGCAATAATGATAATGGTATCCCGCCTGTTCTCGCTTCCTGCCCTGGAGCAGTGGGCAAAGGCCGAGCTCGTATTTTCCCTCTCCACAGTTATCCTGCTGATGTTTCTTATTTTCCTGATTGGGTTTGTGGAGCCCCTTCTTATGCAGATAGTGCAGAAAATGACCGAATTCAATTTCGGCCAGTATTACGGTTATGTTCCCGACCTGACCGCAAGCGGGGACCCCAAACTGATGGACTATGCCCTAGCCTACATGAACTCGGTTTTCCTGTGCATAAAAGACATATTCAAGCTCCTGCTAAAACTAAATTTCCCGCTTGAGCTCGCAGCATCTTTCTCAGTGGACGTATTCATGTTCGACCTTGTAACCGGATGGGCGTACAAGGGCCCTGTCCAGACAATCCGAAACATCACCAATTACATCACTTTCACGCTTTTCATCTACTACCTGTTCATACATGTAATGCGATTCATGAAGGCAACCGCACTTACAATTTTTATCCCGTTGGGAATAGTGCTGAGGCAGTTCCCGCCCACCCGTGGCTCAGGTGCATTCATACTTGCATTTGCAATAGGGTTCTACCTGGTTTTCCCCTTCTCATACATCCTTGTAACAAATGTGGTTCCCCAGACTTTTGCCTGCCCGGTGCTTCCGGAGTTTGAGGGCCTTGACCAGCTCACAACCCATGGAATCGGAAACCCTGATAAGGCATTTGAAATGATGCTGTGGACCCAGTCCCACCAGAGCGGATTCATGGCAACCCTTAGCGGCATATCCAGCTACATAGGTGGATTTGACCTGGACCCCGTAGACGTAATCCCTGATTCTGCAGAGTTCACGGGGGGAAGGCTTGCCGGATTTTCTATAAATATGTGCTGCCTCCCGTTCCTTGCAATGATAATTACGATGAGCTTCATCCTCTCCAGCACCAACCTATTCGGTGCAAACCTCCCGGAAGTCGGCCGCGGATTCATCAAACTTATTTAGTCAATTTTTTGCTGGCGTTGCTCTGAAGCAAAAATCTGTGTAGCCTTTGGCCACATTTCTTGAGCAGAGCTCAAGATTGTCAAAAAACACAGCATTATTCCAACTTAAGTGAATAGTGGAAATACGGATTCTTTTCTTTCCCCCGCTTCAACAGTTCAATATCGTATCCATCTTCCTCAATCCTTTTCCTTTCCCTCTCAATTTCCCTTTCGTTCATGTATCTCATCCCCTCCCCTTTCTCCACTGCAAATACATCTTCCCCAAGCTTTCCCCGCACAAACTGGTCCTGGGTTTCCAGCTCCCCTCCCAATTCCTTAAGCATAAATCCAAAATTCACATCCACAGTGTACTCCCCCCCATACTTCCTCACAACAGAATCATTCCACATTCCCATGGGCCCCTCACTTTCCAAAAACCCGTAATCCATCATGCTGATTCCCCCGCCAGTACGCACCTTCCCCTTCCATTCCCCCACCAGCTTCGCAGCGCGCAAATTCAAAGGAATCCAGTATTCCTCCGGCATTCCCTCCATATGCTCCCGCACCCCGGTAGGCACCTCCATTTTCTCTTCCGCGCAAAACTCCCCATTGTTCATCCCCACCTCATAGATTTTATCTCCCTTCCTCAAAAACACACGCGCAGGAATATCATCCAGGATTTCGTTTCCCCGCACCCAGAACGCATCCCCCATCTTCTCCACTTTCTCAGCTTCAGCATTAACTTTTTCAATTGCAAAATCCCCAAGCTTCCCCTCCGCTTCATCCAGCAATTTTCCGCTCATGTCCCACAGCAGGTAAACCACCTTTTTTGCAATGGTCGAATCCATCTGCGTCAGCCCCCTCAAAAAATTCAGCGCAAAGCTTCCGTCCCCAACTCCAAATTCATAGACCCTCAATTCTTCCTCACCCTCAGATTTTTGCGCACGCTCAAGAAACTCAATCGCACATGCTTTCCCAAGTTTCGAACATGCAGAAAAAGTCTTGAAATCCGCATAGATGTGCTTCCCCCGCTCAGCATAATATGCAGAATTAGCTTTTTCCATGAGCTTTGCAATATTTTCCATGTGCTCAATTCCTGCTCCGAAACAAATAATAAGCATATTCCTGATATACCCGCATGCAGCAGTTCATACTTGATACCAGCCTATTCGTAAACCCTGCATGCAGGAAGCAGTTCGGGAAAACCCCTGATGCAGCAATATCCGGTTTCCTGAAGAAAGCAAAATCCAAGAAATCCAAGGCAGAGTTCTACATGCCCCCACTGGTGTTCACAGAACTCTCCCATTTTGCGGAAAAGGGCGCTTCCAAGCTTGCATCAATAGTAAAGAAGCGCGCCCCAAACCTCTACGGAATCTACATCCCTGCCCCCATATTATACTCATTTATAGAAGATGTGCGCCACCGCATAAACAAAGGCCTCAGGGTTGCAGAGGAATTTGCCCAGGACAACCAACCCGACAACAAGATAAAGCTCAACAAGCTCCGGGCCAAGTACCGGGAAGCAATGCGCAAGGGAATGGTGGATTCCCGGGAGGATTTAGAGATAATCCTTCTCGCATACGAGTTAGGTGCAACAATAGTTACTGCAGACGAAGGCATGATTGACATGGCCAACCAGATAGGGGTGCAGTGGATAGAGGCTGAGAAGTTCAGCGCACTCCTGAAAGCGCTCTAATCGGCCTGCCCGTAGCCTTCAATTGCCCGGCGCACCTGCCGGCTCCCTTTCTTGTAAATTTTCCTGAATTTAATCCGTATTCCCCCATTCTCCCCTCTCTCTGAATCTACCTTAATCATTACTTCAGAAGACATGTGCTCCAGAACCTTCTCCCAGGTTCCCCTTTTCCCTACAAGAATCTCAAATTTCTCGCTTACCTCCCCATCATCCTTTACTATTGGATACAAATTTTTGTGAAGCGCCTCTCCCATGCGCGCATCATACTTCTTCTTGCTTAGCCCAAGCTCGGAAATGGAAATCGCGCTCCTAAACACCCTCTGCTTCATGAAGCCCGCAGGCATATCAAAAATCATATGGGAGTTCTCCGCAAGATCCCGTATCTCCGAAGAAGGAACAACATACTTGATCACCTTCCTTGGTAGGTGCTGCTTCATCACAATTCCCTCCCCTCCTTTCTTGTCCACGGAAACCGCAATCCGCTTAAGCTCCTTAATATTGGATTTCTTTACCTTCCCAAAGCAGGGAACGCACCCCAGCCCATACTCCTCGCAAAGCGTTTTCCTGTAATCCGGGCCCAGGAACCGGGTTTTCCCGTTTCCCACGTCAAAAACATAATATTTCACATCAAACTTCCCGGTAGGCTCGGTATAGGGCGTATTCCCAATCATTTCCATATACAGAACCTGGGAAGGGTGGTCCCTGAAGAATGCCTGCAATTTTTCATCCGCAGAAACCTTTTCTGTTGCAAAATAATCCAGGAATCCGCCCCTTGAAATAGCATAAATCTTCCCCCCTTCCTTCAAAACCCTCAGATTAAACCCATCTATTTTCTCCTCCACCCAGGCATCCCCCGCATGCAGGTTCCTTTTGACTCCTTCGAAAATTGAAAAAATCCTCATTATTTTCGGGTAACCATAAACTACTCTCTTCCCGATAACCACAGTGCCGCGCGGGATGCTCCCCAGCTTCTCTGAAAACCGGTACACTCCGTCCCTCTGCTCAATCCTTCCTTTGCGGATTGCACCAAGAATCTTTTCCCTAAGGTTCGCCCTAAGTTCCTTCATCGTCCTCAACCGTTTCCTGGATTTCCGTTTTCTTCTCCCTTGCTTCTTCCACCTGCTCCCTCAATTTCCTCTTCTTTGCAGCTTCTTCCTTAACCTCTTCGCTCAGTTCACCCTCATCATCCCCATTCTCCCCCTTCCTTTCTCCCCCAGTCATCATCACCCCGAAGGTGGTTATGATTATGCTCGCAACAATCACCACGAATGCAATTTGCGGGAACAGTGCAAGCTCCCTGTAAATCATCCCGAACTGTGAATACCCAATAACCCCTGCATTTTCCAGCAAAATTGAAGCAGGGTATGTGGCCATGATTGCGGTTGCAAGCCCCCTTGTCATAAGCACCCCAAGCTCTTTATTGTATTGTGCAAGGTCGCTTCCCGTAGTGGAAATCCAAACCGCAGCCTGCCTCGCCCCCAAAAGCACAAGCGTTATCCCAACCCCCAGGATAACCACATCCATGCTCGTTATGTTCACGATTATCCCAAGGAACACAAAGAAGAAAGTGCGCACCAGGAACGAAACCTCATCCTGGAACTGGGCCATCTTGGGCTCCTGCAGCACATCCTTGAACCGCAGCATCTTTCCGATTTCACCCATATTCCCAAGCATAATCCCGAATACGAGCGCTGCAATCGCCCCGCTCCCTGCCATAAACTCAGTGGCTATGTAAAGCACAAGCATTATCGCGAGCGTAAGCATGTAGTAGAAATTCAATTTGCGCAGTTTATCGCTCAGGTTTATCCAAGCCATCCCAAAAAGCCCTCCCAACACTGCCCCAATGGAAAAGCTTGCAATCACGCTTTGCGTAGTCCCCTCTATTGTTGCATGCCCGGAAATGAGTGCCCCTGTAAGGGATAGGACAAGAACCACGCTAATCACATCCGTAACCGAGGATTCAATCGTAAGTGTCTGCCGTGCATTTTCGCTGATGTCCATTCCCCTTGAGATTGGGATAACTATTGCAGACCCCGTGCCCGCAACAATCGCACCAATAAGCAGCCCGCTGAGCAAATCATTCCCCAGCATCATCCAGATTGCCGCAACCGCCACAATCGAGAATATGAGCCCCAGCCCCCCAAGCACTATGCCTCTTCCGCTCTCGTGTACAAGCCTGTAAATATTGAGCTGGATTCCCCCATCAAACAGCAGTATCATCAGCGCCAGCGGAGCAAAAAGGTACTGCAGCCCCACCATCAGGTCAACATCCACAATCCCTGTTATCGGCCCCAGCAGGTACCCCGTAGCAAGAAGTATAAGCACGGATGGAATCTTGAATCTCCTGAAGAGAAGCTCCCCAAAGAATCCAATAAGGATGATTCCAGCTAGAATTGCAAAAGCCACAAGGGTTTCAAGAGCCATTCATCCACCTACCAAGGAACCTTTTTAAGCCCCAGTTTATTCGCGCTTACGTTCGCCCCCACGTGCAACACATAAGATATAACTATTATGAACAGGATGTTCGGAACTGTGTAAATCTCACTTGCAAATGGGTATGCAAACACCAATCCCCCTATAGTAAAGTCCATCTGGTCCAGTACATTGAACTGCTTCCCCGGAGCCATCTTCAGCCTTCTTTTCAGGAAGCTCCCTGCAGCATCCCCCACAAGCGCCCCAACCGCAAGCATCGCTCCGGCCAGGAACAGTGTTTCCCTATTCCCAAACAGGAGCTCCGGCCAGAGGAGTGCTAGCACTCCTGCAGCAATAACTCCTGCAGCAATCCCTCCAACAAACCCCCTAATGCTCTTGGTTTTTCCAAAAAGATCCCTCCCATCCCCAAGCGTTATGCCCAGGTCCAGCCTTGCACCGCCTCCCACCAATACGGGTGCGGCATTCGCAACATAACAGGGGAGCATAAACACGAGCAATTCCAGGAACACCATTGCCTATCGAGTCCCATTCCCGACCAATATTTTTAAATTAGCTCCTTTCTCCCGAAAATCTTCCCTCCCTGTTCTTAAATTGCCATTTTTCCCCAAATAATTAACTATTTAAACAAGGACTAACACAATATTTGGGTGGAGAGGTGTGCACTTGCAGAGCCAACCTATAGAGATTAGAGATGAGCTTCGCTCCCTTCTTGAGCATCTTTCAGATTCATCTCCACAAATGCGCATGGCTGCAGCACAGCATATTGGGGAATTCTCACAGTTTATATCTTCTTCAGAGAAGCCCATACTCCTGCTCCAACTCAAAAATATGATTCTCAATGGAACTGAGCAGTCTGATTTCCGCTTTGGGCTCGATGCGCTGGGGAAGGTCGCATCCGGCCCGATGCCAACACATGTAACCAGCAACATTCCGTTCACAAAAAAAGATGCAGTGGGAATTGTTTTTGAAGCATGCACCCTGGATTGGGTCTCAGAAAAGCTGGACCAGGACAGGATAATAAACTCAGGAGTAAAAGCAATTACCTCCATTGCAGGGGATGAGCCTTTACAGGTACAGTGCAAGCTGCTTGAGATGCTTTCCAGGAAATCTGAAACAGCCAGGATGCTCGCACTCACTTCAATATTCGTGCTTGACCTAAACACCCCTGAAGCAATCCGGAAAGTTGCATCTTCAACAATGGACGCAAATTCCAATGTTAGGTTGCGTGCGGAAGAAACGTTCAGGAAAATTTCAAGGTTTGGGCACCCAATCCGCAACATGGTGCTTTGCAGTACTCCTCGCGAAGCCAGGAATGCAGCAGAAATTCTGCTCAACCAAAAATCCCCTGATACTCATTCTCTCAAGGCACTTGCGGTAGTTTCTTTCCTGCGCGGAACAGAAAAAGGCAACGAGCTCATCAATCTCATGCTCGAAAGGAACCTGCTCAGGGAAACCGACATAGAAAAGCATGAAAAAGAGGCGCGGGAAGGATGCTCCACTTCCGAAATGGAGGCAATGCTGGGAAGGCGCAAAAGGCAGCTTCGCTCAAAGCTTTTTGCTATTCAGCAGGGGCCGAGTTTGGGGAGGGACAGTGTTCCTTCAGTGGGATGGAGGCAAGGCAGGTTCCACGAGCCGAGTAAACCCCCACATTCGCACAAGCGCAGGAGTTCAATCCCCCCAATGCCCGGAACCTTAGGAGCAACCCCAGGAAAACTCCTGAATTAAGCGATAGTTATTTAATTCTCTTTTTTCCATTCCACTCTTACAGGTGGGATTCATGACCGAAAGAAACTATTCACGAACCAGCAAAGAAAATAAGGAAGGCACGAAGCTTCCATATCTCGTTCTTGCGTTCTTTACGCTTGGGTTTATTGCCCTTGTTGTAATCGCGCTTGTTTCAATTGCATTTGAAGGCCCCTTTATGGGGGAGTGCGTTGCAGTGGTTGAGCTCAATGGGGAAATCACAACCGAGTCCATGCCCGCAAGCATTTTTTCTGAAGGGACATATGGCTCCTACGAACTCTCCCGGAAAATCCAGGCGCTTAATGAGCGCGAGGAAATCGGCGCAGTTCTCCTTGTGGTGAATTCGCCCGGAGGCTCAGTTGTTGCTTCCGATGAAATCTACCGTGCAGTGGATTCCCTGGACAAGCCCACCGTTGCATACTTCCGTGAGGTTGCTGCCTCAGGAGGCTATTACGTTTCCACACCTGCAGATTACATAATTTCCGAGCCCAATGCTCTTACCGGTTCCATAGGCACAATAATGTACCTGACTGAATTCAGCGAGCTCGCAGACAAAATAGGGGTGAGGGACATTGCAGTAAAATCCGGAGAAATGAAGGACATCGGAAACCCGCTCCGCAACATGACCGAAGAGGAATACGCCCTTCTCCACGAACTTGTAATGGAATCCTTCCAGGACTTTAAATCCAGGATAACCACCCATAGGGGAGACAGGCTGAAATACCCCTACTTCAATGAAGTTCTTGATGGACGGGTTATTTCCGGGAGGATGGCCCTCCAGGCAGGATTAGTTGATGAACTCGGCTCAAGGGAGGATGCACTCATGATGGCAGCAGACCTCGCAGGAATCGAGTATGAATCTGCCCTGGATATAGAAACCTGCACCATCCGCACAACCCCAGAATCCGCAGGCCTCTTTGACATGCATTCCCTCCTGGACGGCATATTCGCAGCGGACACTATGCCTTCTCTTCAATACAGGTGAGCAGTTTGGAAGCCAGGAGCATTGCAATAGCGATAATTTTCGTTCTCGTGGGCTTTGTAATCCTCTCCACTTTCATTACTCTATTCAAGCCCCCGGATGCAAGCTCAAGCTTCACCCCCACAACCATGCAGCTCGGCTCTTCCGATGCAGAGGAATGCGTTTCCGGAATGCAGGAATCCTGCTGGGATGAGAACCGTTGCCCAGGAACCAAAACCTGCGAACACGGAACCTGGTCTTCCTGTGCAATCCCCAATGAATGCATCCCAGGGGAAAAGGAGTACTGCGCAACAGGGGGATGCGCGAACGGAGTGCAAAAGTGCAACAATTGCGGCCAGTGGGGCCCCTGCCTCCCTCAATAGTTTCGGGATAAGGCACTCCGGTGAATTTAAAAACTTTTATTCCTGAATTATATCGATGGGAACCAGCAAGGCGTTTGTATTCTCGCTTGATTCATTTGTAGCGTTCGTCCTTACTGTTGCAGCTTTGTATTCCCTCCTGTTTTTCTCAACTGTTCCCTCAGCATACTACTCTTCCCTTATGCAGGCAAATTACCTTGCAAAGGATACACTGCTCACTCTCGCAACAACTATTGTTGACGACGGCGCCGTGCACTGCCCGGAAGCCCTGGTTGGCGAAACATACCTTTCCTGCATCCTTTCCGGCCCGGATGATGAGATCCCGGATGTGAATGAGGATGCTGCGCGCAACTATATCGGTTCGGAAGCAACCACTTCCTGGGGGGAAGGCATTTACAATCCAAGTGCCCTGGTTCCCGCACAATTCGGCTACAAGCTGGAGTATATGCATTTTGATGAAGGTGAAGGGGGAGAGA
>JAQBFN010000035.1:0-3257 GCA_032123335.1 Microcaldota archaeon
ATGCACCCGGTTCAGGGATTCTGTAATAGGCTAATTTTTATTCCCGTTAAGGAGGTTTTTATAATCTTCCTGCGGATACCCAGACCATGATAGTCCTGAATCTTAAATCATATGAGGAGACATACCGAAGGCTTGACCTTCTTGTTGATGCTGCGCGCGAAGCGATGCAGAACACAGGAGTAAGGGTGGTAGTGTGTGCCCCCCCAACACACCTTGCACGCGCCCGCTACGCGAACAAGGACATTTTTGCCCAGCATGTTGACGCCTTTGAGCCCGGAGCACACACAGGCGCAGTGCTCCCAGAAGCCCTGGTAAACCTCAGGATTAAGGGTTCCCTCATAAACCATTCCGAGCGCCGCTGCCCGGACCTTGTCCAGGCTACAGTGAAACGCATGAAGGATGCCAAGCTCGAATCCCTTGTATGTGCAGAGAGCCCGGAGGAATGCACGAAGTTCGCCAGGTTCAGGCCCTCGTTTATAGCAGTCGAGCCCCCGGAACTAATCGGAAGCGGCAAATCCATCTCCAAAAAGCAGCCTGATGTTATTACAGAATCCCTGAACCGGGTGCATAAGATAAGCACCGAAATCCCCCTCCTTGTAGGTGCAGGCGTAAGCACTGCAAAGGATGTTGAGGTCGCGCTTGCGCTTGGGGCAACAGGAGTGCTCCTTGCTTCCGCATTTGTAAAAGCCCCGGAACCCGTAAAGTTCCTTGAAGACCTTGCAAAGCCCTTCGAGATGTACGGATTCATGCCCCGCTGGAAGGAAAAGAAGCTGGAAGAAGAGGCGCAGAAGGCGATTGTGGCGAAGAGGATGGCAAAAACGTCCTCTGTTATGGAGCCTTCAAAGCCCAAAAAGAGATCAGTGACAAAAGCTGCGAAGAAACCAGCAACAAAGCCCGCAAAAAAGAAGCTTGCAAAACCGAAACCGATGAAGAAGGCAAAAAAGCCAGCAAAATCCAAGCCTGTAAAGAAACAACCCGCCAAAAAGCCGGCAAAGAAGAAAAAGAAAAAATGGGGTCTTTTCTGAGCATTTTCTTTAATTAAGTGTCAGTTAGTGTGTTTTACTGTGTATTTATAAAGCTTTCTGCACTTTATAATAAACTATGAATAGCAATGGCACTGCTAACGGCAAAGGTTCACTTCTTCAGAGAGCAGGAATAACTGGGGACAAAAGCCCTGATAAAAAGGCGCATGTTAACCGTGCTGTAGAACAGGGAAGACGCTCTTTCGTAAGCTCTTTCCTAGATGTCCAACCTCAATGGCGTAAAGGCGCAGAAAAACCTGCTCCAGACAAGCTTATTGGAACCACTGGTTCAACTCCTCATGAAGGCGAAGAAGGCCAGGAAACCGGGCAGGAGCGGGATATCACAGGCAAGAACATGCAGGATATCACAGATGAGGACATAGATGGTCTTTTTGGCTTTTCCGATAGTTCCCAGTCCGCTGAACTTATAATTGAAGGAGACTCCGAAGATTCCTTTGGAGGCCTTGAGGTAGACTCCGTTCCCCCAGCACCCCCAACAAGCGAGGAGCGAGAAGTAAGCGGCTCAATTTCTGAAGCGGTTATAGATGCAGCGGCAAGATTGAATGCGGGTAGAGAGCCGTCCAATCTAGCAAGCGAAACACCTATCCCTGAAGCAGCTGAGCAGGGGGCTGGAACCCATGTTGACTCCAAAGATTTGAAGAGCGAAAGGCCAACACTTCCCCCCCCATTAATGGTTGCTGCGCCTGAAAGGACTGAAGGTGGCCGCAGGTCTGCAATTTTTCCAGGTTCTCCCCCAGAAACACAACACCGGGATACACCGGACCCTGTATTTGAGAGGGGAACGCCTACTCCGCCACCTGTAGGATTTTTGCGGGTTGGATTCCCGGATACCATTCCCGAAGCAGTTTTTGGAGCCGCAAACAAAAAAGACCGCCAATCTATTCTAATGGAAGCAGCACAGGGAGTTCCAAGCCATGCAATCGAAGCCGGGAGCAGTTCGATGGGCTCCACCGAGCTCAGGGAGCACAGCATGGTAGAGTCCAGGGTGCAAAACATAATGTCCAAAATGCCCTCACATTTCCACCCCCTAATCGAAGAGGCGATGGAAATCCTCAGAGAAGGCCTCGTGGGTTATGAATCCCTAGTTGAAAAATTCATAAGAGAGCGCAGGTGGACCTGGAAAGAAGAAGAGATCCTAAGAGGCGCTTATCTAAAGACCGCTGACCATCTCCAGCGGATTTTTGATAAAACTTACGACAAAGAAGCCGATAACAGGATCAAGCTCCGAAGAGAGTCCAAGGGAAAGCTGGCTGATACTGAAAGGCTATTTACATTTACCCTAATCCAATCCCACGACTCCCACTCAAACCACGAAACCAACATTTTTGATGCATTTGCGAAAGGAGTAGGATTCTTGTATCTCCTCCAGCAGCGCCCCGGAAGCTTTATACATGCAATTGGCCACCCGGAAATTTCCAAGCCTTATGGAAGACTGGGGGGCGCAGAAAACGCAGGTATTGCCGTAGGTCTTCGTGTTCACTCTGAAAATATCCGTTTCGCCTTCCTTTTCCGTTGTTATGATGAGGCACATATGGTTACAGTAGCAAATGAGCTTAGGGACAAAGTGATAAAAAAGCCCACCAGGCCATTAGTTGGGAAATTCGAGCACATGGTAAGAAAGGATGTTGCTGAATTTGAGACGGCTGTTTCCCAGTCCGGAATCTCCCCAGAAAAATTCTTTGAGGTGCTTAATCAAGGGCATACTGTGGAGTCTCTCCGCTCAAGCAAGGAGCTTGAGCAGATATTTAAAACGGCAAGGAATGAAGGCCTCATATACAACAAAACAAATGACCTTTTCGATGCCATTGAGTTAATTAACGAATATATGTGGGCACTTAGGTTTAACCCGGTTGCGAGGGATTTCTTCCTCAAGTTCTACCTTGCAAACTACCCTCTTGGGGAACAGTCAGGGAACTTCTACAAGATGTTTGGGATGTGCCTTTTTGATTCAGTAGAGGAGATACAGGCGAGGCCCGTTGCAAAGATGGCATTTGAGAATGACCCTAACCCCGAAGTAAGGAAATGCTTTGCAAAAAGGCTTGAAACCCTTGAATTCGAAGAAAGAAAGACTATAGTTGCGGGAGAAGAGAACACCGGGCCAGATTCAGATGATGACGAAACGGATTTCTTCTGAATTCATCCCCTGAATATGGGCCTTTTGCTTAATTCTTTCGGAAGCGATAGCTTCTCAAAAGGCATACCGTTTGTTTTCTC
>JAQBFN010000036.1:0-4017 GCA_032123335.1 Microcaldota archaeon
GAAGGGATGCGCACTGCGGATGAACTGCTGCACATTGGGTTTCTTATTGGGCTGAATCTTGGGGAAGGGAGGGAAGCGCTTTCAAGAATAAAGGAAATTTTGGAGTGAGTACTCCAGTTCAGATTTGCGTTCTGTGTAATCTCCGATTACATCTGTTGAACAAAGTTCAACATCCGTAAATACTCTTGAACAAAGTTCAAGAATCTGATTACTTTGGTGATGGGTGCTCTTTTTCGTACTCTTCCAATGCTTCCTTTGTTATCATCCAGTTCCTTCCGAATTTAACGGCTCCTATTTTGCCCTCGCGTGCAAGCAGGCTGAGGTATTCCTGGCTATATCTGCTGTGCTTTGCAGCTTCCGCAAGGTCCATGTAATCCTGGGGCTTCGTGCCCAGGCAATCCAAATAGATGTCCAGCGAGCGCTCAACAGCCTTGGCAAGGAAATCTGCAACGGGGGAGATGTCGCTTTCTGCCCTTGCTTTAACTATCGTCAGTATGTATTTTTTCCGTTCTGCCCGGAGTATTACCACTGGGGGGTATCCGTTTCTCATAAGGTATAAGTTGACCAGCAGCCTTGCCAGCTTGCCGTTTCCGTCAATAAATGGATGGATATCCACAAATTTCATATGTATCCTGGCTGCCTGTTCTATCGGTTCTGCTTTCTCGTTCAACATCCGAGATATCTCTTTCATTAACTCAGGGACCTTTGCCGGATTTGGAGGGGAATACTCCGTGCCTGAAATCCTTACCCTGCAGCTTCTGTAAAAGCCTGCATTCTGGGAATCAATTCTATCTAGGATGAGTGCATGGAGATTGAGCACGTCCATTTCTCCTATTTTCTGTTTATGGACGAGGGACTCTACAAAATCAATTGCCTGCTTGTGGTTTGTGACCTCCAGGTGTTCCTTCATTGTTTTGCCGCCTATTGTAATGCCTTCCTCCAGCACCAGGCGTGTTTCCCCCAGGGTAAGCGTATTCCCTTCTATTGCATTGGAATTGTAGGTGAGCTCTACATCAAAGGTTTCCTTGAGTTTGGCCAAAGCGCCTTTGTTGAATGGCCTTAATCCATCCAGCATTTTTTTTCGTTTGAGAATCCTTTCGTAGGTTTCCTTGGTTATGGGCATGGAGATATATTATATCGGATACTTTATAAAACCTACTATCCGATACTAGTTTAACGAAATAACAAGTACGTATTATATATCGTTTACTTAAAAATGTAACTTATCCGATATTATCAGGGCTCCAGTTTCTGATTACTAGAGTGATGAGTGCCTGTTCTCTCTGCTTAGTTCTACCACAATTTACCATAAACGATACCTTTATAAGCACTTATAAACACGATATATACATGGCAGAAACTCGTCCCCTCCGTAAGGATGTGGTTAGCCTAATTCCCAAATCCAGGGCAGTCCCAGCAACGGCTTCCCCAAAAAAGCAAACACGGGAAGAGGGGGCTGCTCGTGAATGCCAAAGCATTAGGAGACTGTTTGGATATTGTTATGAAGCTTGCAAGATTTCGAGTAATGACTTGCTCCCTGCCGGGGGCTCTGTTCTGTTTGATAGACAACACCTTTACCTTAGATGTGATTTTGATAAAATTAAAGATTTATTCGAAAAAATGGAGGAAGAACTGCATTTACTCGAGGGGCAGGCCACTGCAATTGCTGAGTGGCTGAAAGGAAATAGGATAGAAATCGACCTCCACCTATTCACGGTTCTATGTGCATTTAGCAGGGCTTTCCACAAAGAGTTCAAACCGGAGGCATCTCGGAGCCAAATTAGGGAAAGCGAGTATAGTATGGGAGAAGTGGAACTGGGTGATGCGTTCAAAAAAGGATTTGCAGAATGTGCCGAAATCTCGGTGGTTGCACAGGAGTTTCTTCAGAAAAAGGGCATAAATTCAAAATATTTCTCAGGTGCCGTATTGTGGTCTTCTGAAGCAGAGTTCGCCGAGCCACACTCATTCATCCTTATACGATATGGAACAGAAACATATGTATTCGATCCTGCTAACCCAATGCAAGGTCCAGATGGAAGCGTTTATCCTCGTATTTCGAGGACCTCTTCAGCTTTTGATGCGGAGACCAGTAAAAAAATAAAACGGTTCGTGACTGCTAATAATGTTATAACAAAGCAAAGTGCCTTCTATGGGGTGGATGACCATTGCAATATTATTCCAGAAAGGGATATAGTCTGAGGACCCCAGAAACTAAGACTAATACCTCAAAATAGTGTAAAACGAGGGCTTTTTTGGCTACGGAATAATATTTCGATAATCGTTTTCTTTTGGGAGCGCCTAGCCTTTTCTTTTTTGAAAAGAAAAGGATGGGCATCAGAGCTCCAGTTTCTCATCACTCAGTTGGGAACTTCTCTCCAGTAATTTTCTCGTATACCCCCAGATAGAGGTTGCTCACCTTAACCACCACTTCGGGCGGGAGCGTGGGCGGGGGATAGGTTTTTGGCCAATCCAGGGTTTCCAGGTAATTGCGCAGGTACTGCTTATCTAAGGAAACCAGCTCGCCCAGTTCGTACCTGTCCATTGGCCAGTAACGCGAAGAATCCGGGGTAAGGACCTCATCAATAAGTATCATTTCTCCGGAAGGAAGCTCACCAAACTCAAATTTGGTGTCTGCGAGAATCAATCCCTTGGAAAGGAGGTATTCATGCCCAAAGTTGTAGAGCTCTATGCATTTTTTCTTTACAAAATCAAGCTTTTCCTGCCCGATTATTTCTGCTGCTTCTGCTTCAGTAATATTCATATCATGGCCTTCCTGGGCCTTGGTTGAGGGGGTGAAAATGGGTTCCGGGAATTTATCCCCATCCTTCATTCCTTCCGGGAGCTTTATTCCGCAGACCCTTCCGGTTTCGTTGTAATCCTTGAGGCCGCTTCCGGTGAGATAGCCGCGCACAATCACTTCGATTTTGAGGGGCTTGGCCTTCTTTACGATTACTGCGCGCCCCTTCAAATAAAAAGGGAGGTTTTCGGGCATTTCAGTAGTTATCGCATGATTCGGGATTATGTGCTGGGTTTTGTTAAACCAAAATTGGGAGAGGGTGCTCAGTACTGCACCTTTGTAGGGAATTCCTTCATTGAACACCACATCAAATGCGCTTATGCGGTCGGTTGCAACCATCAGGATTTTATCCTCATCATAATCGTACATTTCGCGAACTTTTCCCTTGTGGATTAAAGGTAAATCTAAATCCGTTTTAGTGATAGGTTCCATCAATTCCACCCTTGGGAGGATTTAGAATAGTGAATTTTTAATGTTTATGCGTTTCCCTGTAAAGCTGGAGAAAATCATCCAGGTCCACTGCATTTATTATGGGCTTATCAAAAAGCTCGGAATCCTCATCTACGCGCGGGCAGGCGGTATTTATGTAGCATTCGAACTGGGGGAAATTCCCGATGGAAACAGGGTTAAACTCGTTGGAAACGAGGATTTCTGCAGTGAGGTCGGCGTCCTGGAGCTTTTTCTTTGCATCTTTTGCGGCATGGAGACAAATCTGCCCTGGCTTTGTGGAAAGGAGGATTGCGAAAACCTTGCACTCCAGGGCCTTGAGCATCATTCCCTTCTTCCTTTTGCGGATTCGTTCTATTTCCTCATTTATTTGCCTGCATTCCCCAGAATAGGGATTGAGAGCAAAAACCGGAAGCTCAGTTTTGATTCCGGTAGGGTGGAATTTTCCATCCCCTACATATAGAATTGCTTCTGCATCCTTGGAAACAGAAGTTGCGGCGGTGGGGTCGCAACCGAGAACCTGGCCTGCATGCGCGGTAAAGCAGCCCTTTCCAATAAGGACTTCCTTCCCCTCTTTTTCCAAAAAGGATTTCATCTGGTCCAATTGGGGAACGTGCTGCACGGTAGTAACCAGGACTATGCGCTTCTTTCCTTCAAGGGAGGGAAGCGCACCCCTGAGCTTTTCAGTATCTATATCCAGGTAATATTCGCGGTATTCAACTTGGAAGGGAAGGTCCTTGCGTATGAACTGGGAGTGCCCAAAATGGATTACC
>JAQBFN010000037.1:0-6067 GCA_032123335.1 Microcaldota archaeon
GCAGCATTGGGAACGGATATGGAGGAAAATGTTTCAGATGCTGCAATGTGGGCAATTGAGAGGATTGAATCCCCCGTTCTTTCTAGTGCATTTTTAAGCGGGCAGATTAGGGGGGAGAAACATGCCGTGGAGGGGATTGACACTATCCTGAGTGATAAATTTCTGGATGTGGAGCTTGCAAGATTTGTCAATGAAATGAACAATATGGACTAGAGAAACGCTTCCAGTTCTTCTTCCTGCTCTTCCTCTGATTTATTTGCGTTTGATTCGTAGTTGATTGCCTGTTCGTGGAGAGGCCTTCCTTTTTCCATTTTCCTGGATTTCCTGTCCCTTATTTCTAAGAAGATTGGATACCGTACTGCTTCGCCTACCAATATCCCTTCACCTACCTTTAGGGAAGTTATGGAGCGGAGCATCCTCTGGTCTATTCCTTCTGAGGATTCTCCAATATGTTTTAGGTCGTTGGGATTGGTTACCCTTAGTAAGAGGTGGGTGTTGCACTGGGAAAGGGTTGTGGTGGAGAGATTTACCGGTCTTTGGGAAACTACTCCCAGTGCGAGCCCGAACTTTCTTCCTTCCCTTGCGATTTTCTCTATTATTGATTTGGAGGGGTTGTATACTGCTTTTGCTTTTTCCGGCGCGAAGTTGTGCGCTTCTTCCACTAGGAGGAAGGTTGGGGGGATTTCGTTCTTTGCCCGTAATTTGAACAGTCTGTTTGCGATGTAGGAGACGATTAGTTTCTTTTTTCGCATGTCGTCTAAATCTGAAAGGTCGATAACGAGCATTTCGCCCGGGAGGACCTGCTGCCTCAGTTTTGGGTTTTCCTTGGATTGGGATATCAGGCGGAGGAGGTTGAGTTCGTATAATGCGCGGAGGAGGGAATCCTTTGTTCCTTTGAGGATTGGGCTTTGCTCCACTTTTTTTATGAGGTCTGTTACTGAGAAAAGCTGGCGCTCGTTTTTTTCCTGCGCCTTCATTTCCCTTAACACTTTTGCGAACTCGTTCCTTCCTATGCTGGAAACATCCGGGAACCAGGAGGAGAATAATTGCGGGGTTAATCTGCGGAAGGGAATAGAGATGTCCTTTCCGTTCACTACCCTTACTCTTTTTCCATAATTGGGGTCCTGCTTGAACCCAATGTATTCCCCGTGAATATCTATGATTACTGTCCCTATTCTTCCCTGCTCCTTTGGGCGGTTCATGAGTTCTTCGAGCAATACTGCGACGCTGTGGGATTTTCCTGCACCGCTCATTGCGAGAATTGCTAGATGTTTCTGGAGCAACCGGGTCATATCTATTTTTGCTTCCACATCGTGATTCTGGAGTTTTCCTAAAAGCAATCCATTTTCTTTGAATCCTACAAAATCCTTCAGGAGAAGATCATCAGCTTCAACCACTTTTGTTCCCGGGGAAGGCGGAAGTGAAACCCTTGACTGGAAATAGTGTCCTTCCCTTTTTTCCATTCTTCCGAGAATCCTTACTTCCGCGATTGCGTATTCCCAGCTTTTGATTGGGAAGTGGGTTGCGATTGGAGTTTCCCTTTCGTATTCTGCAACTGATTCTGCGCGCTCAAAGTAGCGGTTTGCGCGGGTAATTTCAGAAACGTATCCAAAAACTATTCCCTCTTCCGAGGTGGTTTGGATAAATTGCCCTTTCTTTACCGGAGATTGTTCATCCAGGACAAATGCGTATTGTAAAGTGGTGGGGGAATCGTCGGTTGAGATAACTGTTCCTAAGGGCTTCTGCATGACTAAAGATTATTTAGACGTATTTAAAAACAAATTTGGGGTGGGTTTCCGGTATCCTTCCAAAGAATAGCCTTATAAACAATTTTACACAAAATAACACTATATTGATTCGGGGTTGGGAAACCAGAAGCATGGTGTACCCCGGAAAAGGCGATTGCATGAAGAAATGGTGGGAAATACCTTACTTGCTTCTTTCTGATTTTAGCCAGTTTACATATGCACCAATTGCAAAAATAGAAAGGCCCATTTCCGCATGGCTGCGGAAAAGAAGGGGGGAAAAAGAGCCAAGGGAACTTGTAAAACTGCTTGGAGATGAAAATGGGCGGGATGCATCAGAAAAGAGGCTGGTTGAACTGGGCCCAGAAGTGGCCAATCCGCTATTCACAGCACTAAGAAGCAAAGATGAGAATGTATGGAAAACAGCATCCAGGATTATTGTAAAAAAGCATGGAATGATCGGAATTGAGAGGATTGCTGGGGAATTGCGGCATACGAACCGGCAGTACAGGGAAAGGGTTGTGGCGGTCCTTGCGGGAATAGGAGAACCCGCTGTGCCCGTATTGGGGAAAATGCTGGGGGAGGAGGATACATTGGTTGGAGGGGGAGCAGTCTGGGCCCTTGGGGAAATTGGGGGCACCGCAGTGCCCTTCCTGGTCGGGAAAGTATTGGACCAGGATGAGGACCTGGATGTGAGGTTCAATGCAGCAACGGCGCTTGGGAAAACAAAGGATGCCAGGGGTGCACCCGCGCTGGTTAAATGCCTTGGAAAGACTGGAAATGACTGGAGGCTCAGGTCAGTGGCTACAGATGCGCTTGTGATAATGGGCAGGCCGGCAGCCCCTTTCCTGGTCAAAGCCATGGGCGATAAAAATTATGAGATATATTACCATGCCGCGGAGGCGCTGGCGAGGATAGGGGGAGATGCAGAGGATGCAATCAGGGAAGTTTTGAAAAGCAGGCAAATACGCCGACCTGCAACTAATTATTTGATTGAGAGAATTACTGACCCGCGCCTCGCAGGAGCGCTTGTGGAAGAATTGGGGGAGAATTGGGGGATATACAGTACAGGGCACACAACCAAAATGATAAATGCGCTCAGGAAGATGGGCAGGAAATCGCTTGAAGAACTGCTTGAAGGGGCAGAAAGCAAAAACAAGGCCAGGAGGATTAACTGCATTGGGCTGCTTGGGGAATTAACGGATAAAAAAGCAGTCCAGTTGCTTTCCGCTGCATTGAAGGATGAAGACTCCAGCATTCGTGCTGCAGCGGGAGGAGCGCTTCAATACCATGGATTCCTGCTGGACAGGGAAACCCGGGTGCGCGCGAGCCTGTGCAGCGGCAGTGACTTGAGGCTGATGAGAAAGAAGGATACTCCCCATCTTTTGAAGATGATGGATGGGGGGAGATACAAAAAAGTCCGGGATAACGCGAAGGGAGCATTCAGGGAGATGAAGCGCCCGGACAGTAATTATCTGGTTGGGATTCTGGAGAACAACCCGGACAACAGCCTGAGGGTGTGTGCGGCGGAGGCGCTGGGGCTTATCGAAAAACGGGCTGGCGCCGGACCGCTTGCCAGGGCCCTTGATTCGGATGACCCAAAACTCAGGAAAACCGCCTTGTGGGCACTTGGCAAGATATATGGAGCTCCTGAAGCTGCACCCAAGCTTATTGAGTTGATGAAGAATAGGGATAAGGGATACCCGCTGGACGACATCCCGTTTATGCATGACCTTGTAAAGGCAATCAAGGCAAGCCTGTTGCGGTTTGAAATCAAAAAAACAGGGGCAGGTAACCTGGCTTCAGGCCTGAGAAAAGAAGCTACAATAGAGATAATGGAGCTTGTGATGGAAAGTGAGGAAATCCAGCTGGAGAGCAATGTGAGGTCCCTATTGAATAAAAATTACGTTAAAGGGGAATGTGAGCTGGAGCAAATGAAGATGGATGCGATCCAGGCGCTTGGGAAAATTGGGGATTCCGAAACAGTTCCAGTCTTGCTGGAGATTTTTGAGTCAAAGCCTGAACTTGGGATTTATGCCGCCAGCGCAATTATGAAAATACCTGACTCTTCAGGGCGGCGAATTGGATGCCTTCCGATTTCTTCAAAAATCATCAATGTTGTGGAGAGCAAGGATGAACGCTACGATCTGGAAACCCTGATAGGGATGCTTGGGAAAACACTTTCAAATGAGTGGCTTAGTGGATTTGACAGCAGCGAAACTGAAGGCATGAGGAGGAAAGCCTCCATAATTTTAGGGGGATTTGCAATTGGGGAAGAAGAAGAGCGGCAGTATGTGTTTGTGTCCAGAAACGCCAAGGATGTTAAAAATGAGTGTGGGGCAGAAAAGGAAGCCATCTGGGCAATCGGGGAAATCGGGCATCCGGAAGCGATTCCAATGCTGCTCAAAATTATAGAAATTCGGGCGGAGCTGGCGAAGACTGCCATAGGTGTTGTTTCCAAAATGGAAGTCAATATGCAGACCGATGCGATGAGGCTGGAGCTCGCCATGCAACGGATTGAAAGGAAATTTGCCCTGATGCGGAAGGAGGGGTGGCTTGAACCAGAGATGGAAACGCTAAGGGAACTGCACCGCGAGTGGGTCAACGGCCTCAGCAAAAGGAACGGGGAGAAAGAAAGGGTAGTTATTGCCCCGAAGACGATGGGGAAGGTCATACTTCTGGGGAGAAAAGGCAAATGATTCACAGAACAGGGGGATTCTACACTCCAGAAGGTTTTAATTCCTTTTTTCCGAAGCGCTTTCAGGTGATCATATAGGAGTTAAAAAAAGAGGGCCAGTATTCGTAATTATCGCAAGCTTCATCACGCTTGGGATTTACTTCCTTTATTGGTTCTATAACACGACTAGGGAATTGGGAGAAATCAACAAGAGCGAAACTAATCCGCTCCTGTGGACAATCGGGCTGTTTATCCCGTTTGTGAACTTTTATGTGTTCTGGAAATACTCCGGGGAAGCGGAAAAGGCTATGAAAAGCAAGTACAGCCAGCTGATTCTCTTCCTTGCATGGATTGTATTCTTCCCAATTGCACAGTATCTGACCCAGGAAGGAATCAATGAGCACGCGAAAGCGTAGCTCTCTTTTTCTTATTTTTATTTCAAAATTAAGCAACCCTGCGGACTTTCTGCGGAGCGTTTCTCACTTTCTTTGGCTTGATTGGCTCCTGCCTGAACTTTGCGCCAAGGTCCCTGAGCGTTACGCGCTCCTTGAAGCTGGACAGGGAGTAGATTGAGCGCATCGTTTCTGATAGTTTCTTTGCATAGTTCCCTTTTGCCTTTGCTTCTTCCTTTGCGAGGAGCGGGAACACCTTCTCAGGGTGGTCCTTTACAAGCACGGTGAGCGCTAAATCTGCGGTTACGGAAACCCTTTCATCATTGTCTGCAAGAGCTGCAGCCATTGATTGCACTGTCTTGGGGGAAACATAATCTGAATTTGTAAGCAGCACATCCATCAGGTCGAAAATCGCCATCTCCCTTTCCTTGTGGGTAAGGCCGTTCTCTATTTTGTGTGTGTGCTTCTCAACAAGAGCTTTGAGCTCCGCTGAAGACTTGCGTATGCCCATAGCTGGGGAGATTAATTTAGCGGTGCCTCCCATAAGGATATATTTACCCATGGAAACAGTTTTAAACCCACTTTTGGGACAAGAGTTTCTTGCACTACACATAGAAGTTGATTAGGAAGTAGATTGGGATGAAAGTGGCGAATGTGATTGCCCAAAGCCAGACATTCCACTTTTTGATTAATACTCCGGGCATGGGCTTCAGGGGAAGTATTTCGGTTACTGCAATTGCAGATGCCACGGTCTGGAATACAGGAAGGTATTCATTAGGGAAGAAGAAATTGATTGCGAATATTGTAAGGGCTACGAACATTGCAACAGAAAGGACTGCCCATTTCATGAATGCTGCCTTCTTCTCGAATTCCTCGGGGATTTTCTCCACTTCAAAACCTGGGGTCTGGAGGGTAAACCCGAATATTGAGGAAATCCAGCACAGGGAGCCTCCCGTGCCCCAGAAAACGTATTCTGTGTGGGTTTTGTAGCGGCCATCAAAGAACCAGCGGGTTAAGGAGCGGAAATAGTAGAGCAGCGCTACGAAAATTACTGAAGCGATTCCCATTGGGATAAGCTCGAGCGTGAAACCTGCATAGAGATATGCAACACCCATCCCATAGAAAAATGCGCCCAGGAATACTGCAAGGATTTCCCTGAAGCGGATTGGGACCCCAAAGAGGTTGATTCCAGTGAATTTTTCCTGTACTTTCTTTCTTCCGGATTCCCTTTCCTTTGTTTTGAATATGCCTGC
>JAQBFN010000038.1:0-17214 GCA_032123335.1 Microcaldota archaeon
TTCATGCCCCGCTGGAAGGAAAAGAAGCTGGAAGAAGAGGCGCAGAAGGTGATTGTGGCGAAGAGGATGGCAAAAACGTCCTCCATTATAACGCCTTCAAGGCCCAAAAAGAAAGCAGTGACAAAAGCTGCGAAGAAACCAACAAAGAAGCCCGCAAAACCGAAGCCGGCTAAGAAGGCAAAAAAACCAGCAAAAGCCAAGCCCGCAAAGAAACAGCCCGCCAAAAAGCCGGCAAAGAAGAAAAAGAAAAAATGGGGCCTCTTCTGAGCATTTTCTCTAATTAAGTGTCAGTTAGTGTGTTTTATTGTGTATTTATAAATCTTTCTGCACTGAATAGTATATTATGAATAGCAATGGCACTGCTAATAAAGGTGGCAAAGGTCCCGTAACCATCAAAAAAGACCAGATTCGCCCTCCTACAGAAGAAAAAAAGAGGTCACTTTTTGGAGGTTTCCTTAAATCCCTAGGGGCAGACCCTAATAATGTAAAGGAGTTTGAAACCAGGAGAACAAGGACTCCTCCCGAGCCCGGTATCGTTGCCAGAAGCCCACCCAGGACGTTTGTTGAAGAATTCAAAAAGCAGATTCGTTTTTCTGAAGAAGAATCCCAAGAACCTGAATCAGGGACTGAGCCGCCTGCAGAGGCTAGACCTAAGAGAAGTCGCGACGGTCATTCTGCTGAATTTTCCCTTGCAAATCTAGGCAATCTTTCCCAGGGCCCTGTAATCCCCACTGGGCCTGCGCAGGCTGACGGGCATTATGCTGAAATTTCCGTTGCAGCTTCTGGAGACGGATTTGATATTACAGACGAAGACATAGACGCGGTGCTTGGCTTCAAACCTTCCGAATCAGACGATGTGCTTGGCTTCAAACCTTCCGAATCAACAGATGGCTCAAGAGAAGTAAGCACAACAATCTCAGAAGCAATTGTGCAGGCAGCAGCAAGACTGAATGGGGGCAGAAACCCCGTAAAGCTTCGCAGTGACAGGCCAACGCTTCCCCCGCCTGCACCCACTGTAAGAACTGAGCCCCCCGAGAGGGATGATACTGAAGCCCGCAGGACAGGAATCCTTCCAGGCTCACCTCCAGAAACAGGCTTTAATGTAACTTCCAGTGCACTTTCAAAGGGAGAAATGACAGATAGGACAAGGAGAAGGCTTAACGAATTGAGTTCGATGGAGCAGGCAGCCGAAATCCCCCTTGAGAATACAAAGCTCAGGGAAAAGAGCTATGTTCCGGTTTATTTCCAAAATATGATTATCAAGCTTCCCGAGAGGTTCCATCCTTATCTTAACGAAGCAATGGAAGTGATAGGGGAAAACCTCAAAGGTTATGAGCCGGATGTTGAAAGGCTGATTCTGGAAAGAAGGTGGAAGATTGAGCGCGAACAGAGAGTACTCGGCTCACTCTCTAAAGCTGCAGATGAAATCCAGAGGGTTTTCGTAAAGATGCACAAGGATGAGGCTGTCCGCAGGGTAGCCCTGAGGTCTGATGAGGGCACGATGGTTCCTGCAGAAGCAATAAAGAAATGGGCATTTACACTCCTCAGCTCACGCTCACCAAAAGACGAGTCAAAATTACTGGCAGACAGCAACACTGAGCTCAACGTGTTTGATGCATATGCAAAGGCAGTAACATTTCTTTTCCTCAGCCAGATGAGGCCCAGGACTTTTATTTATGCGCTTGGCCACCCGGAAATTTCCAAGCCATATGGCCAGCTTGGCGGAATGGAAGGCCTTGGAGTCCTCGCTGGACTTGACCTCCCAAACGTTGATGCCAAGAATCCGATATCCACCCCGCTGATTGGATTGGCTTTCAGGCATGCACAGGAATGCCGCTCCACAACCTTGATAGGATGGCTTCAGGACGTTGTTGCAGAATGGCCCAAGCCCTTCATAGTAGGGAGGTTTGCACATTTCGTGGAACAGGAGATGCGCGATTTCCAAGAGGCGGTGCAGGGCGCAGGATTCAGCGCAGAAAGGCTTTTCCAGGTGCTCAATAGAAATGATAATTCACCCGTGAATCTCCGTGCAGACCCGGTGCTTAAGCACATATTCGAAGCAGCGTGCATTGGCCCCGGAAGCGTTGTATATAATGAGCCTGATGACGTATTCGATGCACTTGAGGCAATTGTGGGATACACGAACCTTCTCAAGGTTGTTCCCCGTGCAAAAGATGAGTTCCTTGAGCATTTCCTTGGAACTTATCCCCTTTCAACCAACGGAGGGACATTCTGGAAGGTATTCTGCATGTGCCTTTTCACTGATAAGGAGGACATGGAGCGCCACCCGGCGGTTGTGAAGGCACTCAGGAATGACAGGGACCCCAAGATAAAGGCACACATAGAAGAAGCAATCCATATTCTCCAGCCCAGGGAAACGCTTATTGAGTCCAGTTTTGATGATGAGGATAACGAAATCAGGTTCAGCCTGGATGGGGATGGCGAATTCTAGCCCCTGAAAGTAGGCCTTTTGGATAATTCTTTCGGAAGCGATAGCTTCTCAAAAGGCATACCGTTTGTTTTCTCTTCAATTATGCTCCTTAACTCTACTCCATCCATTTCCCTCTTTTCCCCTGTTTCCCGAATAGTTACTGAGATTTTTCCGGATTCAACTTCCGTGTCCCCGATTACCGCAATATATGGAACCCATTCCTTTTGCGCATTCCTTATTTTCTTTCCCAAGGATTCCGAAGTATCATCTACATCCGCCCGCACATCATCCCCAAGCTGGCTCAATACTTCCTGCGCAAACTCCACGTGTTTGTCCGAAATCGGCAGAACCCTTACCTGCGTAGGAGAAAGCCAGAGCGGAAGCATTGCCTTTTCCCCCCTCTGCATTTTCATCGCTTCCTTTTCCAAAAGCTCATAAATCACCAGTTCTTTACTCCCTGAAATGGAGGCATGCGTGAGGATGGGCCTCTTCTTGCTCCCGTCTTCATCCACAAACGAAATATCGTAAGTATCTGCATTTTCCACATCTATCTGTACAGTTGTAAGCGCACTTGCCTTGTCCATCGCATCCACAAAATTGAACTCGAATTTCGTAATGAAGTATGCATACCTCTCATCAAATATCTCCACAAGAATCGGCTTCCCAATCTTCTTTACGAGCGAAGCATACCACTCCTTATTCTCTTCATAAAACTCCTTCAAAATCCTGAATCCAACTTCACTTCCTTCCAGTAATTCCACATAGGAAAGCCACTCCATGCTGATATCCAATTGCTGTTCTAATTCCGTCTTTGCCTGGTTCATATCCCGGAGCACCCCATGCATATCCGGCATGGTAAATGCACGCAGCCTCTTCAGTCCAGCGAGTTCTCCAGTTTGCTCACACCTGAATGAGTACCTTGTCAGCTCAAACATGCGCATAGGCAATTGCTTGTAGCTAAATACCATGTCATGTCCAATCAGGAACTGCCCAAAACATGCAGCAAACCTCAGGAAGAACCTCTTATCATCCCTTGTTACAAGATACTGCCTTGCAGGGAACCTATTGAGGTATTTCTTCAGTGCCGGGTGCTCAAAATCATACATGAGCGGGGTTTCAACTTCCATTGCTCCATAATCTACACAAAAGTCTGTAATTGATTTTTCAAGCAGCTTCTTAATCAGCCTGCCCTTAGGATAAA
Organism: Microcaldota archaeon; assembly: GCA_032123335.1. Taxonomy (GTDB): domain Archaea; phylum Micrarchaeota; class Micrarchaeia; order Anstonellales; family Bilamarchaeaceae; genus CAIKOA01. The sequence continues at coordinate 3,633 of JAQBFN010000038.1, forward strand.
ATCTGAAATTGCCCCCATCGCTTCCAGGCTCATAATCCACTAATTCCTGTTCCTGCATCAGCTTTATGTGCGGGGGCTCATTATCGTATGCCCTTGTCTTTTTTGTTTCATAGGCTGCAAATTTCTTCAGGTTCTCATGCCCCGCATAATTGAATTTATCTATATCCACCAATTCCCCTTCCGGAGTTAAAATATAGAATCTGCTCACCATCTTTTCCTCCGCCTTTACAGATTCGGATACTTCAATCTCATCCTTGCTCTCCCCACCTTCTGCTTCGAACACCCTTGAAAGTTCGCTCAAAGGATGCCCCTTGCACGAAACCGTAAACTTTTTATACCACCCAAACGGGGAGCGCATCACCTCAAAGCCCTTCCCCCTGAGCGCTTCCTCCATCTTCTTGATTAGCTCAATCGCCGCTTCAGGATTGGAAGGCTTGCTCCCCATCAATAGGTGAGCATACGGGTAAAGCATCACGTTCTTGGCTTTCACCTGGCCTGCAACATCCTCAATGTCCGCAACAGCTTTCTTCACAAGCGAATCGATGTTCCCCTCATCCTGCTTCTCCACCGCAATGCGTACCCAGAGAACATCCTCCATCTTCCCTTCTTTCATCTCATCCGGAATCTCTTCCGCAAGCCTGGTCTTCTTTGTAACTTCGTATGATACGCTGTCAGCGTGCAATATGAGCTCTTTCATGAGTATTACCTCGTCTATAAACCTTGTGCATATATCCTTTAAAACTCCTTCTTCCTTTGTTTTCTACGATGTTCGGCACTTCTGGCATACGTGGATTGTACGGCAGTGAAATCACTCCGGACCTTGCGCTAAAGATAGCAAATGCCTTCTCCTACCAGAACCTGGTTATTGGAAGGGATACGCGCAACACCGGCCCAATTTTAGAAAAAGCTGCATTTGCCGGTGCAATGGCCGCAGGAAAAGATGCAATCTCCTTAGGGTTAGTCCCTACCCCGGTTCTCGCGTATGCAACCCTCAAGTACAAGTGCAACGGAATAATGGTTACCGCATCACACAATCCTCCTGAATACAATGGCCTCAAGCTCATTTCCGCAGGCAAGGAAATCAACAAATCCGAAGAGAAGAAAGTTCTCTCTAACTACGAGAAGGGCGTAAATCTCGCCCCTTGGGACGCAAATGGAAAACTCATCCCAGATGTAGGCATCCTGGATGCATACATGAAATTCATTTTCCCACAAATTGATTCTGCTTCCATTTCCAAAAAGAAACCCAAAGTAGTAATTGATTGCAATGGTGCAGCACTCGTCATCACCCCCACATTGCTCAAGAAACTCGGGTGCGAAGTAATTACACTCAATACACAGGATGTTGGTTTCCAGCGCCCATCCGAACCATCAGAAAAAAACCTCACTCTTCTCAAGGAAAAAGTAAAGGAAGTGGGCGCGGATTTGGGCCTTGCCCACGATGGTGATGGAGACCGCGTAGCCCTCATAGATGAAAACGGGGATTTCGTAAACATGGATGTGCAGCTCTCCCTTATGATTCTGCATGAGCTGGGGAAGAAGAGGGGCAAAGTAGTGAGCACTGTTGAATCCTCCCTGATAATCAAGGACGCAGTTGAGCAGGGCGGAGGCGAACTAATCATAACCCCTGTAGGCAGCACATACGTAGGCGAAGCACTCGAAAAAGAAAACGCAGTATTCGGTGGAGAGCCTGCAGGCGAATTCATTTACGCAGGAGGAGTGCACGTCCCGGACGGAGTTCTCGGCGCGGCCAAATTCGTAGAAATCTTTGCGCAAAAAGGAAAAATTTCCAAGCTCGCTTCCCAGTTCAAGCCATACCCAATGGTCCGGGAAAAATACAAAACCAAAGACCGCAAGGCAGCAATGGAAAAAATCCTCAAATCCATAAACATAGAAGGGAAAGTAAGCAACGTAGATGGAATCCGCATAGATTCCGAAAACTACTGGCTGCTTATCCGCCCCTCCGGCACCGAGCCCATAATCCGCCTTACCCTGGAAGCAAAGGCAAAAGAAAAGCTCGAAGAAATCCATGCAAAGGCAAAAAAGCTGATTGAAGCTTCGGTTTAGCCCTTCCATCTTACTTTTAAAGCTTCATAATCACAAAATTAACCGGTGGGACTCGTGAAAGCAATAGTTCTAGCAGCAGGGGAAGGCGTGCGGATGCACCCCCTCACTTACACAAGGCCGAAAGCGCTTCTGCAGGTTGCAGGCAAGCCATTAATCTGGCATGTGCTCTCCAGGCTCAAGGAGGCCGGCATTACCCAGGTAGGGGTAGTTGTAAAATACAAAAAGGAAATGATCACTGAATACCTGAAAGAGAATAACCTGGGCCTTAATATCACATTTATAGAGCAGGGGGAAAAGCACGGAACCGGAGCAGCCCTTTTAGATGCGGAGAAATTCGCAGACGAGGATTTCCTGATGGTTGCAGCAGACAATATCTGCGACCCGGAATTCTACAAGCAAATCATCTCCGAGCACAACGGAAGCAAAACAATCGCAGTAAAGCAGGTGGAAAACCCCACCCGTTTCGGGGTTGCAAAAGTAGAAAATTCACTCATTACCGATTTTATAGAGAAGCCTGAAAACCCCCCCTCCAACCTTGCAAACATTTCAATCTACTGTTTTAGCCCCTCAATTTTCGAGGAGCTCAAATCCCTCAAGCCCACCGCACGCGGGGAATACGAAGTCGTGGATGTATTCAAGGGCGCAAAAGCGGTTGAAGTGGAAGGCTTCTGGATGGATGCAGGTTACCCCTGGCACCTCTTTGAATTAAACCAAAAACTCCTTGAAGACATGGAAGCCTCCGTTGAGAAAGTGGAAAACTCCAGCATAAACGGGAAAATAATCATGGAGAAAGGAGCAGAAATCCTGGATTCAAGAATTGAAGGGATTGCATACATTGGAAAGAACTCGAAAGTAGGCCCGCACGCTTACCTCCGCGGCTTTGTTTCCATAGGGGAAAACTGCAATGTGGGCGAATCCACAACCCTAAAGGACAGCATTCTATTCGATAATGTTAACGCAAAGCATCTTTCCTACATAGGGGATTCCATTGTAGGCGAGGGGGTGAATTTTGGCGCAGGCACCCAGATTGCAAACTACCGCTTTGATGCCCAGCACATAAACGTTCTTACTTCTAAGGGCTGGATTAATTCCGGGAGGAAAAAGCTCGGCTGCATCATAGGGGACAATGTAAAATTCGGGGTCCTTGCCTGCACAATGCCGGGAAAAACGATTGGCAATGACTGCTGGGTTGGCTCCAACGTAAACGTAACAAGAAACGTGAAACCGGATACGCGCATCTTTGCGAAGCAGGACTACGTTTACCAGGAGCAAGGTGAGTAGCTGCACCTGATTGTAGGGGTTGACCCCGGTGTTTATACTGCATATGCAGCCTTGGATTTGCACGGGAAGCTTGTAGGCTCAGGGTGCGAAAAGGAACTCTCCCACGAGGATTTGGTTCGCATCATTTCTTCCCTTGGAAAACCCTCAGTAATTGCTGCAGATGTTTCTCCTGCCCCTGATTTTGTAATGCGCATTGCCTCCCGCTTCCACATAAAACTATTTGTCCCCGACCGGAACCTCCGGGTTGAAGAAAAAAAGAAAATCGGAAAGGAAATCCAGAATCCGCACATCCGTGATGCGTATGCAGCTGCAGTAAAAGCTTACAGAAATTACGATAGCACCCTGCTCAGGATTGAGAAATCCGATACGGTTCTGCACAAAGGATTAATCAAGCACCTTGTTTTGCAGGGGCACTCAGCTGCGGAAGCAGAATTCATGCTCACAAAAAAAGAAGAAAAGAAAACAGAACACATAGAAAAGAAAGCGTCTCCCCAAAAGCAGAAGCGCGATGAGCGCGTCCTCTCTTTGCTGGAGGAAACTGAGAACCTTCGCAAGGCCCTGGAAATGGAGAGGGAAAGCAGAAAGAACCTTGAAGAAAAGCTGAAGAAATCCACTTCTTCCAGAACTACTGAAGTAAGCCGGGACCGGGAAGTCCAGAGACTACAAGGCCAGGTAGCACGATTGCAAACATATATCACCAGATTAAAGAGAAGGAAAAAGAAAAAGTAATTGGGGGATCTGAGATTTGAACTCAGATAACAAGCTCCCAAAGCTTGCAGCTTACCAGGTTGGCTCAATCCCCCGTTGTACTTACGTACAGAGATTTCGCTGGAGGATATAAGAGTTCCGTAGCTTTTTTATAGTAAACCCTTTTTTCGCATACAGATTCAGGGCCTCCACATTCGTTGGCTTAACCTTCAAAAACACATCCTTGCAGAGCCTTTCAGAAAAATTAACAACAGTATCCACAAGCCTCCCCCCAATCCCCTCTTTCCTGTATTCTTCCTTTACCCCAAGGCCCTGGAAAAGTACCTTGTTCTCCAAAACAATAAGGTGCGCAAACCCAACAACCTCCTGCCCCTTGGAAGCAAGAAAATACAAATCATTCTCGGAAAAAGAAGGTAGTGCACCGGGAAAAATCTCACTGACTATGCTGAAGATTCGCTTTTCATTCGTGGATTTCCTTACGAATATGTTTTTCATAGGCTCTCCATCTGTATCATTACCTGCCCGTTCTCAACCAGCAGGAGCACCCCCCTCAGGGTATGCCCCTCCGGCACCTGCACCACAGTGGTTTCCCCAACCTTTTCCTTCCCCTCAACATGGTGGATGTGCCCGCACGCAAGTATCCGGGGCCTTTTCTCCTCCATTATCTTCTTGAGGGATTTGCTTCCTGCATGCACTCCCTCCCCCACCTCATCCAGTATTCCATAGGGAGGAGTATGCGTAACCAAAATAGTTTTCTCGTCTATGGGAAGCGCACTCATCTGCTCGTAAATTTCATCTTCACTTAGTTCTCCGGGAGTCCCAAAAGGAGTAGGGCCGCTAAACCCAAACCCAACAATATTCATCCCGTCATCCACATCTATCCTTCTTCCATGGATGCATTTTTCCTTTTCCGCTTCACAGGATTCAAGCCGTTCCATATTCCCTGGAATCCAATAGATATTGCCGGAAATAGAAAGCACTTTTTCAATATACTCATCGCTTCCCAAATCCCCTGCAATAATAATCATGTCGTACTTCCCGGCAACATCGCGGAGCCTGTCCACAACCGATTCATCCCCGTGCAAATCCGCAAGGAGCAAAACCCTCATTGCAATCACTTTGCCTTTGCAAGAATGTCCTTGAGCCTCCTGTCAAACTTGTCCTTCACTTCAGGCCCAATAAACCTCTTTGTATACGAATCCGCCTTCGCTGCAAGCGTAATCTTTGTTGCAAGCGCACGCGCAATCTTTCCCCTCACGCTTTTAGGCGAAGTGGAAATCGCTGCATGCTGGAAAATAATTCCATGCTTAGGGGGAGAAATGCTCTTGTTCTTCAGGTGCTTGAACAATGCTTTCTCCGCTCCGATTACCTGCACAGTGCTCGCAGGCATAAGCGCAAGCTTGCGCAGCCCTCCCGCAGCCGCAATAAGCTTCCCTGTAACCTTTGCACCAATAACATACCTTAGGTTCGGGCAGATTTCCTGCGCAACATCATCCAGGTATTTCTCGTGCCTGTTCATCAGGGCATAAATATTCTCAATCTCATCGGCCATCTTCTGCATGTTCTGCACATCTTTCTCTGTGAAATCCCCCCCGCCGATGCTGTTCTTTCCGTCTTCCGCAATCTGCCTTGCCTTTCCTTCCCCAACATACTTTGCAATCTCCTGCACATTCACATCTTCCCGCTTAATCTTGGAGATAATGAGGACGAAATTTCTCCTGTCTTCAATCCTGAGCTCAGGGAAATACAATCCGTAAAGCTCCTCAAGCCTTTCCACAAGCTGGTTTGATACCCTTTCTTCCTCTTCAATCGCATTGGAAAGGTATGCAAGGTACATGTCCCTGCTCCTGAGAACTTCAGTAGTTTTTTCACGGGCCTTTTTTATGAATTTGGAGCGGTCAAATCCTGCCCCAAACTTGCTTCGTGATTCTTCCCTTGGGCCCCTATTGTCATCCCTGGAATAACTTTTTGCGCGGTCCCTGTTGAAGCTTCTGCCCCTTCCGGGCTTGCTTCCATATCCACCGTCACGGCTGCCTTCTCTATCTCGGCTAGATCCGCCCTCTCGGCTTCCGCCACCCTCACGATCTCGGCCATAACTGCTTTCGCGGCTTCTGCTACTTCCGCCTTCTCTGCTTCTTCCCCCTTCTCGGTCACGACTAAATCCACCTTCCCGACTCCTACCCCCCTCTCGGCTTCTTCCCCCTTCGCGGCTCCTGCTACCTCCGCCCTCTCTGTTACGACCATAACTGCCTTCGCGGCTCCTGCCCCCTTCTCGGTCACGACTAAATCCACCTTCCCGACTCCTACCCCCCTCTCGGCTTCGGCCTCCTTCTCGGTCACGACTAAATCCACCTTCGCGGCTCCGGCTCCCTTCTCGACTCCGTCCGCCTTCGCGATCTCGGCCATAGCTACCTTCACGACTCTTGCCTCCCTCACGGCTCCTTCCTCCTTCTCGGCTCCTGCTACTTCCGCCCTCTCGGCTTCTGCCGCCTCTACTATCTCCAGAAGAAGTTCTGTCTCTGCTCCTAGGCCTATCCGACCTTTTCTCATCTTTCCGTCCCATTTATTTCACCTGTGTAGGTTGATTAGGGATTTGCCAATCCCTAAAGTTTATTGGACTTCTATCGAAGTCCAAAGCGGACAAAAATGTCTTTTTGTCCCGAACAAATTTTTGCAAATTTGTTCTGGGGGAGACATTATGCTTTGTAAGTGGTCTCCCACATCTTTTTGGCCAGCTTCCCATCGTACATGAGATTGTCCACATCGACGGTCTCGCGCGTCTCCCTATGCTTCATAAGGAACGCATTGAGCTTGTCCACCAGAATTTGCTTGAGTTCTCCAGTGAGTAGCTGTCCCGTAGTATATTCGGATTCGATACGCTTTAATTCCTTATCATTTGGTTCAAACAGCATTTTCAGCCACTGGAAGCTCACATCAACATCAACATTCCCGCCCTTTTTGCGGTGTTCCTCAACCGTTTCCCGCCCTCCTGAAAACGCATACTTCATTACTTTTTTCCGCACCATTTTCTCATCATCCGTAAGCCAGATTGCGCTCTCCTTTTGGCTTGCACTCATCTTCCCCTCAATCCCCTGCAGCGGAGGGAAAAACTTGGAGTGTATTGCAGCAGTTTTGTAGAATCCAAGCGATTCCGCAATGTCGCGCTGGATTCTCCAGTACGGATCCTGGTCAATTGCCGCAGGGATCAGGCACCTCTTCTTCTCAAAAAAGGTTGGAATCATCTGGTATGCGGGGTACTGAATCATCCCGATGTTTGTTTCGTTTGTAAATCCAAACACTGCTTTTGCAGTTGAGTAGGTAATCTTCCTTGCAGTCTGCATCAGAAGCGGGTAAACGTTCGCCGCATACTCACTGTCCTTGAAAATGAATGTGCGGTCCGGGTCAAAGCCCACGGCTGCAATATCCAATATATTATCAGCAGAATACTTCTGCACATCTTCCCAGCCCAGGTTCTTCTTGTGCAGGAACTTCTCATCATCAGTAATCTCTATATACAAATTAACCTTGAACTTCTCCTGCAGCCATTTTGTAAATACAAGCGGGATAAGGTGCCCGATATGCATATCTCCCGAAGGCCCTCTCCCAGTATAAAGGAAGAATCCTTTTCCTGCCTCATGATCCTTGAGCACAAGGTCCAAATCGCGGTGCGAGAAGAAGAACTCCCTGCGGAGCATCACATCATCTTCCCCTGCAAGCTCAATCAACTTTTTACTGAGTGCAGGGGTAATCTTCTTAGTTCCGAATTCCTCTACTAATTTATCATAATCAATGGAGCCTGAAACTTCCCATGGTGTTACTGTTGCCATATTTCGATTTACCCCCTTATAATTTAAAAAGTGTAAATAAGCAAGCCCTTTATGGCAGAGGCGGCAAGCGAAAAAACAGAGCTCAAGCGAGAGTTTGGCCTTGTTACCGCAACCATTTTCGGAATTTCAGTAATCGTGGGCGCAGGGATTTACGCAATTATAGGCGCCGCAACCGCAATCTCGGGCGCAGGGGTATGGCTCTCATTCATCCTTGCAGCACTGGTCGCCCTCCTAACTGGATTAAGCTATGCAGAGCTCGCTTCAATGTTCCCCAAGGCCGGCTCCTCTTTTCTGTACGTGCTCAAGGGGCTCAAAAACAAGATGCTGGCATTTGTAACCGGCTGGCTGGTTCTTTTCGAAACAATGGTGGGGGCCGCAGCCATTTCCATGGCATTTGGGTACTATCTTGCTTCAATATTCACTTTCCCAGTAAGCCTTGCCGCATTAGGAGTAATAATACTGTTCTCAATCGTAAACCTGATTGGAATCAGGGAATCCATCCGCCTCAACAACATAATGTTCATAATGGAAATCGGGGGCCTCTTATTCGTAATCGCAGCAGGCTTCCTCTTCGGCGCAGCCCAGCCCGACCTGATGGATTTTGAAATCATGCAGGTATTCGCAGGTGCAGCCCTGGTTTTCTTTGCAATGCTCGGGTTTGAGATGCTTGCAAGCGAAAGCGAGGAAGCAAAGGACGCAAGGCACACAATCCCATATGCAATCCTGCTTTCCATAGGGATATGCACAGTTCTCTATGCGCTCTTTGCAGTTGCATCCCTCCTCTTAGTAGGGCCGGATATCCTCGGGGCCTCTACCGCCCCGGTAAAGGATGTAGTAATCCCCCTCCTTGGGGAATACGCATTCATCTTTGCAATAATCGCGCTTGCATCCACAGCAAATACTGTAATGATCTGCCTGATAACCGCCTCCAGGCTTTCCTATGGAATGGCGAACGAGAATGCGCTCCCCAGCTTCATTTCTAAAGTAAACAAGAAGTTCCATACCCCGCACTTTGCGGTTCTTTTCGCCTTTATTGTGGCAGCCGTATTCCTATTGCTTGCAAACATGGTAATAATCGCGGAAGTAACCAACTTTGCTGCGCTCACCGCCTTCTTTATGGTAAATATTAGTGTAATAATGCTCAGGCTGAGGGAGCCAAAGATGCGCAGGGAATTCGTAATTCCTTTTTCCATTGCAAACATACCGCTCAGCGCGGTGATTGGGGCAATCTCAGTATTGGTAATGATAACCTTCCTTTCTTCCGAAGCAATATTATATGGTGTAGGGCTGATAGTGCTCGGGGCAGCAGTGCACCTTGCTCAGGGAAGGAAGCTCCCCAGCGCCCGTGGATTCAAGGAGCACAAGAAGGCACACAGGCCGGACTTTTAGCAAGAAATTGTCCTTTATCATGCAGGAGATTGCAACAGCCCAAGTTCTTTTAATTTCTCCTTAATTGCAGAATACGCTTTGGGCAGCATAGCATGTTTCACAAGCTCTCCTATGATATAGGTATATCCTTCATATGCATGTTTTCCTGTTTCCCTCAGAGTCCTCGGGAGTTCGTAGCCAAAAATCGGTTGAATACTCTCCCGGGAGTGTTTATACCATGAGTTAACTCCCTCTACCGCACCTTCAAACTCGTCTTCCGTGATTTTTCCGGCGAGGTAGAGAACCTCTTTCTCTTTTATGACATCCGAGATATACTGGTTTCTTGCTTCGAAATCCCGCTGCATGTTCAGGCCAAATAGGTTGGTAAGTTCGTTTGCATTAGCCAGGATGGCAAGATATTCTGGAGTTGTTAATTCTATCCGCATTGTGTGTACGGTGCAATTCCCATAGCCATCTATATCATTCAGGTGGCGAGAATCCAGCCAGCTCTCAGGGAACGTTCTGGCCGGCACTCCGTTTACCAAAGCCAGTTCCAGATTTTTTCTGTATGCTGGAGGGGAATGTTCCCCAAGTTTTACTTTCAGAAGTGGGTGGGTGACGACACCGATAATCAGTACGGGGAGGAAAGTGGGCTCACGCAAGCAATTGCCCAGAAGTGTTTTTCCGCTGTGGTTCAGCGCCCTTTCTACTGCAGCATGCATTGTTGCTTCAAATCGCCTGTTCCATGCTGCATTGTTTTCTTCCATGGGAGCAATATAGTATACCGGAAGCTCCCGGCGTATGTCGCCTCTTTTTTCCTGGGGGGGTATTCCCCAAAGCTCTCTTGGGCTTCCTCCTTTGCTATATGCAGTGGACGTACCCCTGATCAGCATCTCGCAGCAGGGTACTTTCCTGAATTTGGGAGGGGGCAGTTGTTTGATTAGCGGTTTATTTGTTTCAGTCGCCGTAATCCTTCTTTTCATTACTGATATTAAGAGAAAGACTATTTATAAAGTTATCCTTTATGTTGCTTTATGTTTTAAGGCAGTCGGAGCCCAAGGTGCAATAATCTCTCGTCAGGCCTTCACAACCTTTAAAAAGGGATATTATCATATATATCCTTCACCCTTTATGGGTGCGAGTGCCCTCTCAACGATGGCGCAATGACTTAATTATATGAGCTCTATGAGCTTAGGTTTTCCCATCTGTGATGGGATGCCGGACTTCGGTCCATATGAGTGTGAAGTGATAGCCATAGAGTTTGGATATGTTGAATCCATATAGTGGATGACTTGGCTGATATCAGCAAACCCACGTGGTAAGCTGCGATATGCCTGGGTTAGGTGCACGCAACCTTTGACCCCAGGATTTGGGTGTATGCCCTTCGGGAAACTGAAGTGCATAGTTACCCCGGGAATTGAAACATCTTAGTACCGGGTGGAAGAGAAACCAATTGGGATTCGGTTAGTAAGGGTGACTGAAAGCCGAACAGACCGAGCTGAATTACCTGCAGTAATGTAGGGGATATGTGGCGGGGAGTATCCATTCTTTGAGCAGAAGTCCTCTGGAAAGAGGCGCCCCAGCGGGTGACAGCCCCGTATGTTAAGGAGAATGGAACGATCCAGGAAGAGTACCGTCCGTCGGATAAGGGGCGGGAATATGGGGGTATCAACCTCTAAGTCTAAATATTGGGTATCAGACCGATAGCGAATGAGTAACGTGAGTGAATGTTGAAAAGGACCCCGGAAGGGGTGTCAAAAGACCCTGAAACTATATGGAGACAGGAAGGCAGAGCATGAAAGGGCTTTAGGGGTGCCGAAGTGAATTCCCGAAAGGGTTGGATCGAGGCATCTTTACCAGTGTTTTGTCATTCTTCTTGAAGCAAGAGCCATGGAGTTTATTCGTGTGGCGAGATGAGAATCGAAGCGAAAGCGAGCGCCCGCAGGAAACAAGGGGCGTCCTCTGAAAGGGGGATCAGTCACACGAATCAGACCCGAAGCCGGCGCGATCTATGCCAGAGCAGGGTGAAGCCAACTTGATCGTTGGTGGAGGCCCGCAACCAGTGCTAGTATATTCTGCTTGGGTGACTCTGGTATAGGGGTGATAGGCCAGTCGAGCCCGGCAATAGCGGGTTCCCTCTGAAATGTATCTCAGTACAGCGTCTCTCGAGGACGATGTGGAGGTAGAGCACTGATTGGGAAGAGCGGGATGGAAACATCTCACTTTCCTATCAAACTCCGAATTCCGCATCTCTGTAGACAGGGGCAGTGGGGTGGTACCGGGTAAACCTGTACGCCCTTACGGAAACGACCGTACGCAGGGTTAAGGACCCTAAATTCTAGCTAAGTGTGACTCTTAAAGGAGTCTCTATCCTAAGACAACTGGAAGGTAGGCTTAGAAGCAGCCACCCTCTAACCAACGCGTAATAGCGGACCAGTCGAGGGTGCAGATTCTGAAAATTGACGGGGCTAAGCTAGATTCCGATACCCTGCCCGAACCAAAAGTTCATGGAGTAAGGGGGCGAGCGGGATGGATAGAAGCAAGGCGGTGACGTCTTGTGGACCGTTCTGTTACGAATATCATGGTGTCAGTAGTAGCATATCCAAGTGAGAATCTTGGACGTCTGATAGGGCACGGTTTCCTCAGCCATGTTTTTCAGCTGAGGGTTAGCCGATCCTAAGTGCACAGGTAACTCCGACTGCACGAAAGGGAAGCAGGTTAATATTCCTGCGCGATATAAGTAGATGTGGTAACACTAGTTCTATTCTTGACGTCTTGGGATAAGTCGAACCGGGGAGACCCGGTCTAACAGTGATACTTCCGTGGAGTCTTATCATGAGGAGAAGCGGACGAAATGCTGGAATGGGAGCAATCTTTGACTAATTCCTGAGACCCATGAAAAGAGAATAGTTCCGATCTTGTATCATCGTACCTAGAACTAATACAGGTGCCCCTGGCTGAAAAGGCCCAGACGTGGCAGGATAACCCAGGCAAGGGAACTCGGCAAATTAGTCCCGTAACTTTGGAAGAAGGGATGCCTACCATTTAGTAGATGGTAGGTGGCACTGACAAGGGGAGTGCGACTGTTTACCAAAAACACAGGTCATCGCTAGTTCGAAAGGATGTGTATGATGGCCGACGCCTGCCCACTGCTAGTACCTGAAAGCTCCGTTCAAGGAGAGGAAGGGCTGGTAAAGAGCGGGGGTAACTCTGACCCTCTTAAGGTAGCGTAAACAAGGTCATACTTTGTTTATATACAAAAAGAGGATTGCCTTAAGAATCGGCAAAGAGTTACTAGCAAGAACGCAATCAAAATTAAGTAGTGAGGAAATCCTCGTTATACTCATTTGAGTATGACCTTGGCGTAATACCTCGCCGCTTAATTGGCGGCTTGCATGAATGGCGTAACGTCGCTCCTACTGTCCCTGCTTGGGACCTGGTGAACTCACTTTCCGGTGAACATGCCGGAGACTCCTTGAGGGAAGAGAAGACCCCGTGGAGCTTTACTATAGCCTGTTGTTGTGATATTGCTGTAGCTACCGAGTGTAGATGGGAGCCTTCGAAGCCGCCTTTCCGGAGGCGGTGGAGGCGAAAGTGGAACACCATCTAGTTATGTCGGTATTGCTTACTCGAAAGAGGACAGCAGCAGGTGGATAGTTTGGCTGGGGCGGTACGCCCTCGATAGAGAAACAAGGGCGCCCAATGTTCTGCTCAGGCGGGTCAGAAATCCGCTGTAGAGGGTTAAAGACAAATGCAGGACTGACTGTGTTTCTATTAGCGTGGAACACAGAGGTGAAAGCCGGGCTTAACGAACCTTAGTATTCTATTGATGGGAATCTAAGCTGTCAGACAAGCTACCCCGGGGGTAACAGGCTCGTCGCGGGCGAGAGTACACATCGACCTCGCGGCTTGGTACATCGCTGTCGGCTTGGGACATCCTGGAGGTGCAGGAGCCTCCAAGGGTTGGGTTGTACATCCATTAAAGTCCCACATGAGCTGGGTTCAGTACGTCGCGAGACAGTACGGTAACATCTTCAAGGAGTGTTGGTTTCTGAGGGTAAGGATCTTTGAGTACGAGAGGAACAGAGATTCGAGGCCACTGGTGGACCAGTTGTGTCAATGCATCGCTGGGCAGCTACGCCTTACGTCGATAAGACCTGAAAGCATCTAAGGTCGAAGCGACTCCCAAAACGAGAAATCTAAAGACCGCTTATAACAGATAAGTTTGATAGGAGTGGGGTGTAAGTCCTTAGGGAAACCGAGGGATTCAGCCTGCACTTACTAAAGGTATATCATTCAAACTCTATGGCTATTATACTTCCTACTTATTT
>JAQBFN010000039.1:0-7416 GCA_032123335.1 Microcaldota archaeon
ATATCTTTTCCAGAACACAACGTTTGCTGCCATGAGCCGGACTTCAGCATAGTTCTTGGTGTAATCAGAAATCTTCTTCCCTTCAAGCATCTTCTGCAGTTTTTCATAATCTGCAATGAACTGCTCGAGGTAGTCTCTTCCAACTTTGTATTGGGATTTGTGTATTTCCTTGGCCTGTTCGAGCACAGCATCGAGCGTCTTCATGAGCGCCTTCTCTTTTCTGTTAAGCTTTTTCGGCTTCGCTATGGGCTTCTGCTCTTCTTCAATAGGTGCGGCAACAATCGGGGCAGGCTTCTTCATTGCCTTCTTAAGCTTCTCTTTGATTTCTTCAAGATCAAGGGAGGGTGCTTCCTCTTTGAATGGCGATGTTGCAGGTGCGGCTTTTTCTTCTACTTTTTGTGCGTCCTTTCCGATATAGAATACCCAGCTGCTGGATTTTTCATCATGGGCAACCTTTACGTCCATATACCCCGCAGCCTTGAAAAGGTCGCGGAGCTTCCTGAAATCTGAGACCAGTTTTGTTACCTCGTCCTCCTTAGCCTCTTCGAAATAGATTGCTGACCCCTGCCTCCAGGTCCCTTTTTCATTTGCATCAATTAAGTCGCGCAGGGCTTCCCTTTCGAACTCGTCTTTCATGCGGGGGGCCAAAGTGTTTATCAATTCCACAATTTTTGCTTCTTCCTTCTTTTCCTTCACCGTATCGGACCTAATCGCCATAGAACACACACCTACATAAATTTACTCAGGGAGAGTTTATAAATATATCTATAATCCACCGAAGTAAGACCTACTTCTTTTTCTTCGGTTTTTTAAGTGGGTTGCCGAATAGAATTATGGCAACGATCACCACAAAAAGAGCCACAATTATGTATGGAAGCCAGGGATACTGCTCAGTAACCGGGGCAAGAGATGTCTGCTGCTCTGCAGCCTGCTCCTGCAGTTCCTTTACCGATTCTTCAGTGGGAAGGAGCTCTTCCTGCGGGGCGAAGGTTATCACTGCCTGCCCAATATTCCCGGTATCCAGATTGTAGACTTTTACAGTGTAGGTTCCGGGGGCCAGTGCAGAGATTTCTCCGGTATGAAGCCCATTGAATCCGGTAACCTCCTGGACAGCCTGCTGGGCATTTCCTTCCAGCACAACTACTGTGAGTGTGGAATTAAGCGCACCCGCCTCCTCAACATGGTAAACGAGTGTGGAAAATCCTTTTCCCTCAACTTCAACGCTCATTGATGCAGAAATAATCGCAGCAAAACAGAGAATGAACAGCAGGTTCCTCATGAAGATAAAAAGAAGGGAAAAAATAAAAGGCTTCCCTATGTTTTTTTGGCGCCTTTTTTCTTTTTCTCCAGATCCTCCTTCATTGCTGAAAGCCTTTTAGCAACACTCCCTTCAGGAGGCAGCTTCTTCCCGCGCGCAAATTCGGTGGCCGACTCCCCGAATTTAATATCCTTCTTGAGCTTAGGCCCATACTTCTGTTCTGCTTCTTTACGCGCGAGCTTCATCTCTTTCGAGAATTTCTCACCAGAAAGAGTAAACTCGAATGTATAGTATTGGGGCGGCTTGCCTTTTTTCTTGTCCCTTTCACTTGCATAAACAGGTGTTCCCCTGATTACCTTCGGAACTGCGATGCCCTTGGATCCGAGTTTGCTCCAGTATTCTTCCTTGAGCACAAGGGTTTTTGGAGTGGATTTTTTCCTGTCCAGCATGCTGCTCATCCAGCGCGGAACGGATTCATTGGTGAAATCCACTACGGCTCTTCCTCCATCAAGTGAATCCCTTACTGCAAGCCTGAAGCGGGAATCCTTTTCTGCAAGCCCCTGCCTCATCTGGTTCGCGAAATTCTGCTGGAACCACCCTAAGTTTGTGGGTGCCATCTCGCCTCTTGGTGCTACAGTAATTGTCCAGTGGCCTCCGCCTGCAAGTACTGATTCGGCGCTGCGCTCCCAGGAAACTGAGCGCCCAGGATACATATGCTCAAGCTGGGCAATGGTTTGGGCTGCGGAAGCATAGCTGCTGCGTATGAATACTGCCTTCTTTCCTTCTGCAAGGCGCTGGGTATTTTCCATTATCGCGTTCCAGGGTTGGACAGGGGCTTTTCCCTGCCTCTGCCTGGCGCGGAGGTCCTCGAGGTAGTTCCTTCCAGGTGTCCTCATCGCAACTGCCCCCCTCTTTTCGCTTTTCATGAAGCTTACGTAGCTCTTGTATTCCTGGTCAGTAAAAAGCACGAACGGATAATATGAGTGAAGGGTTTCAACCACATCTTGTCTCTTGAGCAGGAACTGCAATTCGTATTGGTCAAAATCCTGGGTCATGGGCTTGGCAACTATGGTAAGGATGCGCTCGGATGCGTCTTCAGGAAGCATCTCCTTTAGTTTTTGGCGGAAATCCTCATCAAATCTCGGGTCCGGGGGAGACTTGTATACAATTTTTTCCCCGGCTTCCACGTCCAGGAAAAGCTCCTTCATGGTCTCTCTCCTTTTTGCCATCAATGCTTCTCTTTCCGAGGTTTCCCCAATCTGCTGGCGCTTTTTGTAAGCTGCAACTTCTTCCATTGCTTTCTTCCGAACGTATTTCTGGAGTCCTGCAACAGTGCTGCCTGCATCCTGTGCAAATCCTACAATGTGGATTCCCCTTGTGCCAGACTTATGCAATACTTCAAAGCCTGCGGCTTCAAGGATTGCCTTGGCTTCCTTTGCAAGCTTGATTGCATCTTCAGTGGATTTTCCTTTTCCAAAAGAAAAGTAGTTTTTGCGGGAGTTTGGTGAAGGTGCGTTTCCTGCCATGATTGAGCGCATCAGGACCCTCATTTTCTTTTCCATCTGGCCTTTCCCCCTGCGATTTGCCCTTGCCCGCGATTCGTAATTAATTTCGTACATTGCGTCTTCCTGGCTCAGTATGGGGGTTTTCCCGTCTTCCCTGAGTGCACCGATTCTCTGGGCAGTTACCGAGAGAACTCCGCCCTTGTCACGCAGGGCGCCGTCCGTAAATCCTGTTGGCTTCAGCCCTATGTCCAAGGCTGCGAGGGATAAGTATGTGAGGTAATCAAGCTGCTGCTTTGGGGTTTCAGTCTTTACAGGGATTCCCTCCATTGTGCTCAGCTTCAGTTCTTTTTCGCGTTTAAGCTCTTTGATGGCCATTAATCTTCACCGTATAAAAAAGCTCAGAAGATGTTTTTAATTGTTTGGTAAGTTAGAATAGTATGTCTGCTGCAAAAGAGAACGCCGCAAGGGGGGCGCTGGAATATATCGAGGATGGGATGATTGTGGGTTTGGGAAGCGGCACAACTACTGCTTATTTTGTGGAACTGCTCGGGAAAAAGATGAAGGAGGAAAAGATTTCCGTAGTGGGGATAGTTACGTCCTTTGATACGGAAATACTTGCAAAAAAAGCGGGGATTCCGGTTATGCCTTTGGATGGGAAGGTGAATCTTGCAGTGGATGGGGCAGACATCGTGAAAAAGAAGTATGTGCTCAAGGGAGGGGGAGGCGCGCTTACCAGGGAAAAGATTGTAGATTATGCAGCGGAAAGATTCATCGTTATTGCGGATGAGGCGAAGGCGGACCCCAATGCAACCTACCCTATTGTATTAGAAGTGGTTCCTTTTTCCTACCTCTATGTGATGGGGGAAATGAAGAAGCTGGGGCTGGAGCCGGAACTGCGCGTGGGCGGGAAAAAGCTCGGGCCCGTGGTTACGGACAACAGCAACTTTATCCTGGACTGCAAGGGAGAAGTGAAGGGGGAGCCTGCGGAGTTTGAGAAAACGCTTAACGCGATTCCGGGAGTTGTGGAAAACGGCGTGTTTTCCAAGTTCTGGAAAATAATTATTGGGAATAAGAAGGAGTCTTTTGAGTTTTGAACCTCTTCTGGATAGGGTCTTTTGCTATCTGAGGTTATGCCTAGCAAGAAAGCCCTGGATGGATTACTTGCACCACAAAGACCCCTTCGTTATCCCGCACACAGACCCAGTGGAAACACTGGAAAGCCACTCCATCCTTTTCTATATAGACAACTATTTTCAAATATAAAACAATGAAAAGAATAAGAAGTTGGAAATTCCGAATTTACCCTTCCAACGACCAGGAAAAAGAACTGCAAAATTACTTATATGAATGCAAAAACATTTGGAACAACCTTCTGGAATACACAAAACACTGTTATGCCAAAACAGGAAAACTCCCAACAGAATACCAGCTTAAATGCTTGACTAGGAAAAAAAGCCCAATATTCTCACAAGTTGCACAAAATGTGGCAGGCAGGCTTTCAAAAGCAATAACTGGCATGCTTGCAAAAAAGAAAAAAGGAAAAAACGCAGGTTTTCCCAGGTTCAAGCCACTAGAACGAATGAAATCATTTACTTACCCTCAGTTTGGATTCAGACTAAACGAACAACTTTTACTCTCAAAAATAGGAGAGATACAAATCAAACAACACAGGGATGTTAAAGGAAAAATTAAAACACTCACAATAAAACAAATGCCTTCACACAAATGGTATGCACTAGTTACTTCCGAAGTTGAAATAACGCCTGGATGCAACAAAGGTGCAAAAGTGGGAATTGACCTGGGAATAGAGAATTTTGGACATTTAAGCAATGATTCTGTAATCATGAATCCAAGGCATTTGAAGAAAGCGGCACAAAAACTCAAACAAGCTCAAAAATTATTCTCAGAAAAACGAAAAGGAAGCAAAAACAGAACCAAGTCAAAACTAAGAGTAGCCAGAGCCTATGAAAAAGTTGCCAACAACAGAAGAGACTTCCTTCATAAAACCAGTAGAAAGCTGGTTGATTCATATTCTTTAATTGCAATGGAAGACCTAAATGTAAAAGGATTGGGCAAAGGTTTCCTTGCAAAACATGTATTGGACTGTAGTTGGGCAGAGTTCTCAAGAATGCTTCATTACAAAGCGGAAGAAGCTGGTTCTGAAGTGGTTCTTGTAGCGCCTGCCTACACTTCCCAAGAGTGCAGCAGCTGTGGTTCAATACGAAAGAAAACGCTTGCAGAAAGGTGGCATAAATGCTCCTGTGGAGCAGATATGCATAGAGACCTCAATGCAGCCAAAAATATACTTAAACGAGCTACCGGTGGGCGCCGGGAAGCCATGTCTTTTAGGCCAGAAACGCCTGTGGAGATTGAGCCTCTGCCTGAAAGGGTAAGTTCTGCCGATGAATCAGGAAACTCTATCTGTGAAGATAGGAGCCTCGTCCTTTAGAGTGAGGAGTAGTCACAAATATTATGAGCGCGAACGCTGCAAGAAGTGCAATTCCTGCTGAAAGGATGAATGGAAGATGCGCTCCTGCGATTTGCACTTCCCAGAGTGCGCCTGCAAGAAGGTTTGCGGGAAGAAGGAGCAAACCTGTTACTCCCTGGTAGGTGCCTATTGCGGTTGCATATTTGTGCCCGGGGGCGGTTTCCACCAGGTACACTCTGGGGGTAGTCTGCATTATTGCCATGAACAGGCCGAGCATTGCAAAGAGGAAGAGCACCAGCACAGCGTTATTGAAGAATGCAAAGAGGATGCAGATTACTGCGAACAGGAAATACGCAGCAGTGAGCATGCGCTTGGGGCCCAGCGCATCGGTGAGGATTCCTGCAGGCATAGAGGATACTGTGTATGCTGCATTGTACGCGAGGTAGGCTATTGGAATCATTATGAGCGGGAGCACTTCCCCACTCTTAAGGATGAAGAATACGATTCCCATCTGCGCAATTGAAAAGAATGCTGCAACAAGGAGGAAATGGGAGAAATCCTTGGAAACTACGCGGGCGCTTGAGGAGATTTTTGCGAGCTCCTCCTTCTTTTCCTTTACAAGGAAGAGAAGTGCAACACCGATTATTGCAGGGATGAATGCAAGCAGGAAAATTGTTCTGTAGATTTCGCTTTCCGGCATCTCTCCCCCGAAGTAGAAAAGGATGAATGTAGCAATTAGGGGGCCGAGCATCGCGCCCGCAGAATCCATCATTTTCCTGAATCCAAACGCCTTGCCGAGCTGGTCCTTTTTCTCGAGCGCGCCAATCATTGCGTCCCTTGGGACCCTGCGGATTCCTTTTCCCATTCTTTCCACGGAGCGAAAGATGAAAAGCTGGGGCCAGGTTGTTGCAAGCGAAAAGAGCGGCTTGGTGAAAGCGGAGAGCGCATACCCGAAAATTACCATGGGTTTCCTACGCTTTACTTTATCCGAGAGCCAGCCTGAAATCATGTCTAAAATGGAAACGGAAACCTCTGCCCAGCCTTCAATTAATCCAAGAATTATTACGGGGGCACCGAGGGTTTGGGTAATGAAGAATGGGAGGAGCGGAACCATCATTTCCGTGCTTATGTCTGTGAGGAAGCTGTTCAGCCCGAGTATTTTTGTGTCCCTTGAAAGCGAAGGGCTCTTTTTTTCTCCCATTCCTTTTCCCTTTTTAAATTCATTCTGAGCATTTTAACCGATGGCGCAGATAAGTGAAAGATTGAGGCAGAGGCTTAAAAAACCGCTTGGGAAGGTGGTTCCGTTTGCGGAAGCAGCGGAGATGCTTAGGGGGAGGAGGGTAATTGCAGTAGGGGACGAGATTGCATTCAATTTCCTGGAGAGGGGGGAGATACCGTTTGTTTCAGTATTTGATTTCAATACGCTGAGGGTACCCGTGGAGGACAGGGTTAAAGGAAAACTAAAAGAGTTCTACCCAAAACCAGAGGAAACCGAGAAGCCTGCAGGGGAACTGAACGAAGAGATGTTCAGTATTGCGAAGAGGCTCCTGAAAACGGGTGGGGGGCTTTACGTAAACGGGGAGGAGGATTTATTTGCGCTTCCATTTGCACTGCTTATTGAAGAGGAAGTTGTGGTGTACGGGCAGCCCGGAGAGGGTTGCGTAATTCTGGAAAAAGGGAGTTTTGAAAAAGAAGAACTTGAAAAAATGGTTAAGAAAATGGGGATTAGTGCTTTCCCATAGAGTGCAGGGAAAAGTAAACTAAAGCGATTGCAAGTACTGAAAGTCCCGCAACTATTTCGATTGGGTCCTGGGGCCTGCTCATGTTCCAGAAATAACCTAAGCCTACACCAAAGATTAGGGATATTAACGCCAGAATCGCCTGCTTACCTGACATCTTTTCACTTAGTTTTGGTAACCACGATCACATCTTCGACGGATTTTACGTTCTTGTAGAGCACGCTCTTCTCTTTGAGCACTTCCTTTGTCCTTTCCTTTGAAGAGGAAAGTGGCTCAAGCAGGAACCTTGAAATCTCTCCGGATTCCAGGTCAATGATAAAGTCCTGGGCGCTGCCTACATATTTTCCGCTATCAGTAAAAATCTCCATGCCATACATTTTGGAAAGCCTAACACTCATTTCAACACCTTGCAGCCATATATAAAACGAGTATATTTTTAAACCTGAGTCCTTCGAAAAAGAAAAAATTGGAAAAAATAAAAGAATC
>JAQBFN010000040.1:0-6747 GCA_032123335.1 Microcaldota archaeon
CCGCTTAAAGGAAGGAGCGTTGCGGACAAGATTCTTGTGTTTCCTAGGGGAAAGGGCTCCACTGTGGGGAGCTATGTGATGCTTGGGATGAAGAAGAATGGGGTTGCTCCTGCAGCAATTGTGAATTTAGAGGCGGAAACAATTATTGCGGTGGGTGCAATTATTTCGGAAATTCCAATGGTGGATAAGCCTGAGGGGAATGTGCTGGAACTTTTGAAGGATGGAATGGACGTAACAGTTGATGCAGACTCCGGGAAGATATCATGGTAAAGACGTACCATAAGGGGGCGCGTGCGGAAAGGGAACTAATCAAGTATTTTTCTGAGCGCGGATTTATGGTTATACGGGGGGCTGGGAGCGGAACCAGCGGATTGAGCCCGGATGTGCTTGTATTCAAGGGAATACGGCAATACGTAATTGAAGCAAAATCAATTGAGTCTGAGCACCTATCTTTGGATAGGGACCAGTTTGAGAACCTGAAGCAGTGGAATGAAGTTACCGGAATGGAAACATATGTTGCATGGAGGAGGAAAAAACAAACGGTTGAGAAGGGGGACCATTCTGCGCTTGCAGTAAGGAGAAGCGGGGTGGGAATGCAGTACAGGTGGAAATTCATCTCAATTGCATTCTTCAAGGAAAATCCAAAATCCTATTCTATTTCCTGGAACCTTGCAGAGAAATACGGGAAGGATTTGGGGGAGCTTGTTTAAGTTTGCTTTTTATATTTTAGTGGAGAAAATAAAGCATGGGCGGCAAGAGCAAGGCAAAAAAACCAAAGCAGGGACCCAAGCCTCCTGCACAGGATACTGTTCAAGAGCCTGAATTCACCAAGATAGTGGACATACGGGACCCCTGGAAAGGTGAGGAGCCCAAAAAAGTGGAAGTAGCAAACCTAAAGGATCCCTGGGAGGGAAAGACACGCAAAGAAGTAGAAGTGCCCAAAAAAAAGGAACATTGGAAAAATACTGAGCTTGGAAAGGCAGAAGTTGTTCCAAAGGATAGTTTTACAGAAAGAATTAGGATCCTCAGGGCAAGAATGGAAGAGCGCGAACAATCCCCCACATATCACAGAGGGAATATTGCAACCCGGCCAAGAAAAACTAAATTGCCCCCTCTGCAATATGTAGATAGATTGAGCAGATTGGGAAGTGTTGCGGGAATACGGCCCCAAAAGAAGAAGAAAAATACAAGAGGGGAAGAAGAAAACGTAATGGTTTTTACCCCAAAAGAGCTTTATGGGAAGGAGGAAACAAAACGGATGGCCAAGCTTGATGCCAAGAAGAAAAAGAAGCCTAAAAAGAAGGAAGGAAGTTAGCCCTTCACTATTACTTTTACTGGTTTTTTCTAATGGTTAGGCATAAAGTTAAAAATAATGCATTTGTAAATACTAGTGATGCTTTATGGTTAAAAAGACTAAAGAAAGACAATCCAAGGATGAACAACTGCTCGGTCAACACAGAGCAAACTTTTTGCAGGAAGTGAATGCTGCAGCTGCTCCATTCTCCATGCTAGATGCAAAAAGAGATGAGCATCTACAGAAGGCAGTAGACCTTTCTCTAGCATATTATACTTTTCCAAGAGAACTGGATAGTGTGAAAGAAGGGGATGACCAATATCCTGTGGCTCAACAAATTCATAAAATTGAGAACAATAAGGATAAAATGGAATCACAATTGGATGATTTGAACATTATGTACTCGGGCAGCAATCAGCATGAGGCTAAACTTGAAGAAATAGCTAAACTCGCAGCAGACTCACCTGAAATCTGGGTTCCTTTTCTCCGTGCAGAGATAAGGAGTATCGATTCGGATCACTCTCCAGGACGTAATGAAAGACCCGCTGCACAGGTACTTAGCAAAATGTTGGACAATGGGCAAATAAACAAAAATGAACAAATTATACGGAAGGAAGCAAAGAATGCACTATTAAGAATCACATGAAGATGAATAAATTGAATGGTTATTATCCTTTCAATAGTTTTTCTGCAATTAATTTTCCGCTTTCCTTATTTAGGTAACGGTTATCGTTGCCGCACATTGGATCCAGGATGCACTTGGGGCATCCCTTTTCACAATCGCATTTTTCCAATCTGTCTTTGCTCATCTGCACAATTTTTTCAAATTTGGAGAATACAACCTGCGTAACTCCGTTTCCATCCTCAACCGAATCATATACGTACATTCTTCCAGAGGGATAAGAGAGGCCCCCGAGCTCCTTGGGGTCTGCACCGGTAATTGCCGGCATCATAGAAATGGAAACATGCTCAAATGCGTGCAATCCATCCCCAAATTCGGGAATATCGTAAACCATGTCTTCTACATCTATCCAGAGGGCATAGGTATCGTATTCATGGATGTAGGGGGTTTCGAAAGTGTGCTCCCCAATTTTTGTAGATCCAAACATATCCTTGATGATGAATCCGTAAACCTCTTCAGCAATGTGCACTTTTCCAAAAGAAAGTTTGTGGCCTAAGCATTCCCTGGAGGCAAGCTCTTCAACTACTTCCGCACTCTTGTTGCTTAGTGCAGAGGTGTATTCCTCCACTGCGCGGTTCATGGGCTCAACCCAAGCTTCCATTTTTTCTAAATCCAGTTTCTTGGAGAAATAGGAACGCCCTCCGTGCAGGTAGATTGCGCCTTCAAACAATTCCTTTAGTGCCATTCCCACTCCACGCTCGCCTATGCGTTTTTCGGTTTCAGTGTTGTATATTTTTACGGAAGCTCCAGCGGAGCGGAGGTTGATGAGGCGGGCGCGCATTGCACCCTCCTTGGTTGTGCTGTAGAAGTTTCCCCATTTTTTCAGGAGCTCTTCCTCTTCAAGGGATTCAAGTATTTTTAGGGTTTCCTCATCTATTTCTTCCGGAGAAAACATCATATCTTTTGCAGCGGAAAGCGTGTGCAACCTGTGCACATTCTCATTCTTTGGGTTTATGTAGCAGTTTTCCGGTTCCCCGTGAAGGTATTCCTCCCTGTTCTCCACATAATACTGGTCAAGGGGGCTTTCCTTTGCAACAAAAATTCCGTATCCTTTCTGGCCCTTGCGGCCGCATCTTCCAATGCGCTGGCGCACGCGGGTAATTGTTCCCGGAAACCCTGCAAGCACAACTACGTCCGTATCTCCTATATCTATTCCCAGTTCCAGTGCGGAAGTGGTTGCAAGGTATTTGATCCTGCCTGCCTTAAAATCGGATTCGATTTTCCTGCGGTCATCCTGGCGCAGGCCTGAGCGGTAAACTGCAAGAGGGATATTCATGCGCGAAGCCATCATGCCCATCCGTTCCACCAAGGAGTGGGAATTCCCGAATATAAGGGCTTTGCGGCCTAAATCATCTGCAATGCGGAGTGCTGCAACAGAGTAGCTTTCCTGGGGGGAAATAAGTAGATGGTGGAATTCAGAGCGTGGGGAGGAATCTCCTTCCACCAATACGAAATCCTCTCCGCACAAGCCTTCTGAAAACTCCTTTGCATTTCCAACAGTTGCAGATGTTGCAATGAACTGGATATCCCGGTTATATTTCTTCTTGATTAGGCGCTTGAGCCTCCATAGAACATTGGATGCATGTGCACCAAAAATCCCGGAGTAAACATGCACTTCATCCAGAACCACATATTTGAGTTTCTCAAAGAATTTAGTGAATAAGCGATTATTTAGGAGAATAAAATGGAGCATGTCCATATTGGAGATTAGGATTTGCGGGGGAGAGGCTCGGATTTTTTCACGCTTTCCCTGGGGGGTATCCCCATCATAGGTTTCTGTGCGGACTCCATACAAAGCAAATTCAGAAAAGCGCAGGTGCTGGTCCCGGGCCAATGCTTTTGTGGGGTAGAGAAGAAGTGTGTTGTCCCCGTTTACTGCAGCATCAATCGCAGGAACTATGAATACTTCGCTTTTTCCCCCTGCAGTAGGCGCAACTATAACTACGTTTTTTCCTTCCTGCACCTGGAGGATTCCTTCGGCCTGATGCCGGTACAGGTGCTCAATTCCACGGGAAGCGAATACGTTTTTTATTGTAGGGGAAAGGGGGAAATCTGAGTATTGTGCTTCACGAGCGGGCTCAATTTCCTCTATGGGGTGATAATCCTCAAGCATTTCAATCAGCAGGAATAGATGAATCGGAGTGGTTCCTTGGAATCCAGCCTGCAGAACCCGTACCTCTCGAACTGGATTATTGTTCCAACTTCCAAATCAAGAACTGCTTTTTCGCAGTAGCCCTGTTCCTTTGTGAGCGAATCCGGGTTGTATTCTCCATCCAGGAAAAGGTCTCCGGCTTTCCAGATTTCGCAATCCAAAGGTTCGGAAACCCACTGGATCTTCTTTCCTTTAGTTAGTTCTTCTCCGGCATACCCAACCTTCACTTCATCCATGTTCTCAACCATGCGCACGTTGTAGAGTTCCTTTAGGCGGAATACTTCACCCTCTTTCATTCCTTCAATTTCTGCGCGCGGCACATAGAAAGTATCCTTTACAGAGTACTGGCGAACCTCTTCCTTGTCTGGATGCACTTTGAGTTTTGCGGTGCGCTCGGGTGCGCCTTCAACCATAATCTTGATTGGGTTGGGCACAAAAAAGTAATGGGGGGCGGTTGGATCCAGAAGCTTCCTGTTTTCGGAAAGAAGCTTGTCCCATACGGGCTCGCTCTCAGCTTTTGTAAGCCCAAATGAAAGCACAAAGGTTTTGATTGCTTCGGGAAGGATTCCCCTTCTTTTGAGGCCCTTGAGCGTGGGGAGGCGAGGGTCGTCCCACCCACTTACTTTTCCTTCCTTTACAAGGGGAGTGATGTATCGCTTCCCTACTTTTGTATTTTTTATGGAAAGGCGGGCAAACTCCACAAGAATGGGCTCGCGCAGCTGGAGGTCTTTGAGGATTGCGAAGTAAAGCGGGTTGCGCAACTCGTATTCCTTGGTGCGCATTGCGTGCGTAACTCCCTCAATTGAATCCATTATGGGTGCAGCAAAATCATATGACGGCCAGACGCGGAACTGTTCGCCCTGCCTGTAGTGCGCAAAAAGAATAATGCGGAAAAGGCTTGGGTCGCGCATCGCGGTATTATCTGAAGTTAAATCTCCTTTGTAGCGGAGGATTGCTTCTCCCACTCCATACCCTCCATCCAGCATCTTTTTCCAGCGGGATTTCTGCTCGTCCAAAGGAAGTTTCCTGCAGTCACACTCTGCCTGGAGTTCTCGGTTCTTGCTTATCTGCTCCCCGGTGCAGGTGCACACATACGCTTTATCAGTTTCGAGCATTTTCTCCGCATAAGAGTAAAATTTTTCCATATTGTCCGAAGTGTAGGTTTCATCTCCCTCCCACTTGATTCCAAGCCATTGAAGGCCATCCTTTATCGCATCCACGTATTCGGGTTTTTCTTTTTCCGGGTTCGTGTCATCAAAGCGAAGAAGCATTTTTCCCCCGTACTTTTTTGCAAGCTCATAATCCAGGAAACCTGCCTTGGCGTGCCCTATATGCGGATAGCCGGAAGGCTCCGGAGGGAAGCGGGTTACTACTTTTCCCTGCTCCGCATCCGGGAGCTCAAGCTCCTTCTTCTCGTGCTTTTTTTCCGCAAAAGTGTATTTGGAAAGCTTGGACTCTAAATCTGAGTCAGAAAGCGCATTCACTTCCTCGCAGATGCGTGCGGATTCCTCCATGGTTAATTTCATGTCCTTCTTTGCATCAGGGAAATCCGCAATTACTTTTCCAACGATGGATTTGGGATTGGTTTTTCCAAAATCCTTCCTGTTTTTGAGAGCGTGCTTTCGAATAGTATCTGTGAGCATAAGGAGGATTTAGCTATAAATCAATTAAAAGGGTAATGGGGGTGGGTTTCCGGTGTACTCGGTAGCGTGCATGCGTGGAAAAAATAAACAAATACAGCAGAAAACACAAAGACGAGCGTAAAACGGTGTTTTTTGACAATTTTTGTACTAGCTTAACACGGTTATAAAAATTGAGATGGGGCCGCCGAGATTCGAACTCAGATAACAAGTCCCCGAAACTTGCAGCTTACCAGGTTGGCTCACGGCCCCAAAGAGATAAGTTTTCTTTTTTTGGGAACACCTGCTTAAAAATACTACTGCAAGCCGAATGAATTTATATTATTTCCCTTCCCAATTAAGGTATGCAGAGCAGAGCAGGCACGACATCCTCAGGAAACCGGGGGAGAGTTGGAGGCAAGACGATACCTCATGACATCCACGACAAGATTCTTTTTTCAAGGGGAAATGCCGCCTCAGACAGAATTACTAGAAAAGACCTTGAGAGGGGAAGAAAGCTGCTCTCAGATTTATCTGGAATAGAATACCTGATGAGGGAACATGCCAGGATCCTGTATCTTAACGGTGATGGCACAGACCAGGAATCAGAGCTTAAAAAAATAGCTTATGGGCTCGCAGTGCTTGATTTTGTAAAAGCAGTCAACAAACGTGCAGAAAAATCCTCCACCGCGACTTCCGGAGATTACCAGATATTCTGCAGTTCAGTATCTGTTTTCATCAGTTTCTTTAAGGATGGATATTTCTCCGGGGACCTGGAAAAAAATGCGCTTCCGCTTTACATGATGGAATCTGCGCTTGAAGCCTGCTCGGAAATTTATGGGATGGATTCCCTTCTTTTTGAAGAAACTTCCGCAAAGTACATGGGAAAAACAAGGGAATTTGTTGAGAAAACAAAAAAGGAGGATTCCGCACTCCATAACTATGTTGCCCTACGGATAAATACGCTGAAGGAACGGCTGGAAAAAGACAAGGAGGGGTT
>JAQBFN010000041.1:0-18894 GCA_032123335.1 Microcaldota archaeon
GTGAGGATACCACAGCTATGGAACACTCTCTTACAAGAGCTTGTATAGGTGGACTTGATACAAGTGTAATACCAAAACTTTATCTCGCCTGGGCTAATTCAACTATTGATCCAGTAGCAAGTGAATACAATGCAGGACAAGCAGCAGAACACGGTGCTAGAGTTCTGGAATGCTGCCCAGGACTCAATAGGAAGACGGTGTTTTTTGTATCCACTTTTTGCGTAGCATAAACCGGTTATAAAAAGTGAGCAGGGGTTGCCGAGTTGGTCAAAGGTGCCAGATTCAGGGTCTGGTCGGTTAGTCCGTTCGAGGGTTCGAATCCCTTCCCCTGCAAATTTTGTTTTCAAAATTTGAAGGGCTGCAACCGCAAGGTTGCTTAACCTGCATTTTGTTTTTTCAAAAATTAAGTGGAAATTTTTAATTTGATTATTTCCCTATTTTCTTCTTTATCTCGCTTACCAGCACCGTGTGCATGCTGGTCTTCGGGACAAAGCCAACGTCCGGGTACTTGACCGAGATTTCATCTGCAACTTCAATCGGGAGCCCGATTGCACTCACGATTATTACAGGTGTCTTTATCTTGTGCTTTTTCAGTATTGCGAGCACTTCGCGGCCGGACATTTTTGGCATGATTATGTCCAGAAGGATGAGGTCATACTTCTTTGCAATTTTTATCCCTTTTTCCGGGTCAACGACATACTCAACCTTGTAGCCTGCGGCAGAAACGATCATCTTCATTGTTTCTGCGACATCGGGCTCATCTTCGATTATGAGTATTTTCTTCATTTTTTCACCCCGCGGGGAAGGACCACTTCAATCGTGGTTCCCTTGCCTAGCCTGCTCTTCACGCGTATCTCCCCATTATGCTTATTAATGATTTCCTTGGTAACGCTAAGCCCGATTCCCATCCCTGGGGCGCTCGGGTCAACCTTGAAGAACCTATCTAAAATCCTCTTCTGGTTTTTAGGGGAAATGCCTGTTCCGGTATCTGAAACAAAGATGGAAATGGAATTGCGGGATGGCACCACCCGTATTTTTACGCCTCCTTTCACGGTAAACTTGATTGCGTTGTTGATAATGTGCTTGATTGCGGCCTTCAGGAGCTTCTTGTCCCCCATCAGTACATATTGTTCTGATTCAAGTTCGAGTTTCAGGCCCTTTGCTTTTGCAGCCGGGAGGGATTCGTTGTAAATTTCCTTCAGGAGTTCCCTCAGGTAAATCCGCTCATGCTTTATTCCCGCAGCCCCGAGGACGACCAGCTCGAGCATCATTTCAATGGAGTGTGAAAGGCGCGTTGCGTTCCGTTCAATCATCTCTATGATGCCATACCAGGTCTTCTCCTTTCCGATGGGCGCCATGTCTTTCAGCATGGTAAGGTTGCCCATTATCACGCTCAGGGGACCCTGCAATTCATGGCCTGCGTCCTTTATGAATCTGTCCTTAAGCTCGGAGAGCTCCTCAACCCGGTTCTTTTCTGTGATAAGCTCTTTTGTCCTTGCACGGACTTCGGATTCCAGCTTGCGCGTATAAGCTTTCTTTATCTCATCCTCCTTCTTGCGCAAG
Organism: Microcaldota archaeon; assembly: GCA_032123335.1. Taxonomy (GTDB): domain Archaea; phylum Micrarchaeota; class Micrarchaeia; order Anstonellales; family Bilamarchaeaceae; genus CAIKOA01. Next base: position 1,564 of record JAQBFN010000041.1, read on the forward strand.
GTTATGTCGCGCGCTGTCACCATCACCGCAGGGCGGCCCATATAGTTGATTATGGTGGCAGTAAGCTCAATCGGGAGCTTGGAGCCGTCTTTGCGCAAAACAGTTATGGTGTATATAGACGGCGCAGGCTTTCCGCTCATCCTGGCAACGTTGTTTTCGAGAACCTTTTTTCTGTCCTTGGGCACAACGACCTTCAGCATTTTCATGCCCTTTAGTTCTTTCTGCGTGTACCCAAGCAGGTCTGCGGCAGTCTGGTTTGCGAATTTAAACACGGCATCCTGCACTATGAGCACGCCATCGGTTGTTTTTTCCACTAGGGATTCGTATTTTTCCTCGCTTTCGCGCAGTTTCTGTTGTGCTTTTTCAAGTTGCCCGAGCATTTTGTTTATTGAATAGGAAATGGCTGCAAGCTCATCGTTTCCTTCCACCTCGACCCGCCCGGAGATATCCTTTGCTGAGCCAATTTTGGCGATTTCTTTGCCAAGGCGGGTGAGCCTTGAGACAATTGTTTTTTCCACCAGGAACCCGGTTATAACAAAGAAAATCAATACGATCAGAAGGGCAGAGCCCATAAGGAGCTTTGATGAATCGAGCCCTTGATTGTGGCTGACCCGGTTCTCTTCCACCACCAAGAGGAGTACCTTCTCCCCATAGACGTCCTCGAGTACCACATAGCCGGCTATTGTGCCTTCATCCAAAGAGATTACTGCGGAGGGTTTGTTTGTAAGGAAAAGCTCTGTCTGCAAAGCGGCTGGGATCCAAGGATCCCCGAGTTTGTAAAGCATCACGGAAAGCCGTGTTGTTTCTGCGAGGCTGGCAATCTCTGCATCATTTAGGTATTTTCCCATTATCAGCGTTCCTGCCGAAGGGCCTTCCCCTGAGCTGGTGAAAATGTGGTGCGATGCAAAGTAGGCTGGGCCTTCGGGAAGCATGATGATGCCATTTCTGGAATTATCTTCGCTGGCTGCATTCAATACTTCTGGATGATCTGAGATATGGTCCAGAAGGGACACAGGGGTGGGGACTTCCCTCCCTGAACCCAGGTCAAATGACGTGTATGAGATGAGCTCCCCTGAGGAATTATAGATAAACAGGAAATTAAGTTTCAGGTTTTCCAGGGCATTGTCCTGGAGGTTGACTTCCACATAATCTGCGTTTTCGCCCTTTGCAAAAGAATATGTATCATCCCAGACTGCCCAGTCTTCGGCGGTGGTTCCCAAGGAATATGTTTTTTCATTTAAGGCATTCAGCGCCCGCATGGTGTTTAACCCCACTATGTCCACTTCCTGCTGATCAATATGGCTCATGAGAACGGTCTGTGTTATCAGGGAGATTATGATTAGTTGTATCAGGAATGCGGAAACCAGGATCTGCATCCCCTTAAAGCGCAGCGACACGCCCTTCCTTGGCTTCTTTTGCCTGCCGGGCCGGGGGTGGTGGTGCGCCTTCGCAGGTTTTTTACTCATTTCTCCACACCTCTTGGCAGGGTAATCGTAAAGGTGCTGCCTTGCCCAAGTTTGCTATTCACCTTCAGTTTGCCCTTGTGTTTTTCTACTATTTCCTTTGTGATTTTGAGGCCTATCCCGGTTCCCGGGGCGCTTGGGTCAACCTTGAAGAACTTTTCAAAAAGTTTCTTCTGGTTCTCCGGGGAAATCCCTTTTCCCGTGTCGGAAACTGAAATTGAAACGTATTTTTTCGAGGGCTTAATCTCCACATGCACGCTTCCGCGCTCGGTGAATTTTATTGCGTTGCTTACCAGGTTGCTTAGGACAATCTGGAGCAGCTCGTTATCCCCAATTATCACTGCGGGCTTGCTTTCAATCTTGAACTCCAGCTCTCTCATTTTTGCAAGGGGCAGGTATTCATTGTAGATTTCAGTGAGCGTCTCTTTCAGGTAAACCCTTTCTCTTTTGGCTTCTACCTGGGTAATCTTGTAGAGCTGGAGCATTTTGTTGATTGACGTTTCAAGGCGCGATGCGTTCCTGTCCATCATGTCAAGGAGCTTTGACCATTCGCGTTCCCTGCCTGCAGGCGCAATTTCCTTCAGGAGCTCAAGGTCTCCGAGAATTATGCTTAAGGGGGTTTTCAATTCGTGGCCAATGTCGCGGACAAACCGGTCCTTCATTTCCGTAAGCGCTTCGGCCTTGCGCTTCTGCTCGAGCAGGTCCTTTGTGCGCGTCCTGACTTGTGATTCCAGCTTAAAGGTGTAAACCTTCTTGAACTCTTCAAATTTTTTGCGCTCCGTGATATCGCGGAGGATGCCTGTGAGTTTGGTGGGTTTTCCTGATTCATCATATTGAAACTTTCCGTTGTCTTCAATCCAGTGGATCTTGCCTCTTTTGCCGTGGATCCGGAATTCGGTGGAAATTGCTGTCCCGGACTTGAATGAGCGCTGGAAATCTTTCATTACCTTTTCAACATCCTCGGAAAGGATGAACTCCCGGAAATGACGCGAAACCATCTTCTGGGGATCAAAGCCATATTGCTTTACAGAGGGGCTTATGTATGTCATGATCCCGTTCATGTCCAGGGAATAGATCACGTCGTTCATGCTTTTGGTCAGTATGCGGTACTTTTCCTTGCTATCGCGCAGTGCATCCAGCGCGTTCTTTCGGACCGTAATGTCCCGCACCGTGCTTGAAACCGTCTTCAGCTTTCCGTGCAGCATAATCGGGGACCAGGAATGGGAAACCCACTTCACTTTCCCTTTCTTTGTAATGATTCGGTACTCCAGGTTCGTTCCGCTTTCCCCCATGAGTGCCTTGCTCAGGGCTGTTTTTGCCATCGCCCTGTCTTCAGGGCGGGCTACTGATGCCTTTTTGCCTATGAGGTCCTTCTCCTTCCACCCAAGAACCCACTGGCATGCAGGGCTAAGGTACGATATGGTGCCATCTGCCTGCGTAAGCATAATCAGGTCCTGGCTGCTTTCAACAAGCGTCTTGTATTTCTCCTCGCTTTCTTTCAGGATATCCTCCAATACCCTGCCCATAGTTACATCAGTAAATGCTGCCTGCACTGCCGGATTCCCCAGATGCGTGATGCGTTTTGAAGAGACTGCTAGCCAGATTTCTTTCCCGTCCTTCCTGATGGCGCGGAACTCATAGCGGGCGGGGGGGGTTTTTCCGCGCAGGCGCCCCCTAAAGCGCTTGAAGAACATTTCACGGTCTTCAGGATGCACAAGCCGGCTTATTTTTTTTGGCGGGAGCAAGAGCAGCTCCTCTATTGAGTAACCCAGGATATTTGCAAGGGCAGGGTTTGCAAAAACGATTTGCGGGCCCGTCCCCTGCGCAATTATGATGCCTTCGAGCGACTGCTCTATGAGAGTGCGGTATTTTTCTTCAGATTCAACAAGGGCTGCCTCCACCTGCTTTTCCTTGGTCAGGTCGGAATAAATGACTACGAGTTCCCCTGAACGCAGTTTGAAGAGGTAATTGTCCCGCCACCCTGTGATTCTCTGGTCTTTGTACACCTTTGCGGGAAAGTGCTCCGGTTTCCCGCTCTTCCATACACGCCTGAAAACAGCCAGGAGCCCGAATTTTTTTACGCCTGGAAATACTGAAGTGATTCGCTTGCCTAAGACGTCCTTTTTCTTTACCTTTTCAACGCGCTCGGCTGCATGGTTGAAGTCCTGGATTATGAAATCCTTCCCGCCTTTCTCCGCAGTATAAACCACTATGCAGTTGTATGCGTTGTTGAATATGCCTGAAAGCCGGCCCTCTCTTTCTTTCAGCGTTTCCTCATCTTTCTTGCGTTCGGTGATGTTCCTAATATTACATTGGATGAGCTTTCCAACATCCGTGCTGTAAATATAGCTTATGAACTCCGCCTGGATGAGGCGGCCGCTTTTCGTTTTGAGGGGCATATTCTCATATCTAACATAGCCTTTCTTCCTGAGCTCCCTGAAGGCGGTCTTTGCCAATTTCGTGTTAACGAAGGCGCCGATTTCCCAGAGCTTTTTGCCCAATACTTCCTTATGGGTGTAGCCCAGGAGATCGGTTATGAACGGGTTGACGTCTTCTATTTGTCCGGTTTCAGCATTGACAATCAGCAGCCCGTCCCTTGCGCTTTTGAAAAGGTTTTTGTAGCGGATCTCTGAAGCCCGCAATGACTCCTCAGCTTTCTTGCGTTCGGTGATGTCCCTGATGTTGCACTGGATGAGCTTTCCAACATCCGTGCTGTAAATATAGCTTATGAACTCCGCCTTGATGAGGCGGCCGCTTTTCGTTTTGAGGGGCAAGCCTTCGTATTTCACATAGCCTGTCTTCCTGAGCTCCCTAAAGGCGGTCTTTGCCAATTTCGTGTTAACGAAGGCGCCGATTTCCCAGAGCTTTTTGCCCAGCAATTCCTTATGGGTGTAGCCCAGGAGATCGACGAAGAACTGGTTGGCCTCTTCTATTTGTCCGGTTTTAGCATTGACAATCAGCAGCCCCTCCCTCGCGTTTAGGAAAAGGTTTTTGTAGCGGATCTCTGAAGCCCGCAATGACTCCGCAGTCTGCCTCTGCCCAACAGGAATAGACTTGCCCTTCGATCTGCCTGTTTTCCCACCCATCAAAAATGGCTTCAATTACTTTATTTAAAATGTTATCTGTCTTAGGTGTTTTTTGGAGATTAGGTATGGTTTTTGCACCTAAAAATGGCGTTCTGCCGATGGAGGGTAAGATTTTTAAATAAGGGATATGATAGGTGTGCAGCAAGGTGAAGATAATATGAATAAATCGAAAGGACAGGCAGGATTGGATTTCCTCATGACCTACGGATGGGCACTCCTTGTCATCGTGTTGATAATCGCGGCATTGTTCGCGCTTGGCATCTTTGACATCGGCTCGTTCCTGGGCAGCAAAGCAACCGGATTTTCACAGATTGGTGTAGTCGGATGGACACTCGACAGCGCTGGAGCTCTCACACTCATGCTTGAGAACCACGCCGGAAAGAGCATTACGCTCACCGAAGTAAACGCTGTTTACAGGGGACAGACGCTCACATACGTAGCCAACGAAACGGTTGCAAATGGGAAGCGCACCGGCACAATAGCGCTCGGAACTTATCCTGTTGTTGACCCGTCAGGAACAACCTCTACGGTCGCAGTAACCATGACATACACTGATCCAGACACCGGGTTTGTGTATAGTGACGCTGGAACCCTTACAGGAAAAGTGCAGTGAATAACTGCCCTTTTTTTCTTCTTTTTATTTCAATAAAATCAGGCTGATTCTTGCGCATTGCTTCGGATACAGCGCTTATGTGAATAAAGGCGGCCCTGCCCCTTTTGCGGAACTCTGGGTGCTGCACCAATGCAAACTCTGCGGGCGCCAGTTCAGGAAGGATATGGGGATGGGCAAGCTTGCCCGATGCACCCGCCTTTTTCAGAAGAATGTGCTCCCAAGTAATGTATCCAGGAAGAAACGGATGACGTAAAATACTCCGTATGCGACAACCAACATTACCGGGATATAGCGATACCCTGCGGTCTCCTTCCCTTTTGAGATTACACCTGCAGCCAGGGAACCGAAAAAGGCGCCTATTGCGATTGCGGTTATTGAAAAGATATAAACAACTTCCGGAGACATCCCGAGGCTTGCGGCACCTCCAAGAATGGGCATGGAAGCGGCTACCGTGGCAGAGGCTGCCTCGGAAAGACCCAGCTTTGACTTCATAGCAAAAACGACACTCACCAGAAAATTTGCAACTGCGTAGAGAAGCGGCGCGCCAATCCCTGCTGCGGCAAGTATGAAGAGTTCATATACGCGGACGGTTGCACTTATCTCCCTCTTAGTTGCGCTGAAGCGCCTTATGTCCAGTGAAGTGTTCTCAAGCAGGTGCGCAAGGTCTCCTCCGGAATTCACCCCTTCAATTATGAGGCGCGTTGCCTTTGCAAAAATCTCTGAGTCTATCCTCCTGGCCATCCCTTCAAAAGCCTGGCTGAAGGATTTCCCGGAAACAATGTCCTTTGCGGCGATGTCTATCTCAGTCTCCAGCGGGCCGAATTCCTTCCTTACCGAAAGGATGAATGCACGGTCCGGGGTAAGCCCGCTGCGGAGGTTGCTTGCCATGAGGGAAAGGAAATCCGGGAGGACTGCCTCGATTAAAGCGACACGCTGCATAACACGCATAATGAGCAGTGCATATATCGTCCCTGCAAATACGATTAGCAGCCCCAGGGATGAAGCAATGCTGACCCAAAGCGGGTTGCCGAGGTAGTTCGAGATTAGCCCAAAGATGGAAACGAACACCAGCCCCAAAGACATGGTTATGAGGAAAAATTTGCGTGCGCGCATGTGGACTGCACTATTGTCAAGGAGATACTGCATTCTCACTCTGGACGAATCAATCATATTGCCACCCTGGGCCTCCTGCTCTTTATGAGCCCGATGAACATAATCTGCATTACCACAAGGACCAGCGTGATTGCGACAAAACTGAGGTCGGTCAGCTCCAATTGCACAAAGGTTGAAGCGACCATCAAGAATACCAATCCCATTGTGGGCGCGATTATGCACACCATCATGTAGAAAAGCGCAAGCGGGTTCAGCTGCGAGCCGTAATCACGAATCATGATCCTCTGCTCTTCAGAAAGGTATTCCACCAGGTTCCTGAGCACGTCCCCCATGTCCGCACCCGAGCGGTTTGCGTTTGCAAGCTGCCAGATGAGCTGGCGGTAGTATAGGGAACTGTTCCTTACTGCGCTGTCCTCAAGCGCAGTAGTTAGGTCCTTTCCGGTGCGGACTTCGACAACGATTTTATCGAACTCCTCGCTTACTTCCCCGTAATCCAGTTTTTCATCCTCGTGCCTCTCGCTAACTGAAACAATTGCATCAAAAAGAGGCACCCCTGCGCTTGTCTGTATCATCAGGTGCCTTGTTGCAAAAAGGAGGCTCTTCTCCACATCCCGTGTCTTTTTTGAGAGAAACCAGTGCGGCAGGATCATCGTGAAAAAGAACATGAGCGTGGGAAGGGAAAACGAGATGAAAACCAGCTGCGCCCTTGTGCCCGCGTCATCGAGCATATCCGGGCTGAACTGGTATGCGGCCAATGTTATGAAGGCAAATAAAAATACGAAGTAGAACGTGAATGAGAACAGGGCGCCGCTTATGTAATCCTTTGCAGTTATCTTGCTGTTTATGAGTTCGAGGTCTTTTCCAAGGGCGGGGAAAAACCTGAGGATGCGGGAGCCGATTGGGTAAAATCCCCTGATGTAGCTCTTGGCCGCTTCGTATCGAAAAGGCATGAAAGGGATCGTGTCCAGCATGCATCAGCCCTCGTTCACCATCTTGATTACCTCAGCCGGGTTGTCATAGTAGCGGGAGATTATGTCCCCCACCTGTTCGACTGTGTTTATGTCCTTCTTGAGCATCCATTCGAGTATGTCCTGCCTTTCCTTGAGCCCCTTGGAAATCTCAGCATCCGACATGTTCGTGAATAGCTTTATGGAATTGAAGATGCGCTTGCTTTTTTCCGCTTTCATAATCTTGTCGCTTGAAGGATCCCATTTATAGAGGATGTTTGCCCTTGCGGGATTGCTCTTGTCTTCAGCAATTACTTCCCCCACTTCAAAAACACGCCTTATCCCGCTGCGCCTGTTACGGTAGGCAGCAACCACTAGATGCAGGGAAGAAAGCATTGTGGAGGGGATGTTTATCGGGGGGTTCTTCAGTCTCCTGAATGCTTCATCCACCGTTTCCGCGTGGAGCGTTGCGTAAACGCTGTGCCCTGTGTGCATTGCCTCGAAAAGCACCTGGGCCTCTTCAGCACGCCTTATTTCCCCGATGATTATCCTGTCCGGCCTCATCCTCAGGGAATTCACCATCAGGTCAAGCATTGAGACTTCGCCCCTCCCTTCGCTTGTGCCTTCCCTCACAACCATGGGGACCCATTGGTAATATGACGGGAGGGTGATTTCCCTTGTCTGCTCAATGCTAACGATGCGCTGGTTCTGCGGCATGAATGCACAGAGGACGTTCAGGAGGCTGGTCTTCCCTGATCCTGTTCCCCCTGCGACAATTATGCTCATTTCATACTGGATTGCGAACCAGAGCAATGCTGCGACTTCGCTTGAGATGGTCTTTATCCTCATGTAGTCGATTACTGTCCAGGGCTTTCTTGCGAACTTCCTGATTGTGATTGTGTTCCCAAAGGAGGAAACAGGGTAGATGGTTGCATTCACACGGTCTCCAGTAACCAGGTAAGCATCAAGAAGCGGGCTCTGCACGTTTATCTGCCTTCCCACTTTCCTTGCAATGGAAGAAGCGTAGTTGAGGATTTCATTCTCGGACTTTATGCGGATGTCGGTCTTCATCCATCCAAGCTGCTTGTGGTATATCCAGATTGGCTCCTTTGAATTGTCCACACAGACTTCCTCGATAAAATCATCTTTGAGCAGGAGCTCAATCTCCCCAAGCCCGAGCATCTCCTGAGATATCTTCTCTGCAACAAAATTAAGCTTGCGTTCGGAGAGGTGGGGCATTTCCTGGGTTATCATTTTTTTTGCAAGAGTTATAACCTTGAGCTGCAGCTGTTCTGCCATCCGTATGTCCAATGCTTCCTCATGTGAGATTTTTATCTGCTTGAGGAGCTTTACCCTTATTTCGTCAAGGAATGCAAGTGTCCCTTCCTCAAGTTCAGGAATGCTCAGGGAATATGTGTAGATGCGGTCCCCTTTTTTCTTGGAAATTGTGGCCTGGACAATAGTGTGCCCGGACGTGAACGAGTAGGTAAAAACTCCATCCTTCTCAACCATCCCGGTTGCTGCGCTTTCAGCCGGTTTGGTTTTTTGTTTGGTTGCAGCTGCTTTTTTCCGTTTTTTCATTTTTTCGCCCCTTTGCGCTTCTTGCGCAATGCTTTCTGGGCAATCAATTTTTTCTTTTCAGCCTTCCCAGATTCAGCACCCTCAACAAGCGGTTTTTCTTTTTCAATCCTCCCCAGCTCCGCTCCCACGAAGAAATTATACCTCATCTTTACAAGCCCGTGGTCACGCAGCACTTCCCCCATCTTCTCTGCGGTTTTTACCGAAAGGCCGAGTTCCTTTGAGATTTCCTTTATCTGGGTCCACTCTTTTTTATGCACGATTGCCAGCAGCTGGTCAATATCTGTGGAAATGCGGCGGTCCCCTCTGGAAATGTCATATGCCCCTTTTTCTGCCTCTTCATAGGTTGCAAGTTTTCGCATGAAGTAGGAAGTGAGGTCCTCGCTACGCACGATGCCTACAAGTTTTTTGTTTTTTTCGAAAACCGGGATGCAGTTGGGCATGCCTGCTATTGTCCCGACTACGTCTTCCAGCTTCTGTTCGGGGTTAAGGGATGCCTTTGGATTTTTTGCGATTTCTGAGGCAATCACGTGCTTCAGTTCAGGGATTGGAATCCCTTGCTGCGAAAAGAACAGAAAACGCTTCTTCGGGATGAAAAACCTCATGATGCTGTGGAGGCTTATTATTCCAATGAACTCATCCTTGTCAAGTACGGGTGCGGATGTGATGAAATTTTTTGCAAAGGTCTTGAGTATGAATTCCATCTGGTCATCCCTGTGGAAGAAAAGGTACTCGGTCCGCATGATGTCCTTAACTTTCATATATTTTCACTCCACAAACCTTCGCCAGTGGCGAGGGTTGGCCCGTGGATACGGAAACAATGTTGTTCCCCAGCTCCACCGAGGTGTTCTCGGTTGTACTGTTTAAATAGATTATAGTTTTCAGGAAGAATTCATTTTTGTAGTTGATTGTGAGGGAAGCTGGAGAGAAGAGCTGGAAGACCATTATTGAGGCGTTTTCCCCGTCCAGGAATTTTACTTCGCTGTATTGGTATTTGTCAAGGTATTTCTCCGTGTATACTGTTCCGTTAGAACCCTGCATCGCAAGGTGGAAATAAACGGCATTCGGGCTTGATGGGGAAACCTCGGATTCATTTATCCATACCGGGTTGAGGGTGGATTCATTTGTGAAGACCTGCAGGTCATAGGTGGTTATGGAACCCGCGCTATCCGGGCTATCCTGGGCTGTGAACACCACTTTGCTGGCGGGATGGTCCATCGTTATGCCCTGTGGGCTCACGTAAAGCATGGGGATGCGCGCCTCATCCAGGTCTATGGTTGTATTGAATTCGGAGTTTCCTTCTGCGAAATCCCGGAAGCGCTGGAGGTCCAGGTAGTAAGTGGTGCCGAACGGGAGGTTCTCAGTGAAGGTAAGCGTTCCGGTGTTGCTGGGGCCGCTCGTGATTGTAACGTTGACCGCTTCGGAAAAGAGGATTGATTCCAGGTTATGGGAAATATCATCTGAATGCGCATTCAGTCGTTCGATTGCTGCCAGTTCGATTGCTGTTGTGCGGGTAGAATTGGAATAAAGGGATGCCGCTGCAAGTAGGTAAAGGAAAGATGATGCGATGAGCATCAGGGAAACCGTGAACAGCACTCCTCTTTTCATTCCGCCCATATCTTCAGCCTCGCTTTTCCGTAGTATTTTATCGGCTTCCTTTCAGTGCCGGTTGCATTCTCAAAAACCAGGAAATCCCTCTCTGCAACCGCGACCCGTTTTGCATTCCCGTAATCCCCCCCGAAGGAGAGGTTTGAAACCGACTCGAATTTGGTGGAATAGTTGTAGTAATCAATCTCAATGTTCCATGCAAGGGGCTTTTCCAGGGTGTTGTTCATTGACTGCGAAATGAGATTTGCGTCGAGGGTTTCAAGCGTTCCGGACTTGTCAAGCACTATCAGCAGGTCATTCCCCTGTTTTTCAAGCAGGAGAAGGAGGTAGGGGTCATCCGCAGAGCTGGCAGAGAAAAAGGAGAAGGAAGCCACAAACAGCGCGACTATTGCAACGGCAAGAAGCGCATCCGTGGAAAAAATAAACCCCTTATTTGCTTTCATAGATATTCACCGTAACCCGGACCTGCTTTTCAGGTTTTTTTGGCTCGCTCAGGATTGCGTGCCGCACAAAGGAAATTACTGTTGTTGCATTGTCCATGCTTGAGTTCCCCATCTGGTGGAGCCTGTTGTTGTCCAGGTCCTCGATAGTTATGTAGTACTGCATGTTCCCATCCAGCCCAAGGACCTCTTTTGCCTGCTCATAGGGGAGAGCTGTGAAGTTCACGACTTTCATCGTGCTGAGGAGGTTCTGGTCAGAGCTGGAAACCGCGAGCCCCGCCCTCTGCAGGGATGAGGGATTCTGCTCCCATTTTTCCGGGTAGCCCGGGCTTTTGAGGAGAAGGTCGGAAATGGATATCCCCGCTGTCATAAGCCGTTCCTTCACCGTGGAATTTGCAATTTGCTGGATGTTTACGAACCAGAAGGAAATAAGGAAAACCAGGAGGAATGTGAATATCACGAGTGAGACCATCGTATCTGCCGAACTTACCTGGCCGCGCATGTTCCCCTTAAGGAGTGACAGTGATAACACCTCCGTTTATCTGCATTGTTGCGTTCTTTTCCAGCCCAAACGAAGGGCTGCCTGTTGAGTTCATGATTCCTGCCATCTGCATGCTGCATGCTGCCCCAGGCTCCCGGTTGCCTTCAGCCAGGTAGTCAACGCTTACCTTTTGGCTGTTCGAGGATATCCATATCGTGTAATCCTTGTAATTGAGCAGTTCGGGAAGGCTGAATGTGTAAGAAGAGGTCCCTTCCAATGCTGCAAAAGAGGAAATAGTGGATGCGACCTGGATGCAGACCTGGGTTGCGGCAAGCTTATCCTGGAGCTGGCTGCTTTCGGAAATGTTTTGGAAATAAATGAATGCTGAAAATGCGAAAACCAGCAGCACCACTGAGAGCATCAGCATGAATTCCATCGCCATCTGGCCGCGCATCTGCCTAAGATTCGAGCAACGCATAATCAAACACCCTTGAGGCGAACGTATTTCCGTCTATATTCATCTGGTCCGGGCAGGCAACCCCGTAGGTAAGCACTGTAGATGCGTCCCCAAGCGTAGCGTACTCAGGCTGCTCCACCGGGGCGAGGATAGGTATCCCCTGCAATTGCATGCTGCCCCAGACTCCGCAACCATCTACAATTTCATAAGTTTCCCCAATCGTATAGCCATCCGTTATGTAGCTGTAACCGTTCGCGATATGGTTGCTGCCGTACAGCTTGCCTGCTCCGAGCAGTGCGGATATGAGGTGCCTGGGCCCTTCTTTTACTGAGGCTCCAAGCAGCACGACATAATGCCCGGTGTTCTTGTATTCAATGAGCTTATCGGTAGCTGCGTCGTTATAGTCCACAATCGCGATTATCTGGTAGAGGCTTGCGTTTATGGCGCCGCTTGCCAGGTTTTCGCTTGAGTCTACATCATAATTCCATGCAAAGCCCTCATCAGAAGTGTGGGCATCGAGCCAGCTTATCCAGAGCTGTTCTTCGGATGAGGGGGTTGCATCGGTGGTCAGGAACAGGACTTCCTTCAGGTAGGGGTAAACCGTGAAATTGTCGCGCCGCTCCGGCCCCAGGTTCAGCTCGCTGTCCACGCACCTGACGCTCACGTAATGGTCTCCCGCGGAGAGCGGGCCCATTGTGTGGGTAACCCTTTCCAGTACCTCCCCATATGCGCCATCAATGGGGTCCATCTCAGCCCAGATGCCAAGCCCGTCAAGCTCAACCTCGCAGGCCTCGACGCCGTTTCCGCCCGTTTCTGCATCATCCGCGGTTGCCTCTATGGATAGCGTGGAAAACATGCTTGGGTTCTTTGGCTTGTGCCCAAGGAAGATCACCTGCGGGCCCTGCGTGTCAGGGGGCGTTAATCCTGCAACCAATACTGTGACCATTGAAGAGCAGTATGCAGCCGGGCCTGTGGCATTTGCCTCAAGGTTTCCTGACGCAATTATTGCAGATGAATAGCTTCCGGGCTCGGTATCAATCGGGACTGAAAATGTAAGGGATATTTGGGTCTTTGTGCCCGGCTCAAGAGAATCCGCAGGCTGTGAATACTGCATCAGGTCCGCGATGCTTCCATCTGAACTTGCGGAGAGGTCCTGTATCAGGTATTCTCCAATGTTCTCCAGTTCAATTATGCCTGTGCCGGATTCTCCCTGGACCAGGCTCTTTGTAAGCGCCATGGGTGCGCATGAAAGGGAACTCCTCCCGAACATAACCTTGCCGCTTTCGGTGTGGGCAACAAGAACCTCCTGCTGGCCGGAAGTCAGCGGGAGTTCCCCTATAAGGTCGGGGCTGCAGTCTGCAAAAACATCGCTTTCCCCGCTTGAGAGGGAGATGCGCACATGGACCGTATTGTTGGAGATCTTGGTGAAAACAACCCCGTCCGGAACGTAGACATTTACCTCTTCGCTTGAGCCGGGCCCGAGCGAATATACGTAATCCGCGGATTTTGAGAGCTTCTGCACCATATCGTTTGCCTGGGAAACGCGGAGTGTATCATTTGCCATGTTGGATGAAATATAGAAGGTGGCTGCAATCAGCGTCAGGCCAATGGCAACAACTATCATCTGCTCCATGGATGATTGGCCTTTGCTGGCTGCACGCATGGCAGATACTAGCATTAACTAATTAAAAGACTAACCTTTATTTGCGCGATAACGGAATACGCTATGAGTTCAAGAGGGCCTGGTCAAATACCCGTGTTGCAAAAATGTCCCCGTCTGCAGTCATCATGTCCGGCCGGGTTATCCCATAAGTTATTATGGACGCCCCTTCCCCTACTGAAAAGTAGTCATGCTTGGATTCGGAAAGGACCAGTATGGCATCCACCAACTTGTCGGTCCAGATGGCATAGGAGCCGTTTGTGATCTGGTAGCCCAAATCAATAGTGTATCCCTCTGTTATGTAATGCTCGTTGTTCACGTAGAGAGTATCTATGATATACGACTTGCCGCCTCCGCTGATGCCGAGTTCACCGGGCCCATTGCTCATTGAGCTGCCAAGCAGCACGATGTAATGGCCCGTGCTCTTGTATGTGAGAAGTTCGCTGGTGGCTGCGGAGTTGTAGTTTGCAATTGCAGTTACCTGGTATTTGCTCATGTTCACCGAGCCACCTGCAACCGCCGCGCTGCTCACCACATCATAATTCCATGCAAAGCCTTCAACAGAACTGTGGTTGCCAAGCCAGTCCATCCAGAGCTGCTCTTCGGATGAGGGGGTGCTGCCGCTCGTTACAAAAAGGACTTCCTTTGTGTAGAGGTAAACAATGAAATCTTCGCTCCGGGCAGGCCCTGTGTTCCATTCATCATCTATGCACCGGACGCGCACCGTATGGGGACCCTCCGGGAGCGGGTTTATCGAATAGGTGACAACTTCCTTGATGTCGTTGTATGCGCCATCGGTTGGCTCCATTACGTTCCAGATGCCTGAGCCATCGAGCTCAAGCTCGCATAACGCTATGTACCCGCCTCCTGTTGTGGTTTCGTCAGCTGTTGCACGAATAGTTGTGGTTGAGAAGATTGTTGGGTTCCTTGGGTTGTGCCTTATGGCGGTTATTATCGGGCCGTCACCATCAGGGGGCCTTGATCTCCCGATTACTGCAGTAACCGTGGAAGCGCACTCCGCAATGAACCGGGTACCATTCTTGTCTATGTCCCCGGAAACCAGGATCATGGTGGAATAGCTTCCTGTTTTTTTTACCTGGGGGATTGTGAATGTGAGGGATATTGAGCTGTTTTCTTCCGGGTCCAACGTGCTTGCGGGCTGTGAAAACTGCATTATATCCGCCAGGTTTCCGTCTGAAACCGCATTTATGCTGGAAACCCCGTATTCCCCAATATTCCTTACGAGTATCGAACCCGTGCCGTTCTGCCCCTGGATGAAGTTCATTGTCAATGAATGGGGTGAACAGGAAAGGACTGTGTTTCCGAACATAACCTTGTGGCTGTCCAGGTGGGTTACGAGAACGTTGTGCGGGCCCGGGCTTGTGGGGATTTCCCCTATAAGGGCGGGCTTCCCTTCAATGAAGAGGTCGCTTTCCCCGCTTGAGAGGGAAATGCGCACGTGCACGGTGTTGTTGGTGATGCCCGTGAGGAGGATTCCCTCTGGAGCGTAGATGCTTACATACTCGCTTGAGCCGGGGCCCAGCGAATACATGTAGTCTGCGGAGTTTGAGAGCTTCTGCACCATGTCCCTTGCCTGGGAAACGCGGACGCTGTCGCTTGCTATGTTAAAGGAGAAATAGAAGAGGACTGCGATGAAGGCGATTCCTATGGCGGCAAGTATAAGCTGCTCCATAGATGCCTGCCCTTTCCTGGCCCCGCGCATGGCAGGTAGTAGCAGGGATTGATTAAAAAATTATCTATTGTTCCGGGAGTAGGGGCGATAGAGAAGCAAGGAAAGAAGAAAAAGGAAAAAAGATTTATTTTCAGGAGCTATCCCTAGGCTACCCTCTCCCTGAAATCAATATCGATTCCTCCCCCGACTCCAAGAACGATGTTGTAGACTACTGCGCTTATGAAACCGACAATGAACATCACGATTGCGGAGACTACCAGGCCTGCAACTCCCATCCCAAAGCCGATTACCAGCGCAATGAATGTGCTTACGATATCCGTTCCCTGAGCAAGGCCGAGCAGGGCCATGAGAAGCATAAGCACTGTGTAAAGCGCCAGGGAAATCAATCCAATTACGAAGGTCCAGACTGCGAGCAGCCTCCCAAGGGAAACTGCCCCAATATGAGTTAAGGTTACTTTGTGCATTTCTTCACCGGAAAGAGTAATTCTGCAAAATATAAAAAGCATGCGGAAGAAATTCAAACGGCGGCCGAACAAAAAAGAAACGTGCATTTGACACGCATCAATAATAACGTTTGGTGGTGTAAATACTAATTGATACGCATGGTTCATGCCCAAAAGAGAAAGAAAACTGAGTTGGAAGGACCTCCAGTTCCGGTAAAAATTGAAGGGGACAGCACTCAGGAGATCAAACACACTGTTCCAACTAAGATAGATGCGCAGGACCCATTTTTGGAGAAAATGCATGCAGAGCTTACCTACCTGGGCTTTGAGGATGCCGGGCGTGTCCTGGGCGGAAGAGTTGGGTACGATGGAGAAGTAGTTGACCTTGAATTAGGAATCGGAATGCTTGACCTGACCGCGCACAAGCCACTGATCTACATAAGCCCATCTATCGAAGTAAACGGGCAGCCAGGAAGATTTGACATTTATGGAAACATACACATGGCGATGCTGCCGGGAAATGAGGACATCGCAGCAATCACAACAATGTACGCCAATGCGGGTGCAGTATGGAGGCCATTGGAAAGTGAAGAAGGAAATGTTGGGTTCAGGCTTGGCATTGGGCTGGATACGGCAACGGATGTGGGATCTGGGGGAACAAGTTTGGAAATGAGGGAGGTAGAAATTGGGGCTGCTCTTGATTATGGCAACGTTACAGTTTATGCAATTGAAGAAGTGATGCTATATGAAAGGGATGTCAGAGGCGGGGGATGGGAAAGCCTGACCCCCCAGCACCGCAATGTCAAGGGAGGCCTTAGGCTACAGTTCGATGCAGCAGTGATAGATGCGCAGATATTCTACAACCAACTGGAAACCGGGGGAATGGTGGCTATTTCAACTGATACGGGAAAACTTATTCCTGAAATTTACGGGAGTGTCAGCCACGGAATGCTGCCCCTTCTGGGGGATGAAATGATGATGGGGGCAAGGATTCGTTTTGGAGGAAAAAAGAAACATTTGGCCCTGAAACTGGCCCAAGGTTTTAGAGATGGAAGGGGACTTGGCTCTGCCAAACACATACGGATGAGGGATAGTAAGGATGAATCCGCAGATATTTTTGAAGAACACATAAACAATGCAGAAACATTTGAAGAATTCGCAGAACAGTATGCCGATGAATCTGTTGAGGAGGTATTGTATGCGGCGCAGAAACTGGGGCAAATTGCAGGAGAAACGGCAGATGAAAAAAGGTGGGCTGATATTGTTAAAAAGACCGCGCTTTCCCAGGAATACCAGGATGCTTTGGGGCTGAGCAACGAAGAGCTGTATAGTGGATTAAGAGACCTTTTTATTGATGGAGATACTGAACAGGACAGAGTATGGGCCTGTGTTGCTGTTAGTTTGCTCCAAGCCAACCTGTTCAGAAAAAAGGGGATGAAAACATATCTCCTTGGCATTACCACGCAGGGGGGAAGCCACATTGCAGTGATCACACAAAATCCGAAAACAAAGGAATCTTACCTGCTTAGTTTTGATGTCCTCTTTTCAGATGAAAACGGGACTATCTGGCCGCTCTTGCGGGGATGGGAGGAATTCGACAGATGCATCATCCGGGGATTTTACCTCTATGGAAAAAATAATAAAATGATAAACTATTATGAAACACCCCAGGGGAAGATGATGCGGGAAGCAGCAGGGGCAGGAAAAGACCCTCTTGAGGAAATATTGAAGAGAAAATAAAGGCATCTT